>CAZWIL010000192.1:0-4272 GCA_964634175.1 uncultured Vicinamibacteraceae bacterium
TGTCGTAGTTAGTCACGACCGCTGGTTTTTGGACCGTATCGCGACCCATATCCTCGCCTTCGAGGGCAGTTCGCATGTGGTTTGGTTCGAAGGTAACTACGCAGAATATGAGGCTGATAGACGCAGACGTTTAGGATCAACCGCTGATCGTCCGCAGCGCATCAAGTTTCGAAAACTCGTTCGCACATAGAAATCGTGTGGCAGCATGTAATTTCCTAATTTCTGCCGACCGGATGTTGGTTTGCCTACTACAGGGGCCAGTCCCTGAGGATCCGTTCTGTCTCTTCGACGTGACTACTTTCGTCACGGATGAAGTCTTCGAGTTGAACTACAAGACCTTTGTCCCCGTAATCTTCAGCTTCTTGAGCCCGTTGAGTGTAACTCTCTGTGGCCTCACGTTCGGCCTTCAACACTTCTTCAAGCATCCCTCGATTTGAATCTGGGAGCGAAACCGGGCGAGGCACGGTGGTCGGTTCGCCGCCCAGCGCTACTACTTTGTTGGATAAGTACTGCGCATGCAATTGTTCGTCGGCAACTTCGGCGAGAAAGAACTGTGCGAGTTGAGGGCGATAAGGTCCTGTGGCCCTGGCGGCATAGGTGAGATACATGATGACCGCACCCAGTTCGCTCGCAAGGTCTTCATTCAGTCGGTCGATTAGGTCTTCTTTGGTCAAGAGTCCTCCAGTGGTATATCGGAAAATCCAGCAGTAGTCGTAACCGTCTGGGCTTGTAGTAAGTGTCGTCGTTCGTGCATCACCATCATCGCAAATGTAGCACCTAATTGAAATCGTAGCAGAGGCATGACGGGAGATGTGACCTTTACTTTGGCTAAATTGAGGCCGGTGGAGAATTTTAGGCACTCTTCCCATCGGCCACCGCTTGATTCGAAATCCGCGATCACTGAATCAACGGGGTAGTGAATGAATGGAGGTGCGAACTTACGAGGAGCCTTGTATGTTCTTCGATTGGTCGGGTCTAACGCTTTAATCATCATGCGAGAGAACAGGCCGTACTGATAGGGACCTGGGTCACCTTTGCGAGCAGGATCGGCGGTAGATACGGCGTTCAAAATAGCGCTGCTATAGAGTTTTGAACTGATAATCAAGTGTGTCAAACACTGCGCGATGGACCAGCAGTCTTTCTTGGGGCTCCAGTTAAATTCTTGAGGCGTCAGCGTTGAAAATAGATTTCTGGCCGTCGATCGATTATTTCGAAAGTCCTCCTTGTAACGGTCTAATTCACTTGTTAGTTGGTCATCCATCATCTGGCCTTCGTTGGTAAAGGTGGAGTGCCACCGCTGCGCCAAAGAGTCCGAACCCAATAATATCGGCACTTCTAATGGCCAAGAACAAGAGCAAACCACCCGAGGTTGCGAGAACTCTTTCGACGAGACGCACCCGATGTGTGAGCCAACCGCCAAGACCCATAGCCAAGGCACTTACCCCGATTACTGCGGAACCGACGGTGATAACGACATCTTGGATAGGGGCCTGTAGCAGAACACCGAGACCTTGTGGGCTCAACGTAAAGGCAAAAGGCACGAGGAACGCTGGCAGCGTGTATTTCCAAGTTAGCATCATAGTGCGAAATGGGTTGCCACCTGTGATGGCGGCAGCGGCGAATGGCGATAATGCTGTGGGCGGACTTACTTCAGATAAGACGGCATAGTAGAAAATGAACATGTGTGCAGCGACTGCTGGCACTCCAACTAATGTCAGTGCAGGTGCCACCATGACGGCAGCGATGATGTAAGACGCAGTAACAGGAACAGCTAGTCCAAGCATCCACACCGCTACAGCTGAATACGTGACTGTGAGAAAGACGTTGCCTCCAGCCAGTGTTACGATGATGCCGGCAATCTTAAGACCTAAGCCAGTCAGTGTCACAATTCCGACAATAACGCCGGCAGTCGCTGTGGTAGCGGCGACTGGGAGTACTCCCCTGCCTCCTGCACCAAGCGCGGCTAGAAGCCGGTTCGGGTATAAAGCTCTTTTCTTCTGGATAAAACTGAGACCTATGGCGAGTAACGTTGCGAAGAATACGGCACGAAAAGGCGTCATGCCGCTGATCAGCAATGCCACCATTAGCACTAGTGGAAGGAATTGGTATCCCGCCGTTCGCATCAGGGTAGTTGCTGACGGAAGATTTATTTCAACGGCTTTCATTCCCATTCGTCGGGCATCAGCTTCGATCATTAGAATGATCGACAGGTAGTAAAGAGCAGCGGGAATGATGGCCATCACGATGACTTGGAGGTAGGAAATATTCAAGAATTCAGCGATCAAGAATGCCGCTGCTCCCATTGTAGGAGGTGCTAGGATTGCGCCGATACCACTGGCAGAGAGGATGCCACCGGCCACTTCAGGTGAAAAACCTGACCGTTTGAGAAGTGGCCAGGCCACGGCACCCAAAGTTACAGTGGTTGCAACTCCGCTCCCTGAAACTGTTCCAAGCAAGAATCCGGATAATGTGACAGTGCGTCCTGGTCCCGCGCCACTTTTGGACCGACCGAAGACCGATAAGGTCCAATTGATAAAAAACTGACCCGCACCAGAGTGGGCAAGCACTGATCCGAAAATTGTAAACAGCACAATATAGGTTGAGGCCACGTCTAGTGGTACACCCCAAATGCCTTCTAACGTCATGTAGAGGGTGCCGACTAACCGCGCCGTGTCGTATCCGCGGTGAGCAAAAAGTTCAAGACCGATCAAATCTAATGCGGGGCCTAGGTATCCATATGCCAGAAAGCAGATCGCCGTTATGGGGAGGATCGGACCGATCGTTCTTCGGGTTGCTTCGAGCACTAAGGCAGTGGTCAGAATACCCAGCACAAGGTCGGTATTACTTGGTGTTGCAGCTCGATAGACAAATTGGTCTAAGTCGACAATTGGCCATCCCAGTGCGAGAATCGCCAGTACAACAAGGCTCCAGTCTAAGACGGTAATGTGGTTCTTAGACCGTTGGGATGCAGGGTAGAGCAAGAAAGTTAAGGTCAAGGCAAGCAGGAGGAAGCTGACTCTGTAGAGCTGGGGTTGGATGATTCCCACTACCCAGTAGAGTGCATAGAGCGATAGTCCTGCACTGAGGATTGTTGCGAGTCTGGCAATAACGCCTGACAAACAACGAGTACGGGTTTCCGAGTTGGAATCGTTGCGAACGTCAGCGTCGGCGGTCACTGAAGTGTCCAGAACTTACCGGTCCTCGTTCCAAGCGCCTCGTTCGCGGTAGTAAGCCATAGAACCTTCATGAAACGGAATCGGTGAACCGCTTACCGCGGATTCAACTGATAACAGTGCGGCCATGGGGTGTATGGCGGCCAGTTCTGTATCGTTTGCAAAGAGCGCGCGGGTGATGTTCTGAACGAGATCTACGTCCATCGACTCATGAACGACAAGGACGTTGGCTACGGCAACAGTCGAAACATCGTCTGCCATGCCCGGGTAGGTTGATCGAGGGATGGTTGACAGATGATAAACCGCTGTCCCGAACCGTTCTTGCAAGTTGGCAAAGACCGCGTTAGTCGATAAGAGTCGGATTGTTAGTCCGGGAGTCGAAGCAAGGTCCAAGAGCGATCCCGTCGGGATACCGCCACTCCAGAAGAATGCATCGATCTTACCGTCTTTAAGGGCGTCGACAGACTGAGCTGCGCCTAGGCTTTGGCGCCGCATTTCAGATTCAAAGTTGACTCCGGCCGCTGACAGGATGCGAAATGCGCTAATTTCGGTTCCACTTCCAGGTGCGCCAGTAGAGACAACGCGGTTTGTCAGGTCTTGTATTGACTTGATGGGACTGTCGTTTGTTGTGACGACGTGGTTGTAATTGTCATAGAGCACTGCGAGCGCTCTGACGGGAATGGCACCGAATTCTTCAAATGCACCTTTTCCAGCAGAAGCATCATCCAGTGAATCTGATAAGGCAAAGGCAATGTCAGCTGAACGGGTCCCAATGAATTTCAAATTATCAACCGTGCCTGCCGTTACTTCCGCAGTGGCTTCTACATTGACTATGTGATCGCTTATCACCTTAGCGATGCCACCACCATAAGGGTAGTAGACTCCCCCGGTGCCTCCCGTGGCGATTGAGATCCGTTTAACACGGTCTCCGACGTCTGGGGTGCTGCAACCAGTTGCCATTACTGCGACACTAAACCACGCGAACCATTTTGTTCGTTCAAACATTAGGCGCTCGTTGAAAGGGCCGCCGAGTCGGCTCTGCATCTGTATCTTACTTTTGAGTGGGGCGGGTGATGCAAGAACTGAAACATTTCTGTTC
>CAZWIL010000193.1:0-4221 GCA_964634175.1 uncultured Vicinamibacteraceae bacterium
ACTCCGTCTTTAACACGTTTAGCTGGCGTCCGTTAGGACCTGCTGGAGGAGAGCATCTATGAGACCCTGTACTGTAAGCGTCTTTCTCTACGGTGTGATGTTATGCGCCTCGATGTCGGTGGGCGTTGCGGCCGATCAACTCACGGTATATCCCGCGAGAAAGATCATAACCATGGACCCGTCAATGCCGACTGCCACCGCAGTTGCGGTGCGGGACGATCGGGTTGTCGCGGTGGGCACAATGGACACACTCAAACCGTGGCTCGACGCTCACGAATACGAGATCGACGAACGGTTCAGGGACAAGGTGCTCCTCCCTGGATTCATCGACCCTCACCTGCATCCCGGCCTGGGCGCCCGACTACTGTCGCAGAACGAAATCATCACTGCGGAAGACTGGGAACTCCCGTCCGGTTTCATCGAGGGCGTGACCGACAGGGTGAGCTACCTAGCCAGGTTGCGGGAACTCGTTTCTCGCGAGTCTGGTTCTGATGAGCCGTTCTTCACTTGGGGCTGGAACAGTTACTGGCACGGTCCTCTGACCCGCCAGGACTTGGACAACATTTCAGCGACGCGTCCAATCGTCGTGACCCAACGCTCTGCCCACGAAGTGGTGCTGAACACTGCCGCCCTAGAGGCCGCCCAAGTCAGTGAGGAAGTCGTCGCGTTGGCCCCAGACGGGGTCGATTGGGAAGCCGGCCGCTTCTGGGAACGAGGCCAAGCCGTCGTCAGAGACAGGATTAGTCGGTATCTTCCGAATCCCCGCGCGACTGCTGACGGCTTCGAGTTAGTGACGGACCTGATCCATCGTGGTGGCGTCACGACGATCGCGGATGCTGGAAGCGCCCCAAAAGTAAGTTCGGCACAGTGGGAAAGCTTGCGCGATAGTTTTGACAACGACCAAACGCCGTTTCGAATTCTTCATGTCGCCAGGCCGGCAGGCTACGAGGAGAGAGCTGGAGAGAACCTCTCCGCGAAGTTCGAGAATGACCAAAAAGCGAGTACTGACCGGCTCATCTTTACAAAAGGAATGAAGTACATGGCGGACGGTGCGATGTTCGCACAGTACATGCAAATGGGGGAACCCGGGTATATCGATGGTCACCACGGTGAATGGCTCACACCACCAGAGGAGTTGAAGCCGCTGATGGAGCCGTTCTGGAATGCGGGGTTTGACATCAACGTTCACGTCAATGGCGACTGGGGTGTCGATGTAACTCTAGATGCGCTTGAAGCGCTACTTGAGGAACATCCACGCCCAGACTTCCGCTACATCTTGCAACACTTCGGATTCTCCAGGCAGGATCAGGCTACGCGAATAGGCCGGCTTGGCGCGACGGTCTCCGCCACCGGTTACTACCTCTGGCTGTTGGGTGACAAGTGGGCGGAGGTCGGAATTGGAGCTGATCGCGCGGACCAGATGATTCGCCTTGGCTCGTTAGTACGGAACGGAGTCAAGGTCACGCTGCACTCCGATCTACCCATGGGACCCGTTAGGCCTCTCCTCGCGGTCTGGTCGGTGGCCACGCGCAAGACGGCTAGCGGAACAATCCGTGGACCTGAGGAGGCTCTGACGCTCGACCAAGCACTGCGGGCTGTAACGGTCGATGCCGCGTGGTCACTCAGGATGGACCACGAGATCGGCACCATCGCAGCAGGAAAGAAAGCCGACTTCGCCGTCGTGGAGGAGGACCCGTACGCCGTGCCGCTTGATCACGTCAAGGATATCCGGATTTGGGGTACGGTCTTTGAAGGACAGGTCTACCCAATTGTGACGACTCGCTAGCCGTCGCCCCACTGATGGCAACCGACCGGAAAGAGGCTTCCAGATGAGCGAACGCACCCAACTTGAGCGCAGTCTCGGTACATGGCACAGTGGCGCGCTCGCATTGGGATGCATGATCGGATGGGGTTGCTTCGTACTTCCAGGTGACTTCCTTGTCACCGCCGGGCCAATTGGCGCGACGATTGGAATCCTACTGGGTGGCCTGTTGATGGTCTTAATCAGCTGTAGCTACGGCCTGATGGTGACCCGGTTTCCGTTTGCCGGCGGCGAGTTCGTATATGCATACTTCACGGCCGGCCCCCATCACGCTTATGTGTGCGGCTGGTTCCTGACCCTCGGCTACCTCACGATAGTGCCTCTCAACGCCACGGCACTCGCCTTGCTCGGGAAATTCGTGTTCCCTGGACTCTTCGCACAAGGGTATCTCTACTCAGTCGCTGGCTTCGAAGTCTACGCAGGAGAAGTTTTTCTCGCATCTGCAGCTATTCTCGTCTTTGGCTGGTTCAATTATCGCGGCATCAGCGTTGTCGGTCGAACGCAGCTACTATTACTCGTCGTCATGGTCTCGGCGGTCTTTTTAATTGCCGCCAGCAGTGTTCTGGACACCGGTAGCACTCTGGGGAACATAAGACCACCGTTTTCCCCGGACCGCTCGCCCATGAGCGGGGTCCTAGCGATGGTAGCCATCGCACCGTGGATGCTCAGCGGGTTTGACACATTGCCTCAAGCAGCCGAAGAATTTGCATTCTCGCCAGCCCGCGCCTTTCGGCTCATGCTTCTCTCAATCGTCTTGGGTGTAGTTCTCTATCTAACGGTGCTCCTCGCGACCAGTTACCTCATGCCTTGGCCTGACCTTGTCGCCGCACATCCATCGTGGGCAACGGGCTATGTCATCGAGCGGAGTTTGGGTTCAATAGGCGTAGCGATCCTGAGTGTGGCGGTCTTGATGGGGATCTTCACTGGAATGAATGGCTTCTTCATGGCTGCGAGCCGCCTGATGTTCAGCATGAGTCGGGCGCAGATCCTGCCTGCCTGGTTCGGTCGACTTTCCCCAACGCATGGAACACCGTCGAATGCCATTTTGTTGGTAGCCGCCACATCCCTGCTGGCGCCATGGTTCGGCCGACAAGCGCTCCTTTGGGTCGTAGACATGTCCGCCGTCGGGATTGCCATCGGTTTCTTGTACACCTGCATAGGGGCTCGGTTGCTTCTCAAGACACAGCCGCAGCTTAGGCTTCCGTGGGGCGGCGCTGGGCTCACCGTCGCTGGCTCCATCGCGTCGATAGCCTTCATCGCGTTGCTCTGCGTACCCGGATCACCAGCGTTTATGGCGGTGCCGTCGTGGATCGCACTGGCAGGATGGGTAACGCTTGGGGTCGTGTTCTATCTAACCCGAATCGCTGACCTAAATAGGATGACTCGAAGTAAGCTCGACTACCTTATCCTCGGTAAAGGCACTTCGGAAACAGCAATTGATTCTTGACTGTTAACGACAGACTGCACACAGTAGGCAATCTTGACGTTAGTTATGACACATGACCTCTCCGAGTGAAGAGAATTACAGGTAATCCATGCGGCCGCCCAAAAGGACCGCGGAGGTTCAGAGCATGTGGTGCCTCTTGAGTGACCTGGTAGATGAAGACTTACGGTGAATGAGAGTAGAAAGCGCATGGATGTCCAAGACCTCAGGTTTTACGGTCGCCCATTTAGTGATGCCGAAGGCTCGTGGCCGAAGGATGTCAGACGGCGAATGAATAGAAAGGCAATGAGGGTCGTTGCGGGCCATCTTGGTTCATTGCAGCGGCTGCGTTTTCTTTGGAGATTTTTCTTGGCACGTCGGCGTGCTCGTGGTATCGACTTAACCAGATTCAGAAAGCGCGGCCTGAACAACGAACGGTTTATCAATACACAATTAAATTACCTGGCATTGTTCGTGACGCTACAAGACATAACGACTACTGAACGGGCCATCGAGATAGCGAAGGACGTCATGGAGAAGACAGCAAGGGAACCTCTTCTCCTTTGTCTGCCGCCGCAAGAGGATGTCCGCGCAACCGGAGCACCTTTTGAGGTATTTCGGCAATATCTACGTGCGATGCCTGCTGCCGCGTGTTCCGGCGGCTGCCACGAAATGAGAATATCTGAAGACACATCAGATGCCTTCCAATTCGATGTGACATGGTGTGTATGGCTAGAACTTGCTCGGGCTATGCGAGTTCCAGACGCATGCCTCCCAAATTGCTACAGTGATGATTTAGTGTTTCCGGACTACTTCGGGGCTCTTGGAATCAAATACAAACGAACACAGACCCTTGCTGGGGGCGGCCGATGCTGTGACTTTCGTTTCGAGCGGTCATCAGGCGGTAATTAAAAAATGGCGTCCCCAAGGGGAGTCGAACCCCTGTTGCCGGGATGAAAACCCGGTGTCCTAGGCC
>CAZWIL010000194.1:0-4137 GCA_964634175.1 uncultured Vicinamibacteraceae bacterium
CATTGAGCTCACTTACGACGGTGACCGGGATGGTGTGACAGTATGGGAATTTCGCTTAACTCCGAAACCCAAGGCGGCTGTCGTGTGGGGACATGTTGATTATCAAGTGCGCCAAGCTGACTATATGCCGCTCTGGACCCGGTTCTATGCTGAGGATGGTGAGTTGGCTCGAACCATGCGGTACAGCGAATTTACGAATCTTGGTGGACGGACTGTGCCCGCAGTCATGGAGATGGTGCCCGCCGACAAGCCCAGTGAAACGACAAAGATTATTTACGAACAGCTGGTCTTTGACATCGATATTGATCAATCTTTTTTCTCTCTGAGAAATCTACAACGCGGTCAGTAACTTAAGTGCCAAACAATCAATCGCCGTGGTTGCGCATCGGCTGGCGCAACCTGGGCCGGAATCGCAAACGCACAACGCTCACAGCGCTAGGCTTGGCCGTGGGATTTACCGCTTGCATTTTTGTAGTCGGGTGGTCCGACGGCTTCGTGGTGCAGATGGTCGAGAGTGCCACTTCGTTGGTCAACGGACAGGTTGAAATTCACGACGCGGACTTCCGGCCCGACCGAGGGTTATACGACACGATCGGTGGCCGTGACGGGGTGGATGTCGAGGCGTGGTTGCAGGCGATCGATGCCGACCAGGCGGTGGTGGCTGCCGCCCCACGCGTGTATACGGGAGGGATGGTGAGTTCAGGTGAGGCGACCAGTGCCGGATTATTCATGGGCATCGATCCGGTGCGGGAACTGGCCTTGACGCGGTTTTTGGAGAATCTCGCTGAAGGACGATTACCAACCGCGGGCGAGAACGAACTGCTGGTCGGCGTGGAAATGGCGCGGCAGTTGTCTGCGAGTCTTGGTGATGAACTCGTGGTCGTGACCTCTGGTGCGGATGGGTCGATGGCAAACGACCTGTATACCCTCGTCGGCATTTTTAATTCCGGGTTACAGGAGATTGATGTCACCTATGTCGTAATGCCAATTCACGATCTCCAAACGCTTGTGGTGTTGCCGCCGGGGCGGATTCATGAGATTGCAGTGGCGACCGCGAACCCGAATCTCGCGGAGCCGACCGCGGCCCGGTTGTTTGACACGTTACCGCCGGTAACTGCCCCGATTGAAGTGGTGCCGTGGACCGTTCTCAATCCGGCCATGGTGGAGTATGTGGCACTGGCAAGCGGAGTTTATTTTGTCATCGTTCTGCTGGTCTTCGGTGTGGCTATGTTCGGCGTGGCGAATTCCATGTTGATGGCCACGTATGAACGGCGGCGAGAATTTGCCGTCATGCTTGCCCTTGGGGCGACTCCGCGCTCGGTGTGGGCGGTGGTGTTATCGGAAGGACTCGCAATCGGTGTGGCTAGTCTTACTTTGAGTGTCATGCTGGCCCTGCCAATGACATTTTGGTTGGCCAACTGGCCACCAGACCTGAGTGGACTTCTGGGGACCGACGTGACGGTACTGGGAGCGCTGTTGACACCAAGTTTACAAGTGACGTTTCATCCGCAGTCGTGGGTGCTGAGTGCCGGTGCGTTACTCGTCACGGCACTGGCTTCGGCACTCTATCCCGCGTTCCGCGCCGGCCGTGTGCCTCCGGCTGATACGCTGTCAGGGATTTAAATGGACGGTACGCCTATTTCATCCCGGTCACAACCACTCCGCGTTGGCGTCATTCTGAAATTGGCCTTTCGGAACCTGCGTCGCCAATTACGGCGTAGTCTCCTGACTGCGTCGGCGATGGTGGTCGGTGGTGGACTGTGCGTGTTTAGCTACAGCCTCGGGGATGCGACCCACGAACAATGGATTGACTCCGGTGTGCGGATGGGTAGCGGGCATGTCACGGTCGAACGGCCGGAGTTTCGGTTGAGTCGGAAGGTTGACGACCGACTTCCTTCACAGGTGCGGCAGGTGACGGAACAGGCGTTGCAGTCACCAGAGCTTGCCGCACAGGTTGTTGCAGTGTCTGCCAGACTGACAATCAGTGGATTGGCGAGTTCTGCAACTGGTGCCCGTCCGGTGCAAGTTGTGGCGGTGGATTCTGTCGCAGAGGCGGGATTTAGCATGGTGGATGACCAGGTCATCGAAGGGCGATATCTTGAACCGGATGATCGATTGGCTGCCTATGTTGGTCTCGGTCTCGTTGACAGTCTGGATTTACGCCTCGGGTCACGGTTCGTGGTACAAGCTCAGGATGCGGCGGGAGACATTTCCGGGCAATTGCTTCGCGTCGTCGGTATTTTTCGGAGTGGTATGCCTCAGGTCGACCAGTCAATCATCCACATCCCGATTAGTACGGCCGGCGACTGGCTGGGCACCGACCGTGACGTGACCAATGTGGGTGTTGTCTTGGCTGACAGTGCATTGGTTGGGGGCATGGTCGATCACCTGGAGCAGGCGTTGAGTAGTCCCGTCGCGAATGATGAAGTCCGCGTAATAGGGTGGTCGGAGTCGGAACGGGCGGTTTGGGCCGCGGTGACCATTGATGAATTTGGCAACCATTTGGTCATGGGGATCCTCTTTATCATCATTGCGTTTGGTATTGTGAATACGGTGCTGATGTCGGTTTTGCATCGCCACCGGGAGTTCGGGGTTTTACGGGCGTTAGGGTTAACGCCCCGTCAGACGGGGGCGGTGGTGTTAGTGGAAGGCTTGACCCTGACAGCGGTTAGTGGATGTGTTGGGGTGTTCCTCGGCATGGTCACGACTTGGTATTTTCTTGGTGACGGTCTCGATCTTTCTGTTTTTATTGGCGAGGAGATGGAGTTCGGTGGTGTTGTGATTGACCCGGTGGTCGTCCCCGTGTTCCGTGTGTCTCGGTTGGCGCAGATTTTCGCAGGTATTTTGACCATTGGAACGATCGCTTCACTTTATCCGGCACGACGGGCTGCGACAGTGGACACCGCCGAGGCCATGAAGTTTGAACGATGACGAATTACGACGGACCTGCAGTGGCGACCACAGGCGTGTGGAAAGTATTTGAACAGGAAGCGGAAGAGGTGACGGCCGTTCGGGATGTCAGTCTGGTCATTGAACGGGGTGAATTCACAGCCTTAGCCGGACCGTCAGGGTCCGGGAAGACGACGCTTCTCAATCTGATTGGTGGTTTGACGCGTCCCACGCGTGGCCAGGTTCAGGTGGCTGGACGTGACGTCAGCGAGATGTCAAATCAGGACTTGGCGCGTTTGCGGCTGGAGGAGGTGGGTTTCATTTTCCAGGCGTATAACCTGCTGCCGGTACTCACGGCGTTGGAGAACGCCGAGTTTCCGATGTTATTGAAGGGGATTGACGAGGAGGAACGTCAGACCCGTGTTCGAGAATTGTTTGCACGCACCGGACTTGAGGGGCTTGAGGACCGTCGTCCAGGGAAATTGTCAGGTGGCCAGCAGCAGCGAGTTGCGGTCGTTCGGGCGGTGGCGAGTAATCCGGCCTTGGTCTTAGCCGATGAACCCACGGCTAATCTTGATTCGGCCTCAAGCGAAGCGTTGCTGGATATGATGTCGGATCTGAATCGTGATTTAGGCGTGACGTTCGTGTTCGCAACCCATGATGATCATGTGATGGAACGGTCACGGCGTCTCGTGCGGATGGTTGATGGACAAATCGATTCCGACGAGACACAAACGTGACGGTTTTCCTTCCTTCACGCGCAGGTGCGGTTCTCGGTGGTGTGCTTCTCTGTCTCGTGACGATTCCGTCGGTTGCAGCGGGGCAAGGTGTTCCGGTGACTGGTCTGGCGGATCCTGACACGAGATCGAGCGCACAGTATGTGGCGGTCATTCCATTCACGAATGTTTTGGGTGATGCTGACATCAACTGGCTCGGCGCGGGCATTGCCGAAACCCTAACGACCGACCTGGAACAGGTGTCGGGTGTGTCGGTTGTCCGGTGGGAGGCTGTGGCCGGAGAATCCATCGAGCGAACACAGTTGGATGTGGTCCTTGCCCGACAGCTTGCAGCGACCCGCGGTCTCAAATGGCTCGTGACTGGAGCCGTGCAGAGTCTCGCGACTGACCTGCGAATTACGACACAAATTCTGTCGGTTGACACGGGACTGCCACTGATGACAATCAAGGTGGACGGTCAATGGGAGGATGTGTTTGGACTACAAGACCGACTCGCGACGGCATTGTCGGA
>CAZWIL010000195.1:0-4121 GCA_964634175.1 uncultured Vicinamibacteraceae bacterium
CTCGTTCGTATGTAGTATCAAGAACAGACTTCAGGACAGAACTTTCGACACGTGTTCGAACGATATCAAGCGACTGAACCAACGGCATTCCCGCGCTTAGGAGAGTTGCCAATTCTTGATTAAAGACGAGGAAGTCTCGAAATTTCAGACGTCCGAATTTCGATCCTGACATCTTTAATGACGCTAGGACGCCTTTTTTTCGCAAGGAAAGAACGCAAAGATCGCTCTCGTCGAATTTCCTGCGCAGCTGCGCCTCATCCTCCGCGCTATAAACGCCTTCGACGATCTCCCCGGTAGATGCCCCGAGGCGACACTGAAACTCCATGCCTCATCCTTAAGTGTAGGTCTAACTGCGTTACTGAATTTTGCGTCGGCGTAAATTATTCGTTAAATGTAAGGTCATTGACAGTGTTTCCTAGCATTTGGAGCCTAGGACACCTAATTTAACAAAATGACACGCGAAGACTTTCGGTAGATTGACGCGCCAAGTGGTTGCGCTAACTGAATCAAACCGCCTGTGAAGCGGCCTTTGACTGGGGTCGGAAAGTCCTTAGTCGCCCTGATTGACTCCGACGAGCTCCATTACTCGTTCCACGTATTGGCGGGTTTCCGGAAATGGTGGAATGCCGTTGAACTTGACTACGGAACCTTCTCCCGCATTGTACGCGGCCAAGGCCCCTGATATTCCATATTTATTAATCAAATTACGAAGATGCCGAGTCCCTGTATCAATATTTTTCGCTGGGTCATATGGGTCATTTAAATCGTAATCGCTGGCCAATTCAGGCATCAGCTGCATCAGTCCCATCGCCCCTCGAGCCGACTCGGCCCAAGGCTGATAACCTGATTCTGCTTCGATTAAGGCGTGAATAAGATACTGGTCTACACCATGACGCTCAGCTGCGGCTAGAATGAGACCACCGAACGGTCGTTCCAGAAGACGATGCCCTGAACCCTCCGAGGGTGAAACAGCCGCAGCTTTGGATTGAACCTGGGGTGGCTCGCCAACCTCAATTCGTTCAATAAGACTTGCGTCACATCGAATTTCGCCACCCCCGTGTAACTTCAGAATAATTGTGCCACCCTCCAGTTGATGCCCTGCTATAGCCATAGTCCTACCGGAACCGAAGTGGACGACTTCATTGCCTAATGGTGCCGCGACTGGAATCTCAAAGAAGGCGATCCCAAGACAAACGGCTCCGCAGACAAATGCTGCTCTCATCATCAAGAATTAACCTAGCATAACTAGAAGCCACCGGCCAAACGTCACGGCCGGCCTAAATAGCTTCTAAAAACGTGTAAAACACTCTTACACCTAGGTTTCTCGGATCATTTGGCAAATCCAATGAGGGGGAATTATCTTCTTGTAATTGCGTGGAATTGCTCATTTCAGCAGTGCCAACGCCGGATAATGGTCCTAGTTGGAAAGTCTGGTCAACTCTTAGTTCTATTCGAACAGGGTCTCGATTGCCCATACTGTCGCCCGAAAGGCTAATTTCGTAAAACATTCGTTTTTCGTGGTCTAAAGTAAAATTGAATACATTCTCATCGCCAACAAAGAAAGCTACTTCCTGCGGAACTTCGAACAATTCAGGACGACCATCAACCTCCAGATACAAGACCGCGTCACTACCCGGATTCTGAAACGAGAGGCTGCCACGCTCGCTCGTCCACCGCCACCGATCACTGAAATCCTGTGAAAACTCTTCAGGGTACCAACCCTCACCAAAAGTCAAAAAGTTCGCGTTGTCTTGAGGTGCCAATGCAATTTCGCTCCCTAGATATCTACGGTTGCCTGCTTCTTCACCTCTCAGCGAGAGCCTCTCCCCTGTTACCACGGAGTACAAACCAATCAAAAGGGAGGCATTGCCCACATAGGGAAAGAGAGGAATCCTTACATTCCGCTCATAAGATATCGTCTTGCCCGGGATCCATTCACCGGTTGCCACTGCGGGAATGTGGTCGTCAGCCCACATCAAATTGCCGGTTGAATCGACGAAGTGAATCAAGACCCGTAGATCGCTTTCCGGCAGTTCAATGTCGCGCAGAACACCGAAATCGATTGTCATACTGACCGGCCCGCCGATTGAAAGATTCGACCGCCGCAGACTCAGATCAACACTGGCCACAGGCGCTTTATCATTCTGAATATCGGAGCTACATCCTGAGCCAAAAATTAGTAGAATTAGCGTCAGAAGCCAAAAGTTATTGAATTCTTGTGAAATTTTCACGAGATTAAAGTCAGCGCTCGAGAGGTTCAACGATCTTAACGTGTTGTCGCACCTCCTGCAATATGGTACAGTTCCGGCGCGTTTGATCAGGCATCCCATTGGTTGACCCTCCGCGGAGGACCTTCGCATGACGCTTGAAGCACTTGGAATGGTAGAAACAAAAGGGCTCGTCGGTTCGATTGAAGCGGCCGACGCTATGGTAAAGGCTGCGAACGTAGTCCTTATTGGCAAGGAATACATCGGAGCCGGATATGTAACGGTGATGGTTCGCGGAGATGTAGGAGCCGTCAAAGCATCGACAGACGCCGGAGCCGCAGCCGCCCGCAGAGTAGGCGAGCTCGTCTCGGTACATGTTATTCCTCGTCCTCATAGCGAGGTCGAGAAGATTCTTCCGAAGTCTAAAGACTCTTCAAAATAGACTCGTGAGGGCATGAATTCACTCCCTCCTGCGTCAGATCGGGACCTTACATCGATCGGTGAAGCGCGCGATCGAGCGCGCCGCGCAAAGACCGCACAAACTCGTCTCGAGAGTCTGACCCAACAACAGGTCGACACCATAGTCGACGCAATGGCGGACGCCGCAACCGCTGAAGCGGAACCTCTTGCAGCTCTGGCAGTTCAGGAGACTGGTTTAGGAGTTGTGGCGGACAAAGTTCAAAAAAACCTCTTTGCCTCCCGCACGGTTCACGAGTTTATCCGCCCCATGAAAACCGTTGGAGTCGTCAATTCCATTCAAGAACGACGAGTGATTGAAATTGCCCAACCTTTTGGAGTCGTAGCCGGTGTCGTACCCTCGACGAACCCTACATCTACAACAATCTACAAAATTCTAATCGCGATTAAAGCCAGATGCGCCTTGGTTATTAGCCCGCACCCCGCAGCAATCGATTGCATCCGACGTACCGCTGACCTAATGAATCGAGCAGGCCTTTCAGCTGGCCTACCTAAGGATTCAATCACCTGGATGGACACAGTTACCCTTGAGGGCACCCAAGAACTGATGAGTCATCGCGACGTAGCTCTGATTTTGGCAACTGGAGGAATGGGACTCGTCCGGGCGGCTTACTCGGCAGGAAAACCCGCATACGGCGTCGGACCCGGGAATGCTCCCGCATACATCGAACGCTCGGCCGATCTCTCTAAAGCAGTACGAGACATCATCGCCGGAAAATCCTTCGACAACGGCTTGCTTTGCTCATCAGAGAACTCGGTCGTCGTGGACCGCTCTGTCGCGGACGATGTAAAGCGAAAGTTCGAAAACCACGGCGGACGATTTCTTTCCGCCGTCGAATCTAATTCCCTTGCTGAAGTCCTTATTACTGAGAAGGGGCTGCCCAACCCTTCTCTTGTTGGAAAGAACGCTGGCGAGATTGCTGCTGCTGCTGGCCTCAGTGTGCCATCGGACACCCGGGTGCTTCTTGCGCCTCTCGAAGGCGTCGGACGTGAATATCCACTATCAATTGAGAAACTTTGTCCCGTCCTCTCATTTTATGAGGTCGCTGATTGGACAGAGGGTTGCGAAAGGTGTGTTGAAATCCTCCGCTATGGTGGAATGGGCCACACGATGTCGATTCACTCTCAGGATGAAAATATAATTCTTGAGTTCGGTCTCAAAAAACCGGCGTTTCGGATAGTCGTCAACACTCCGACGACGTTTGGTTCAATCGGCATGACTACCGGACTAGATCCGGCGATGACACTTGGCTGCGGCGGTTATGGTGGCAACATCACATCAGACAACATTTCGCCGCAACACCTTCTAAATATCAAACGCCTGGCTTACGAAATCAGTCCACAGAGTTCGTTAAAAAATACTCAAACGACTCAAACTGTTAGCCCGGTTGTTGAAACGTCAGGCGTCGATCCACTCATCCTGGCAGATCGAGTAGA
>CAZWIL010000196.1:0-4091 GCA_964634175.1 uncultured Vicinamibacteraceae bacterium
CAAACCTGTCATCGACTAACCAGTCTTCGACGTCCAGGCGCAGAAGGTATACCGTTTCATCAAATCCGCATCGACATCGCCGGAAATATCTCAAAGCGATTCAGTGCCTCTGGCATTCGTTTTCCACGTTTCGGTGGAGCCTGCCCAAGATGGAACGTCTTTGAGGCTTTTCTTACTCCCGGCATGATTCGCCCTCAGCTCTCGCAATTCCCAGACGGCCAAGTGTATTTTGAGGTTGCCAGAACCGTGCGAAAAGCGAGTGGAGGCCATCGTGGCCCACGAGCTCAATATGCTATTTCCCTTGGCTGCGAAGTAAGCTACGCGCGGGAGATGGTCTACGCCGACGGACTGGACCTCACAAGTCGCGACGCTCTCGTCACCGTCGGCCCAACGTGTCGCTTGTGTGACCGCATGGATTGCGAGCAACGCGCATACCCCCCCGTTCAACAACCACTGGCCGTCAATGAAGATGTTCGCGGCGTTTCCTTTTATGCCCCGCCTTCATCCTGAATCATCCGCCGACAGTCCTTTCCTCCAGCGACCCGACCACTTAAAATTGTCACAGTTCCCTTACTCTTTCGGATCGAGCTCTGAGAAAACGAATGTCCGTAATCAATCAATCATCTCCAGTTCGTGCGTCGACTCTAGTCTCATAACTTCCATCGTCACAAACACTCACAGTCACCGTTAACTCCATCGGCCTGCAGCAAACCTGACAATCTTCGACGTAACTCTGTTCCGTTACCGACCAATCGATCGCAACCTCCAATTGTTCGTTACAGTAGGGACATTCAACAAACGCAGTCATATCGGTTACTCAAAGACGTCGAACCTCGTATAAGTCCGTCAGAACATCGCAAGTGGCGTGACTGCTGCACCCGCACCGTTAGGCACTTCGTGTGGTGACGCCATAAACAAAAACTCCCAGCGGTCAAGATCTTTCGCCGTTTCCGCTAATTCTTCAAGACCCAGATTGTCGAAAAGGTGAACCCCTAACGCCACCAGCGTAAAAAAATGAATCGGAATGCTCACTCCCTCGACCTCACCACCCTCCTGAGCCATATCGGCGCCTAGTAAGGCGATGTCGCGCTCTCTAAAAAATGGGAGAAGCGAAGGGTGGTACCCACCTTGCTGGCCCACATCTCGACCAGTCCGCAGAAACAGCGCGTCGCCAGCCGAAATGGTAATACCTGTTTCAGCTTCCCAATTTTCAACATCGTGGCGGCGAATCGCTTTACCCGGCATATCAATCAAAATGCCACGTGTGACGAGTCCCCCTGTCACATTTGCTACGCTCATCTGTGTACAACCATCCACCGTCGTTGCAACGTCCTCGAAATCAAGGCCGTTGTACACCTTGCCGTCATAGGCCACGTGACACAAAGCATCCAGGTGACTTACCACGCTACCGTGATATTCAATCTCGTATCGTTCCCAAAAGTAGCCATTGTCAGTATCAATATCAAACACATTGCGGACGGAGCCCAACAACACCGGCGGGCGATTCGCATCCATGTTCTCTGGACTCTCTAAAGGCACAATCGCCATAGGACGCGCCATTGAAACCACTGTTCCGCTTTGAACCAAGCCGGTCGCCTGCACCCGCTTTTCTGGAGTAATCGTATTAAGAGCGCCGCGTTGATCATCCGCTCCCCACCGCCCCCAATTCGACAACTCGCTCATCCACGTATCGAATTGCTCCTTCGTGACCTCTTGGACCAATTCCCCTTGTGCGTTGCCGCCAGAGCATGCTGCTGAAATGACTATCACAGCGATAGTCACCCACGTTGCTCTATTTGATGTTCTCATGCCCCCCCGCACTTCTCCTACGCTACCCTCAAGTCAGCATTTCGATAACACTACTTTGTGAGCTTAGATCGAAACATCGACCAAGAACCTGACAGCATTCTATTAACTAGCTACGCTATAAGACGTCGTTCACGACAGACTGTGGCCTGTAATAATTCTGGGGGCAAGGGAGGGTGTCTGTTCGCGTGCACATTACGCTTCGATTAGTTGTGGTCTTGCTGAATGTCGCAGCTATTACCGTCGCTGCCGACAACCCAGCCAGCGATATCGTGGGTGTGTGGGACACTGGGGATGGAGCCCATGTGGAAATTTATGAGCGCGACGGCAAGTATCACGGGAAGTTTCTATATTTTTACGATGAACCGCCCGCAGGGGGCGTCGACGCCAAGAATCCGGATCCCGCTTTGCGGAACCGGTCACTTGTGGGAACAGACTTTCTGCTCAATTTTGAATTCACCGATCAAAAATGGAAGCATGGCCGTATCTATAACCCTGAAAACGGCAAACTGTATAAAGCTGACTTGGAACTTCGTGGCGATGAGCTCAAAGTGCGAGGATGGATAGGTTTCCGCCTACTCGGCCGGACCGTGGAATGGACTCCACTAGACTAACAAACCAAACTCTTTTCAACTGGATCGAACCGAAGTTGAGGCAATCACTAATGATAAAAATACGTGCGTCGCTTGTTATCGGTCTCTTCTGCCTTGGGGCAACTACTGCGGACAGCCAAACAATTAATGTCGGCCGCGGAGACATCCAAGTCCGTGTTCCCTCGGCAGCTACTGCAGAGTCCCAACCAGCCCTTGTGGTGTTACTGCATGGATACAGCCATACGGGACAATTACGGGAATCCGAGTGGAAATTTGGTGAGCTCGTAGAGGATTACGGCTTCGTTCTCGCCTATCCAGACGGCACGCGTGAATCCAGCGGCAATGAAAACACCTTTTGGAATGCATCAGCCGCCTGCTGCAACTTCCAAGGAAGTGATGTCGATGACTCAACCTACATCATATCGATCATTGGCCAGCTTACTGACCTATATGACATTGATCCAAAGCGTATCTATCTCGTGGGCCATTCCAACGGAGGCTTCATGTCCTACCGGCTGGCTTATGACCATTCAGAAACGATTGCTGCTATCGCCAGTGTTGCTGGCGCAGCAGCTAATTCGAACCATCCTGCACCACCACATCCCGTGAACGTCTTGCAGATACATGGCACCGAAGATTCGGTCATAGCATATGAAGGTGGCAACCTGAACCGCTTCGAGGACACCGCAGGTAGAGAAGTTAGTCGCCCTTACCCTGGAGCAATAGAAACCGTGGAACGTTGGGCTTCGTATAATGGCTGTACTCTTGAGAAGATATCGGCAAAGAATCGGGACTTGGACAGATTGTTGCCAGGCACTGAAACAGCCGTCACACAGCATACCGAAAACTGTAAAAATGGAAGTTCGAGCGAGCTGTGGACTATCAACGGCGGCGCCCATTCACCGGACATTTCTGACAGCTTCAGCCAACAGATTGTCGAATGGCTTCTGGCTCATCCGAAGCCGTGACAGCTCTATCGACGACTGTGTCTCACTGAGCGCCTCAAGACTCGGAACAATGTCTGTTTACTGCTCCCGATCAGTCAAATTCTATACAACTAATTGATTGCAAGTGACTTAACCTAATTCGATACGCCCAGCTACAAATAGTCCACCTCTCTATTTCGTCGTTTTTCTGCGCAAGATTCTACTGTTTGGAGCCGATATCTAAGGTTAGTAAGCACAATGACGACAACACCAAAACAGCCGGCCAGTATCTTTGAACAAGTAGCCGTTAGCCGCAACCTCGGTGCACTCGCGCGCTACGTCGGCTTTCTGGTTGTCGTAATCCTTCTGTTTTCAGGAATTTTCCAGACGATCATGTCCCAAATCGAGGGACAGTCCCACTCGTGGGCAACAGCCATCTACTGGACACTGGTAACCATGAGCACGCTCGGCTTCGGCGATATCGTCTTTGTCAGTGACGCCGGCCGAATCTTCACCCTTGTAGTTCTACTCTCGGGGACGGTGCTGTTGTTGGTAGTTCTACCTTTCACCTTTATTCGCTTCTTTTACGCTCCGTGGCTTGAAACGCAAATTCGCCAAGAGACACCACGGTCCGTAAAATCTGGAACCTCGGAACACGTGATTCTTTGCCGCTATGACGAAGTTGCGAAAGCCCTTATCGAACGGCTCCATGCGAGCAAGATTCCCTACTACGTTCTTGAACCGGACCCAAACGTTGCAGCCCGAC
>CAZWIL010000197.1:0-4079 GCA_964634175.1 uncultured Vicinamibacteraceae bacterium
TTGAAATTGACATACTACGATTCTAGTTAGTGAAATAAGTCGGACCTGACAATCAGGCCGACCGCAACTTCGATTCAACGTCTTTGTCAATGTCCTTTTCAATTGTGACTTCAAATGGTGGTGGAACCTGGTGCCATAATTCGGTCACGGTATAACCCAGCGCGCTTGCAAGTGCGCGCAGGTTGCTTGAACGGTAGTCACCGCCATTCTCGATTACTTGTACCGTCGTTGGAGATAGGCCAGCTTCTTTTGCTAATTGTTTGGCTGTGAGACCCGCCCGTTGGCGTGTCTTACGGATTACGTCACCTAAAGAGAATTCAACACGTTCTTTCATTTAATTACTTTTGCTCCCTAATGTAGTTACTGGTCTTGTTGTGTTGGCGCGAGAGTAGATACCGGTCGTAGACTTACAATGCTCGACTAAAAAATGGATTTATTTAAACATAACACTATTTATTTAAGGATTTATGCATAGTAGCATATCGCCTTTCACTTCTGCCATTTCTTGGAAGCAACCGTATTCGTGGTTAGGATGGAGATCGGAGACTGCGAGCACTACTGGCCAGCGATCACGTAGTGAGTTCGAGCCCGTACCTCTGTATCTGGGCGGTTTACTTCGACGCTGAGTTCCCGGACGGTGTCCGTTGCATCAGTGTTATTGGAATAGAAACCAAGGATGTAGTAATCACTCGTTTCTGCGTCGATCTCTTGAAAGGCTTCTTCGAAGGTGTTGCGGTTGACTACCGCCATTCCACCTGTCAGTTCAGCGAGGAGTCGTAAACTACTGTGTTGGGTGCGGAGGTAATCGTTCCAGTCGCTGACTCGCAGTTGGGCGAAATCCAAATCAGGCATGGACCCTAAGCCTCGGGGATCGATGGTATAGAACGAGACATTTGAGCGGTTTGCGGCGGTGGTCAGACGTAACAATTCGTAATTTAGGCTGGCATCGGAAAATTGATTGTGATCGAATGCGCCTCTGTCGCCAAAGTCCCTCAGCTGTGGATCGTTTAACTCAGGAAAGTCTATCGTTTCGCCACCGAAGACTGGATCGCTGAAAAACCCCGTCGCTTCCATCGCACGAACTTCAGCTAGGGCCTGTGCTTCTTCGAAGGGATCAAAGTCGTAACCAGTGCTTACGTAAAGAAAGACTTTGCGACGATTCGTGATTTCTTCAAGGTTGCGAACCGTTTGTTCGGCCGACTTAAATGCCGCCGTCGCCCGAGCCAGATTTTCTTGTCGCATCACATCCTGGGTGAAGTTTCCCACGATATTCGAAACACGAAGACCTTCACCCACAACGCGAGGGATCACGTCGTATAGTTGCTCCCGGTCGCGGGTCATCTGGACGAAGATTGACGATTTCCCACTTGACATGATTCCAAACATGTCGCCGTCATGAATAATCGTATCGGCCAGTAATTCCAGGACGCGTCGCACTTTCGGCGTATCAGTAATGCTCAGGTGTAGGTCGTCAATGAAGAGAACAAAAATTCGGCCGGGAGTATCGGTGTCCTGTTGTCCCGAAGACGGCAGCACGATACCTTCCATTACCGGCGCAGGAGGAAGAAGTTGGTTATAGACCCGGCCACCGTGCACGAGGACCAGTGAGGCAATCTCTTGCGCTTGGCCATCTTCGTACACGACGAAATCTTCGAGATTGAGATCTGGTAGAAATTGTCCTTGTCCATCTCGCACAATGACGTCTGTTGTGACGAGGGTCACGCCGGTACGGAAAACAGGTATGTCTTGGGTCGCCGGTTGTTGTGGTGCTGTGCCTGCGCTTAAGAGTACGCTCGAGGCGATTGTTACTGCCAGGAAAGGTCCGAATATTTTTCGATGCGTTAGCGTCATGGCAGTTTTCATTATAACAAAGCCGCTTCTTTTGGGGGTTTTTGAACAATAAAACCGGAGTTCTTGAGTTTTATCCGTTGTTGTAGATCGTGTAGGAGCCGTAGAGGCAAGGTGTTTACGAGGGATTGTCACAAAGTCAAATAGGCCGCTTGCCGCTATTGGGCGCATAATTTGTCGCTAGAGGCGGACTGACGACCCCAGCGAGTTAAAAGTACAGCATCTGATGCGAACCGATAGAACGTCAGGACGGAGCCGTTGGAGATAGGTAGCATGTTGTTAGGTTCGATGAAGACACGTCTTCACGCCGGTGCCGGTATTGCGCGTAAGTTACTGCCGGCCCGAGGGGTGTGGATTGCGCTCGGAAGTTATATAGCGTTCTACCTTTTGTTCTTTGGGAGAAGTTTTTCAACTGGCAGATACATTGCTCCTAGCGATTCTTTCGATTTTGGATTGTCGGCCTTTCTATCGCGCCAGGAAGTTTGGACTGAGTATCTCTTCTCCGGCTATCCCATCGGTGCTGATCCGCAGTCATTAATGTGGTACCCCGTATTTCGGATGTTTGTCAGTGTCGGGCATGGCTGGAATTTATTCTTACTCGCACCGTTTGTCATCGCGAGTTTTACATGTTTTCTCTTTGTTCGGCACTTGGGAGCAAGTTCTCTAGCGGCATTCTTCGGTGGTGTAGTTTACGGTTTTAGCAGCACTTTGATGTCACACATTCCGCATTTCAATCAACTGCATGTGGCGGCTTGGGTGCCGCTCCTTCCCTATGGGATTAGTCTCGTGTGCCGGGGGAAGACAGCGAGCGGTGTCACGGTTGGATCGATGGGATTGGCTCTGATGGTGCTGGCGGGCCACCCACAGTTAATGGTGTATTGCGTCTACCTATCGGCGGCATATCTTGCGTATCAGTTGTGGATTGGTCAGTTTTCCAGAGGCCATGCTATTCGGACGGGTTTGCTTGGTGGGTTGATTTTTGTGTTGGGCTTTGGCCTTGCGGCGATTCAACTGTTACCAACGCGGGAACTAGCCGCTCTTAGTAATCGATCGAGTGCCGGATGGGAACTGTTTACAGCTGATGCGCTTCACCCGATAGAACTTGTAACGATTTTTCTCCCGCATGCTTTTGGAGAATTCGGTGCGGGGGGCGCAAGCGTGGATTCCGTCCTTGGTGAGGTTTTGGGTTCGACCATTGCAATTACAACAGATACGAGAGCTTATGTTGGTTTGCTTCCGCTGTTTCTTTTGATTTTTGGAGGCTGGTATGTGACTCAATATCGGCCTGAGTTGTTGTTTTGGATGGGGGCCTGCGCAACCGCGGTGTTGTTGACTCTCGGTCCGTGGACGCCTCTCTCTCGCCTTGTGTTTTATCTTCCGTTGTATGGCTCCTTCCAGGCGCCAGGACGTCATTTCTTTATTTTCGCATTTGGTGCATCTGTAGCTGCTGGTCTCGTCCTCTCACACATTACCAGTTGCCAAGACCGCTGGTTCATGGCTCGCCGTGCGATGCTTTTCGGTTCAGGATTGAGTGTGTGTGTGGGCTGCGTGTTGTGGTACTTCATGCCTGAAGCGAGACCGTATTCCAACCATGAGCCGGTTTACTTAGTCGGGGCGTACTTACTTCCTGCCGTTGTCGCATTGGTCACAATTCTTGTGATTACGTTATGTATCCGAAGAACGACGTCAGCGATTGTTTTAACGGTACTTTTAATAGCCGTTCACGCTGGAGAGATGTTTGCCTATCACTTTCTGGATGCGAATCAAAATCTACAGTACGCCGAAATTAGTGAGAGTGAGACGCAGATCCCATTTCAGATGGAAACTGTTCGTGAAACACTCCGCGTCAATCAGGGGCGAATTGTTGCTGTGGATGGCCCCAATAACCCATTTGTTCAGATGAATATGTCTAGGGCGTGGGAAATACCAACAATTGGAGGGAAAGATCCGTTGGTGTTATCTCGCTATGCACAAATGCTGGATTTGTCAGGGTCAGGGGACCTGGGTCGCGATATTCTGTCGAAAGAACATCTTGCACTTGACCTCTTGGATGTCCGGTACGCCTTAGTTCCAGAAGCATGGCTGTTGGCGGGGGAAATTCAACTGGATGACCGTCGGTGGGTGGTTGGAAACACGATGCGTCCACGCACATCTGATCCTGACGACGATATTCCGTACGTGTTGGTTCGTAACAAGCGTGCGCGGTCGCCGGCATGGCTTGTTCCTGATGT
>CAZWIL010000198.1:0-4016 GCA_964634175.1 uncultured Vicinamibacteraceae bacterium
TCCAAACCTGATCGGCATACTCTGCCTCATCGGCACAGTAAAACATTTGACGCGGGATTACTTCACGAAGATGTCTCCAAAGCTTTGATATAGTCAGAAACCCGTCGCGCCGGTTTGTTTCCCTCAAGCAGATCTGAAATCACCGCTACGCTTGTAGCGCCTGCTCTCCTAGCCTCCATTGCCCGCTCCAAGTTGATACCACCAATCGCAACAACGGGCCGAAAAGGACTCATCTTGGAGGCACTCGTTACGAGCTTAGTTCCGACTGCCTCGTATCCTGTGTTCTTTGTTGTAGTCTTGAAAACTGGGCCCACCGCGACGTAATCGACCGGTACACTGGCTGATTCTTTTAGCTGTTCAAAACTATGCACCGACAGTCCAACTAGCAATCTATTACACAACCGTCGCCGAATAACAGTCGGCTCTAGATCAAGCTGCCCAAGATGAATTCCCACCGCACCGGTTATCGCAGCGATATCTGCTCTATCGTTCACAATCACCTGAGCGTCATAGTCAGCGGCATCCCGTACAACCTGGTCACACCAAGAAAGATAATCACAACTGGCCACACTCGGAGCGCGAACTTGCACTAGCCTGGCGCCGCCAGCCAGATACTCTCGTGCGAGATCGCATACTTTCCAACCTTTTTCGAGGGCCGTCTGATAATCGACAATCGCGTAAAGAGCAGGAAGCGTCATTTGCTGCCAAACCGATCCATGAAACTCGTACTCAGGCGACCTTCGATGAAATCCTGATCTTCAAAAATCTTTCGATAAAGCGGAACTGTAGTGTCTATACCTTCAACGACAGTCATCGCCAACGCTCGACGCATGCGAGCGATCGCCTCACCACGGTCTTGACCGTGGGCAATAAGTTTCGCGACAAGAGAATCGTAATGTGGGCTGACGACACAATCAGTGTGCGCAGCAGTATCCATCCGAATACCCGGTCCTCCTGGCACACTAAAAACTTTTATCGTGCCTGGACTAGGACGAAACGTATCGGAAGATTCAGCGTTGATCCGACATTCAATTGCATGTCCCGCCAAAACCAAGTCATCTTGACGGAAAGATAGGGTTTCCCCAGACGCGATTCGAATCTGCTCTTTGACTATATCTATCCCCGTCACCATCTCGGTCACAGGATGCTCAACTTGCAGACGTGTATTCGCCTCCAAGAAATAAAACCGTTCCTTGTCGTCCATCAAGAACTCAAATGTTCCAGCATTCTGATATCCAACCGCACGCGCCGCATTAACTACCGTTTTACCCAACTTCCGTCGTTGCCGGTCGGTCAACACTGTCGATGGAGCCTCCTCAATCAATTTCTGATGTCGTCTCTGGATGGAACATTCTCTCTCTCCCAGGTGCACGACGTTCCCAGTCCGGTCCGCAAGTATCTGAAACTCGATATGCCTCGGCGCCTCAATGTATTTCTCAAGGTACAGAGTGCCATCACCAAAAGCCGCGGCAGCCTCTCGCTGAGCCATGGTCCAAGCAGCCTCAATTTCGGACGGCGCATAGACAATCCTCATGCCCCTTCCACCACCACCGGCTGACGCCTTAATAATCAATGGAAAATCGAGACTCCGCGAGGCCTTTAACGCTTCACCGATACTCTGTGGAGGCTCTGCCGTGCCCGGGAGAATCGGCACTCCTGCCTTCTTCATCGCATGTCTAGCGCGGGCCTTGTCGCCCAGCAAACGAAGATTGTCTACTGACGGCCCAATGAAGGTAATTCCACAGTTTTCTGCAGCTTCGGCAAGATAAGCACTTTCCGACAGAAAGCCATAGCCAGGATGAAGACCATCAACTCCAGTCAACTGAGCTGCGGAAATAATTGCCGGCACACTTAAGTAGCTTTCCGCAGCCCTCGCCGGTCCTATGCAGACTTCTTCATCGGCATAGCGAACATGCAGAGCGTGTTCGTCAGCCTCAGAAAAAACAGCGACCGTTCTAATTCCCAATTCTCGACATGCCAGAATAACTCGCAGCGCAATTTCGCCTCGATTGGCTATCAATATTTTCGTCAACATAGCTAATAAGAACAGCTCGGGACGCAGGAAACTATTGTCAGATCCGTCCGTGGCAGGAAACTCAGGCTGGCTTTATGGCGAACAACTTGTCGCCGTACTGAACCGCTTGTCCGTTCTCTATAAAAATATTTGCGATCTCCCCATCTTCCTCCGCATCAATCTCGTTCATCAGTTTCATCGCCTCGATTATGCAGAGCACCTGCCCCTTCTTGATACCAGTTCCCACTTCTACGAAAGGGTCAGCGTCAGGATCGGGCGCTCGATAGAAAGTGCCCACAATCGGTGACTTTACAACTAGCAGCCCGACATCCTGACCAGCCTCGCTAGACGTCATCGACTCAGACGACAAGGTCGCATCCTTGGTTGCATTACCACCAGGTCTGCTCAATAAATCCTCTGCGATGTTTTTAGCCTTTTGAAGCCGAACGCGTCGTCCATCCTCTTCGAGCTCAAACTCTGAAAGCCCGTGGGCTTCCATAAACTCGACTATCCGTTCAATGTCATCAAAATCATTCATAGCGTTGTCTTACCTAGCCTGCCGTGACAGCAATCGAAATTTCCTTCCCTTCGAATACGGGCACCTCTGAGATCGTTACTCATCCCTCTGGACGTGTTAACACGTCGCTGCCCTGTTCAGTAACTAGTACATCATCTTCAATTCGCACGCCACCAACGCCAGGAACATACAAACCCGGCTCCACGGTAAACACCATACCGACCTCTAGGGCGACGTCACAGCCAGGCTGCCCTCTCCGCCCAATCCGTGGCGCTTCGTGAATCTCGAGACCAAGACCGTGGCCCGTACCATGGCCGAAGGCCTCGGGAAACCCGCTGTCAGCCAAGACCGCCCTGGCAACATCATCTACTTTACTAGCAACAACACCTGGTGCGACTTCTGCAATTGCTCTTTTTTGCGCTTCCGCCACCGCCGAATAAAACCGGTCAGCCTGTTCGCTTACCGAACCGACACAGACCGTCCGCGACACATCCACGCAGTATCCGCTGTAGACGCCTCCGAAGTCCAGCAAGACCAAATCTCCATCCGAAACGACTCGATCAGATGGACGAGCGTGGGGCAACGCGCTGTTTGGCCCAGATGCCACCATTGTTGAAAACGCTCTGTCTTCAAAACCTTTCCATGCGAGCACCGAGTCAATACCGCTAGCTATATCAAGCTCTTTTCGCCCTTTTCGGACCAATTCGATAATTGGGTCTATCGCCGATGCAATTAATCTACCAGCTGCCCTAAAACAAGCTATCTCATCTTCGTCTTTAATGACGCGACTACCTTCAATGATTCCTTCGACCGGTACAAACGTCTGAACTGCTGTTTCAAAACGGCGCACGAGCCAGTTCCATTGCCGCAAACTCATCCACTCAGCTTCGACACCAATGCGTGAATAACCCATTTCTGCAATTAGGCTTCCAACTGACTCCTCGTACGACTGGCCCACCGGAACAATCGTGAGGTCAGTCGGTCCGGCCTCCGCGAGAGCGGACGCGACGCTCAAGTATCGAGAATCAATGACAAGGTGAAGTCTTTTCTGTCCCACCAGCGCCATACCGGCACTCGCCCTGAGACCCGTAAGATAACTAATGTTGGGAAGGTGTGTAACCAACAGTGCATCCAGTGACTGCCCATCAAGCTTCCCACTCAATGCCAGCTGGCGATCTGTTAATTTGTTATGCATCGGAACAATAGTTTTACAGAAAATTCGTTATCAGCCCAAGATCAACAGATTCAAAAGCACGCAACACGCTTCATTGCAGACACCAGAATCGAAGACAGCTAACTGGCGAACAACGGGTAAATAATTGTCGCTTAAAGTAAAACTTCCACAAAAGCAGAACCAGTCACTTTCTTGACAGTTCAGGTAATTCTCCGTAAAATCCACATTTTTGCGGCTATGGACGGCCGGTGTAGTGTAAGTGCGCCACGCTAAGAGTATGAAAACTTACGTACCATCGAAAAACGAGCTAA
>CAZWIL010000199.1:0-3976 GCA_964634175.1 uncultured Vicinamibacteraceae bacterium
CATCCAAGCCTGAGACCCAAAACGATTGGAGCGGAAATGATGCACGGAAGATGTGGACTAAGCGTGCTACTCGTAGTAACTGCTTGCATGATTGTCGACGCCCAAGAGAACCGACGTCCTTTAAGCCCAGAAGGTCGCTCGGCGACTCAAATCGGCGGACAACATTTTGATGGACGGCAAGGATATGTTGGTGGCAAGTGGATCGAAATCAGCTACGGCCGGCCAATCACTCGTGGGCGCGAGCTGTTCGGCCCAGAAGATTTCGTCGAGTTTCTGAACGACGGGGCCCCTGTTTGGCGAGCCGGGGCAAATGTATCGACTCGACTTTTTAACGACATGCCAATTGAACTCAATGGCACCCGGGTCCCTCCAGGTGAATACACAGTGTTCATCGAGCTCGCGCGTGACGATTGGACCTTCATTATTTCCAGCCTCACGGGTCAAACGGATGGCTTCGACGAGGATGATCCTGATTCGGTTTTTGGTGCGTATGGCTATACGCCATCAAGAGACGTTGTCAGAATGTCCATGCAGACCGAAACCCTGCCATACTCCCACGATCAACTTCACTGGCAGTTTCTTGATATCACCCCGACTGAGGGCAGACTAGCGATTTTCTGGGAGAACCAGATCGCTTCCGTGGCATTTCGCGTCCTGGAGTGACGTCAAGCAGACGTGAATGGCTGATTTGTGACTCAAGGCATTGGGAGTCACGCACTAGTGCCAGCCATTTGAAGATTGCTCTCCACACAAGAAAGTGAAGTTAACGATCTTCATGGCGGTACCCGTCTCATCCCTGTAACATCACGAATAATGCCGTGTGCGCCCGTAGCTCAGCTGGATAGAGCATCGGCCTTCTAAGCCGAGGGTCGCAGGTTCGAATCCTGCCGGGCGTACCATTTTTTTAAACGACGTACTGGCCCATTCATCGGCCGTCAAGAAACTGTAACCCCTCTTATCCAAGTCACTGCCTAGTCTATTCAAGATGCGGTATGATTTTGCATGCTGCGGACGAAGCCGGACCCGCGCGCGAGCTCGGCCGGCGTCGTCGAGACGCAACGCCTCGACCTACCCCGACCGCTCACACTCGACTGCGGGCGCCGACTACCATCTGTCCACATCGCCTACGAAACCTACGGCACACTGTCGCCGGCGTGCGACAACGTGATTCTCGTCTGCCATGCACTCAGTGGTGACGCCCACGCGGCCGGGTATACCCACGCGCTCACCGCCGAGAGCACGCGAGACGGCTTCCGGGCTGAGGAGCGAGACGGCTCCAAAGGAGGTGGGCTCGGCTGGTGGGACGGTATGATCGGACCTGGCAAGGCGTTCGACACAGACCGGTTCTTTGTCGTCAGCTCCAATCTGTTGGGCGGCTGCAGGGGAACGACAGGTCCCTCGTCCTCAAATCCTGAGACCGGCCGACCCTATGGTTCGGACTTCCCGGTCATCACAGTAGCCGACATGGTCCGCGCCCAGCGAGCGTGGCTGGCAGAGCTGGGTATCAGGCGACTCGCAGCGGTAGCCGGCGGATCGTTGGGCGGTATGCTCGCGCTCGAATGGGCCGTGCTTTATCCCGACGACGTCGACGCGATCATCCCGATCGCATCGACCCATGCACTCCACGCACAAGGACTCGCGTGGAACGCCATCGCACGCAATGCCATCACCGCAGATCCGGACTGGCAAGACGGCCACTACTATGACACCGAACGTGCACCGACCGCAGGTATGGGCGTGGCCCGCATGCTTGGCCACATCACCTACTTGTCCGCAGGCGCACTGCAGGTCAAATTCGGGCGCCGTCTGCAAGCTTCGGCGGATGTCCAGTACCAGTTGACGCAGCCGGAGTTTGAGGTGGAAAGCTATCTGCATCACCAAGCCGACACCTTCGTGCGACGGTTTGACGCCAATACCTATCTCTACATGTCGCGAGCACTCTCCTACTTCGACCTTGCCCGTCAGCACGGTGGAGGTCAACTCGACCGTGCACTCCAGAATGTGAGTGCGCGAACCCTGCTGATCGCGTTCAGTTCGGACTGGCTCTACCCCGCAACAGGGTCAGAGGAACTGGCGATGGCGTTACGAGTCGCCGGCACGGAAGTAGAACTACACGTCATCGACGCCCCCTACGGGCACGATTGCTTTCTGCTGGAAGAGCCACAACAAACCCCGATGATCCAAAGATTTCTTGAACGCTAGGAGGCCCACTTCATGGAAGAAGAATCTCGACGGTTAGGGTTCGAGACCCGGCAGGTCCACGCCGGTCAGCGCCCGGACCCCAACACCGGCGCCCGCGCCGTTCCTATCTACCAAACGACGAGCTTCGTATTCGAGGACCCGGACTCGGCCGCAGCATACTTCAACCTGCAGGAATACGGGAACACCTACTCTCGCATCATGAATCCAACGGTCGCGGCGTTCGAGGAACGCGTGGCCAACCTAGAAGGCGGTTGCGGCGCGGTTGCCTTTGCCAGCGGCATCGCGGCGCAGGCGGCGGCGCTCTTCACCCTCTTATCACCCGGGGATCATATCGTCTCGTCGTCAGCGCTCTACGGCGGGTCGGTGAATCAGCTGAAGCACTACTTGCGAAAGATGTCGGTGGAGCTCACCTGGGTCGACCCGGACGACACCGACGCCTGGCGGGCGGCGGTCCGCGAGAACACAAAGGCGTTTTTCGCCGAAACCATCGGAAATCCTGGTGGCAACGTTCTCGACATCGAGAAAATCGCGGCGATTGCCCACGAGCACCAACTGCCGCTCCTAGTCGACAACACGTTCGCCACACCGTTTCTGTGTCGCCCGATCCGATGGGGAGCCGATATCGTGATTCACTCTGCGACCAAATTTATCGGTGGACACGGAACCAGCATTGGCGGCATCGTGGTCGAGTCGGGTGAGTTCAACTGGTCCAACGGGCGTTTTCCGGTGGTGGCCGATCCTTCACCGGCGTATCACGGATTGCAGTTTCATGAGACCTTCGGGACATACGGCTACCTGATGAAACTACGGTTCGAGACCTTGCGCGATCTCGGCGCGGCAATGACCCCGTTCAATGCGTTCCTGTTCCTGCAGGGACTGGAGACCCTGTCGTTGCGGATGGCTCGGCACGTGGAGAACGCCGCCGCAGTCGCTCGCTACCTTGAATCGCACGAACTGGCGTCGAACGTCACCTACCCCGGCCTACCGACGAGCCGCTACCATCCGCTGGTTGAGAAGTATCTGCCAGGCGGGGCGGGCGCGGTCTTCTCGTTCGACTGCCCCGGGGGCCGCGAGGCGGGCAAGCGGTTCATTGAAGGTGTCACTCTATGGTCCCATCTGGCCAACGTCGGCGATGCAAAGAGTCTCATCATTCATCCGGCGAGTACCACCCACCGGCAGCTCGATGAAGACGAGCTGCGGGCGAGCGGCGTCGGCCCGGGCACCATCCGGCTCTCGGTCGGCCTCGAGGATCTCGACGATCTGATCTGGGACCTTGACCAAGGTTTCCGGCAGGCCGCCGGAGCGGCCGGACCGAAGGAGGCGACATGTTCGATCTAAGTCGCTATCAGGGTCCCGCAACCATCCGGCACGCGCTCGACAGCGCGAAGACAATCGCTGTGGTCGGCCTGTCGGCGAATGAGCTGCGAGCGAGCCATTTTGTCGGGTTCTACCTCAGACGTCACGGCTACCGCGTAATACCGATCAATCCACGCGAGAGGGAGGTCCTGGGACAGACCAGCTACAAAAGCTTGTCCGACGTAGAGAGCCCAGTCGACATCGTCAACGTTTTTCGCGCGCCCGACGCACTCCCGGCGATTGCCAAGGAAGCAGTGGCGATAGGCGCGAAGACTCTCTGGTGTCAGTTCACGGTAATCAACGAGGAAGGAGCACGGATTGCGGAGGACGGCGGCCTCTCGGTGATCATGGACCGGTGCATCAAGGTCGAGCACGCCCGCTACCGCGGGCGGATGCACTGGCTCGGTTTTAACACCCA
>CAZWIL010000200.1:0-3966 GCA_964634175.1 uncultured Vicinamibacteraceae bacterium
TCGATTTATTGCTTGGTATCAGCCGCTTCTTGGAACCTACAGCACGTCGGCACTTGTGTATCGAGATTATTACTACACACTTCTGGACCGTGGCTTCTTGCTGAGTCACGACGCTCGAAGCGGAGAAGAGATCTATGGGCGACAACGAATAGCTCCCGGCCATGGATTTACGGCTTCTCCGTGGGGATATAACGGCAGAGTATTTGTACTCAGTGAGGATGGTGATACTTATGTCATCAAGGCTGGACGTTCTTTTGAGATCTTGCACACGAATTCACTGAATGAAATGTCACTTGCGACGCCTGCTATTGCGCGTGGAAGCCTCTTTGTCCGAACGCAGTCGCGACTCTATCGCTTTACTGAACTCGGAGACAATCGGCAGTGATGAAGAGGCAGCGCGGCCACTCGGAAATAACAAGTCTGAGGAGAGTTAGTCGCGCGGGTGCGCGGCGTCCCATTCGCGGGCGAGGCGCTGGGCTTCGATAAGTTGTTCTGGTGTTATTTGTTCGGCGGCTAACTCTCGGTTCTCAACGGCGAGTTCTCGTAAGGCACCAGTTGATCGAATCGCGACGATGTTGAACCACACGTGAGCCGACACATCATTCTTGGCGACGCCTTCACCGTCCGCGTACATCGCCCCGAGGTTGTATTGAGCACCGACATGTCCATGTTCAGCAGCCGAATGCCACAGTAGTACTGCAGCCCTGTCATTTTTAGGGGTACCGTTCCCATTGTGGTGCATCACTCCGAGGTTGTATTGGGCACCGAGATGCCCGCCGTCGGCCGCTAATCCGTACCACTTCATCGCTTCTGCGTGATCCTGCATGACGTTTTTGCCGTTGGCGTACATCACCCCGAGATTGAATTGAGAAACGACATGTCCGCGCTCAGCTGCCGAACGTACTGACGTGATGTCATCCAGTGGGATGCCTTGGTTGTTGGCATAAAGTGTATCGAGGTAACCCTGTGCTCTGGTATCTCCTTGCTCAAGCGCCAATGTGAGCCACTGCAGTGCCTCAGAGTAATCCAGTGTCACGCCATTACCGAGGTAATATCGCACCCCAAGTTCAAAGCTTGAAGCCGCGTCTCCTTGCTCGGCCTGTAGTTCTAGTTCCTCATAGACAGTCTCCGCCTCGGTAAGTTGGGTTGGGACAGGCGCTTGGGTCTTTAAGTTTAATCCGCTGAACGCCACCAGCAGCACCACCGCTAACAGAGTCGCCAAACGTTGTGTCATGACAGTTCGAGGCGAATTGTTGTTTCGGCCTTGGCCGGCTGCCTGCCAAACCGTCTATTCGACGGAAACGGCATCTAGAGCCTTCAAAACCTCACGAACAAGAGTCCATCGGTCGAACCCTTGACGACCGTAATCGAGGCCACGCCGCACGATGACGAGATCGTGAGATGGAACCATTATGGTGTACTGCCCACGATTACCTGACGTCGAATAGGCGTCACGAGGCACATCATCTCGATCGTCAGGCACTAACCAGAACTGCCCTCCATAGAAATTGCCACGTGCGCTGGTTGCCGGCGCAGGGGTCCGAACGAAATCGATCCATTCTCGAGACACCAATCGTTCATCGTTCCAGACACCATTTTGCAAATAGAGCAGGCCAAAACGACCAAGGTCTCGCGCATTCGTGTAGACCTGACTACTCAGTACAAAGTCTCCGAAGCGGTCAGTGCTCACGAGGGTGTTTTGCATGCCGATTTTGTCGAGTAAGGCTGTCCGTGGAAACTCGCGGTATTCATCTTCACTGAGAGCCTGCTTCATGGCATAGATGGCGAGCAATGTATCGTAATTTTCATAATCCCAATTAGTGCCTGGCTCTCGAATCAATGCACGACTACGCGCGCCAACGGACGAACTGGCACCTGCCCAGTAAGAGAGGCCAGACCCAATTGCGTATTCGAGTCCTCGATTGTCAACTGCTTCCAGTCCGCTAGACATGTTCAAGACATGTCGCAGCGTGATCTCGGCCCGTGGATCATCGCCACCCGCCGACTCGGGCAAGAACGGAAAACCCAGTGGTTCGTCTAGCGACAATTTGCCTTGATCGACCAGCATACCGATCAGAGTCGATGCGATGCTCTTCGCCGTCGACCAAGTGCGCGTTCGCGTCCCGATGTTAAAGCCGGGCGCATACCGTTCATGGATGATGTTGCCACGATGCAATATCAGTAAGCTGAGCGTCACCTGCTCTGGTGACTCCCTATCAAACGCCCAATCTGAAGCGGCCTCTAGGGCACTGGCATCAATATAGGATGGCAGTGTGGTCGAAGTGACGAGGTCGCCCTGTGGCCACGGTGTTTTTGCAGGATCGTCATCGGGGTAAGGCAAGTCCAAGAGCGGTAACTGGTCAGTATTCGCCAAGGTTTGATCTGGCGGAAGAATCACGCAGCCGATTCCTTCACGAAACGCCGCACGCATTTTTGGTGCATGACGTCCGGAACCGACGACTATTCCTTTACGGTTGTAATCGACTTCGTAGTCGCCACCGCGTGGGTCACCAATCGGTTCGGGTAGAAATGCCAATTCCTGCTCAAAGATTTGTTCTAGGGTGCGATTCGAAGTGAACAGTCCATTGCACATAAAGATCGCTTGTTGACCCTGACGTACCATCTGCCGTTGATGCCGCCAGTAGTCGTACGTCTCTGACTGTTGCCCGACAAGGGAAACCGTAAAGAGCAGTGTGGCTGACACGACTGCAACTAGTAGCCTTCTCATTCAAACCTCCCTCAAACGCCGTCTATCATACCGTCGCGAGCGAGAATCCTTGGGAAATAAAAGCTGGTCTGCATCGACCACCTAATGGGTAAGACATGCACCAAAGCTTGCCTAGGCTACCTGAGTGTGCCTGGTGGTTCAACAGGGTTTAGGCGAACGGGTGACCGATGATTTGCTAGTTTAGCGACCGAGAAAGCGGATTAGCTCGGCGTTGACGATATCGGGAACCTCTTCGTGCGGGTTGTGACCGACGTTAGGAATCAGAAAGACTTCGGCGTCAGGAATGATCTCGCCTGCCCGCCGAGCGTTGTCTGGAAAATCTGGTCCGTCAATTTCGCCACCGAGGATTAACGTTTTAGCGCGGATGTGCGGCCAGTCATTGACCACCGTGTCTATTGACCGAAGGTTGCCACCGAGTCGGCGTACGTTTGCCAGGCGAGGCCAGTCCCCGCTCAGCCGTTGCCCGTGTCGAATGCGAAGATGCTTTACAAATTCAGGCCTCCACTCGACGTAGCGTCGGGCCTCGGTCCGTAGGTCGGCTTCGTAGGCTTGCTGTAAGTTTGGGTTTGCGTCAACCTCGCCGTCGAATGGGTCGAACCCTCGTCCCGCTCGATTATCGGTCAGGCCGATTTGATTGATCGTCACTAGATGGGTGGTCATCTGGGGATAGAGAAAAGCGAACCGAGTGGCCATTTGTCCGCCAATCGAGTGGCCGATGATGGCGGCCTCCGCGACGTCGAGATACTTCATGAGCTTGGCTGTATTAGAGGCATGCAGGCTCATACTGTAGGGAAGAATCGGTTTGGACGATTTACCCCAGCCGAGCCGGTCCTTCACGATGACGCGATAACCTTCTTCGGTGAGGGCCTCAATCTGTTTCTCCCAATACCAACCGTAGTAGCTCCCTCCGTGGTGGAAGACCACGGCCTGGCCGTTCGCGGGGCCGACTGGTGCGACGTCCATGTAGGCGATCCGGACGTTCTGGCCGTAAACCTTGAGGTTCATGAAATCAACCGGACGGGGATACTCTATCTCCTCCATGTTGATCGAGATGGCTCCCCACTCGGCGGGAGGTTCTGCCGGCGGCTGGTGAGTCTGAGCTGAGAGTGTGCCCGGAACGACGATGACCAACATGATCAGCAATACCAACTTCACGAAGGGTGGGGTCACGGCTTGGCATGCGATGGTCATCGGGTCTCCGATTTCGTTCATCTCAATTCTTGAACTACGCGCCGACT
>CAZWIL010000201.1:0-3907 GCA_964634175.1 uncultured Vicinamibacteraceae bacterium
TTTACACGGGCCGGTCTGTATCGAAATCAGGTCTGGGGTCGAGTCAAAGCTATGGCGTCGACGGCGTATTTTCGTTCTTTGACAGTCTGAACGTTAATACCTACTGGGCCAAAACTGACGCTCCTGGGCAGGGTGAGGATGATCTGAGTTATAAGGCCGAACTGGACTACGAAGGGGATCGATATGGTCTGAAAGCTGAACGGTTGGTTGTCGGCGCCGACTTCACGCCTGAAGTGGGCTTTTTACGGCGAGACAACTTTGACCGCCGGTTTGGTCTCTTTCGATTTAGTCCACGACCCGATCGAATTGCCAGCATTCGGAAGTTAACGTTTCAGGGGCAGGTTGCGTATGTCCTTGACCGTGGCGGCCTACTTGAAAGTCGTGAGAATCAGGGGCAATTCGGCGTTGAATTGGAAAACGCCGACAACTTTGATCTGACGTACACACGGAGTTATGAGTTCCTGAAACGACCGTTTAGGATTGCGCCTGGTGTCATGATTCCTGTCGGCGGGTATGGCTTTCAGGACGCCGCACTGGCCTATACGCTTGGACCGCAGCGTCTGTTCGCCGGAATGGTGTCACTTCAGCACGGAACCTTCTACCATGGCGATAAAACCACTCTCAGTCTCAATCGATCCCGGATTGAGGTAACCCCGCAATTGTCGATCGAGCCGGGTCTGTCATACAACAAAATCTCGCTGCCGGAGGCGAGTTTTGTGACCAATCTTGTGACGGCCCGTACCACTTACACGGTGACACCGTTGATGTTTGTTAGTGCGTTACTGCAATACAATTCGAGTATGAATTCGCTGAGTGCGAATGTTCGCCTTCGATGGGAGTATCGGCCGGGCAGCGAGTTGTTTGTGGTGTATAACGAGGAGCGCGATACTCTGGTTCCGAACCGATTTACTCAGCCTGAAAACCGGGCGTTCATTGTGAAGTTTAATCGGCTGTTCAGGTTCTAATGGGATTGCGTTAGTCTTTGTTCGTTGGATGGTTTGATCTAGAGCGGTTTACAACTGAACCGAAGGAGGCTTTCAAAAATGACCGACGTGTTGACTGGAGCGGAATTCAAGAAGCAACTGCGAGCTGGAACACCGAAATTGGGCTTGTTTGTGAATTCACATAGCCCGACCGTGGTCGAGCAACTCGCACACAGTGGCTACGACTGGTTACTTGTGGACACGCAGCATGGGCCGATGGGGTTCGAGACCCTGTCCACCATGATTGGTGGTATTGCAGGTGGTGGTGCGAAATCACTGGTGCGTGTCGCGGGCGCCCATGACCGAGGCGGTATTCAACAGTCTCTTGATGTCGGAGCTGATGGTGTGCTTGTCCCATACATCAATACTGCTGAGGAGGCGCGTCAGGCAGTCAGTTGCTGTCGCTACCCAACCGCTGGTACGCGGTCTGTCTATTTCCCTCAACGCAGTATGAATAAAGACGGCTTACTCGGGTATGCAGGTGCGGCTAATGACAATGTGATTTGTGCGCTACAAGTGGAAACTGCCGACTGCATAAAAAACATCGATGAGATTGCGGCCGTTCCCGGCGTTGATTTGCTATTTCTTGGGCAAAACGACCTGTGTATGTCCATGGGACTCTACGAGAAATATCAATTTCCTGACATGTACTTTTCTGATGAGCTTCAGGACGCCACAGATAAACTCCGTGCGGCGGCCAAACAGAACGACGTCATTCTCGGCCTGTTTCTGTTTGGAACCGACCGGGTGGGCGAGTTTCTTGATAAGGATTTTTCGCTGATCAGTGTCGGAAATGACCTTCATCATGTTTTGACGCAAGCTGGTGCCTATGTCGCCAACGTCGAGGAGACCTCGAAAGCCAAAGGGCGGCCTTGGACCCGCCGGTCAACCGCGCTCTTCTAGCTAGGCTATTCACATCGTAGAAGAGAGTGTGAGTTAGAGGGGGAATGCCGCACCTCTCTTCTAGAGAGTGCATTTGTAAACATCGGCCGGTCAGGTGGCTCAGTGACCTTGGCTGGACTCGATTTCCTTGATGCGATGGCCCAAAATTTATTCAGGTGAAAAGTGTATTTATATAGTCTAATCACTAGTAATCTGGCTCATGAATCTGGAGGTTTACATGAAACGTGGTCTTAGAGCAGTACGCTTCGGGTCAATCGCGTGTCTGGTGATCGGGTTTGGCGTTAGCTTGGCCTACGGCCAGGCGCAGGATGCAGATTCGCCTCGAACCCCGTGGGGATCACCTGATTTACAGGGGGTGTGGACCTCAGGGACCCAAATCAGCTTGGAACGGCCAGAACGCTACGCCGGCCAGGAATTTCTGAGCGAAGAAGATGCGGCGGCTCTTCAGCAGAGCGCTATTCAGCAGAAACAACAGGATCTGAGCCAGAGTTTCAGTCCCAATGTTGACCCCGTGACTGGTCGGCCACTTGACCAGATTCAACCAGGACAGCAATTTGGTGTTGGCACCTACAATCCGCAATATTTCGATGGTGGCACATGGATCTATCCGACACGGCGCACCTCGCTGGTTGTCGAGCCGTCAGATGGGCGGATTCCCTACCGGCAGGAGGCACTCCGTTACCAGCGAGAGTATGGCGCTCCACCTTACGACTCTCATCTTGACTTGGATACAGGTGAACGTTGTTTGGGCGACGGGCCACTGGAAATGATTTGGCTGGGTTATAACCCTAATCACCAGATTGTCCAGACAGCTGACCATCTAGTGATTCTCCACGAAATGTATCGTGAACGACGGATAATCCCCATCGATGCCGGGCCGCATGTGGATTCGGATATTCGCCAGTGGAATGGGGACCTCCGAGGACGTTGGGAAGGAAATACGTTGGTTGTCGAGTCAACGAATTTTGTGGACAGATGGAAGGATTACCGCTTTAACGAGATCTGGCGTGGGGCGTCTGAGACATTGCAGTTAGTCGAGCGGTTTTCCAGGCTCGACGATAAAACCCTGTTGTATCGCGTGACGATCACTGACCCGGTGCGGTTTACCAGTCCGTGGACGGTTGAAATGTATTTGACCACCGATCAGGCCGCTGCCGGCACTACTACGGGTCCGATTTACGAGTTTGCGTGCCACGAGGGGAACTACGGCGGCGCTAATATTCTGAGCGGTGCACGGGCTGAGGATGCCGCAGGAGGCCAATAGATAGCAGTAATAGGCTGAGCCGATGGGGACGGTGTCGGGTTTAATCTCGAGTTAACGGAGCACCCATTGCACGCCCGCCATCAAGGTTGCGGCATTGATGCCAAGATTCTTTCCCGCGGTGCCGGCGTTTGAGATGTGATGGTTGCGAAATTCGATCATCAATCCTGGGCCGCGTGGTGGAACAAATCGAATGCCGGCGCCATGAATTATCTGAAAATTGAAGACCCGATCCAGTTCGGGAATGTCTAGAGGGTTCCAGATCAAGCCAGCGATACCTATGAGGTAGGGAGTCCATCCACGGTCGTTCCAGAAGTGGTAGCGACCACCGACGGCGGCAAGTCCGCCGCTGATTGTGACAGTTGGCTCGTAGTAGAGGAACAGCGAACCCTCTCCGTAGAGTTCTAGGTGGTCGGTGACGAATCGCCCGAGTTGAGGGTGAAAGGCGATGAACTGTATATCGGTTTTAGTTTTACCGTAACCAGGCGTCCACGAATGCCCCCACCCTCCACTTAGTCCACGAGTCCAATTCCCAGTGGCGAGCCTAGGGGTCTGGGCCAGGCTAGGCGACGTGAAGAAAAGGATGAAGAGTAAGACCGCAGCAATACAGATGTGGCGTCTGTACCGACAGGCTGTGAGTTCTTCGTTGGGTCGTATCATGATGGGTCGCGTTTAGCGTAACTTGAGGTGAGTAGTCGTTCAATATATTGATTTCGATGACGTTTCCGAATTCGCGTATCAACGGTTTGCGAACACGTTG
>CAZWIL010000202.1:0-3897 GCA_964634175.1 uncultured Vicinamibacteraceae bacterium
TCAGTACACCACATTGATCGCAGGTACGGGAGCTGACGCGCAATGAACCAATACCACCGATTGTGTTGCAGGCTCTTCATCATGTCGATGTTGACCACCGGATGTACCTCCGAGGAAGCGACGTCTGTCTCACTCACCTCTTCTCAACGCCTTCAACCAGTGGCGCTGCCAGACATCTCGCGCTTAGCCACGCCCGTCCAACAGCAACTTCACGACGCGTTTACCACGCTCACAGCAGCGCTTGAACAGACCGGATCAACTGCCACGGACCGTGCCGAACACTACGGACAACTAGGACGTCTCTTGCTCGCAGCGGAGTTGGGCGGAATAGCAGACCTGTGTTTCCAGCATGCCGAACATTTGATGCCACAAGACCACCGATGGCCCTATTTCTTGGGACACTCAGCACTGTTGCTGGAAAATCGGACACAAGCCATCAACTCTTTCCAACGCGCACACGAACTTGCGCCAACGGACCCTGCACCGCTCGTGTGGCTTGCGGAAACTCACCTAGATGACGGCCGCGCTGCTGAAGCCGAAGCGTTATTTCTCAGAGCAACATCGTTTGAAACCGCTGCGGCAGCGGCACGATTCGGCGCGGGGCGTGCGGCCCTAGCGCGCAGAGCGTACACTGACGCCATCGCCCACCTTCAAGCAACCCTCGCGACGAATCCAGACGCGTCAGCGGTCCATTACCCCTTAGCCATGGCATATCGAGCCGTGGGTGACCGTGAACGTGCCGCCACGCATCTACAAGAACGAGGAGAATCCTGGCCCCCCCTTCCGGACCCATTGATGGCGCCGCTCCGTGAACTGCTGCGCAGCGTGACCGTATACGAGATCCGTGGACGCGACGCGCTCCAAGCAGGAGACTGGTCTGCGGCAGCGGACGCGTTCCATCAAGGCCTCGAACTGGAACCAAACGACCCGGCTCTCCGTCACGAACTGGGCACCGCTCTCTATGGCAGTGGCGATGTCGACAGTGCTCAACGGGAATTTAGGACGGTGATCCGCCAGTCGCCACACTTCGCCAATTCGCGTATCAGTCTCGCGACGATCCTGAGTTTGCAAGGCAACTATTCCGAAGCAGTAAAAGAGTTCTCCCTAGCGCTCCAAACCCATCCAAACTCAGTCGAGGGACGCTTTGGTCTCGCCGAAGTCTTACGCGTGTCAGGACAAGTTGAAGCGGCGTTAGGCGAGTACGAGCGGGTTCTGAAGCTTGACCCAACGGTGGTCGAGGCATGGGTGGGATTCGGGGCGGCGCTCATCACACTTGAGCGCTATCAGCAGGCGCGCGACCTCCACCAGGACGCGCAACGAGTCCACCCCAACCATCCACAGTTGCGGGAGCTCGCGGCACTTTTACCGCCTATCTAAGCGGCACTTGAGTGCGGGCGACCGGCGAGATTCTGTCCTCACCCTCCGTGATACGAACGACCTGATTCATTGGCACATCGTGAAACGTTTGACGCGTCGCCGATGCCGGCCATATCACTTCGATCAGTTCGATGCCTGTAGCATCGCCAAGACCTACCTCCTGCTGTATCGTGGACGACCCAAAACTACCGCCGGATGAAACATGCCGGTGCAGTTCTCGTCTTCCTCGCGGCGTCTCCAATTGAAGTCGGATACGCGCTCCGAGTCCTGCGCGATTGGACTGTGTCCCCTCGAGCAGCAGCGTGACCCACTGATTACCATGTCCAGGATTCTGGTAGAGCACATTCTGGTAGGTGTCACCACTAAACCAGCCACCCATCACCTGCAACACGTCCTGGTCACCATCGTTATCGACATCGCCGAAAGAAATGCCGTGCCCCTTCTGGAGATGCCCGAATCCGCCGGCCGTGGTGACATCCTGAAACACCTGCCCGTTGGAATTACGAAACATCCGGTTTGGAACAAGCGTAGCCAGGTCAGGCTGCCCAGTCCCCACGTAGAGGTCCAAGAACCCATCATTGTCGAGATCGCCAAAATTAGCGCCCATCGCCAACAGGACGCGATCGAGCTGCACGGCGGTCGTTACATCCTGAAACGTGCCGTTGCCGTTGTTCTGGTATAAACGGGGCGTTCCATCCGGATCAAACGTCCCAAGATACCCAGCCGCTGCAGCGGCTGCACCCGATTCGTCAAAACCTCCCACGAACAGATCAAGCCAGCCATCATTGTCGTAGTCGAAAAACCAGGCTGGAAAGCTAAAAACCGGATTCGCGACACCCGCCTCCGCCGTCACATCCGTAAACTCGGTGCCGTCGTTACGAAACAACAGGTTCGATTGCCCAAAACGGGAGACGTACAGGTCAAGTTGCCCATCATTGTTGTAATCGCCCCATGCCGCCCCTTTAACGACACCCAGCACCCCTAGGCCAAACTCGCTGGCGCGGTCGGTGAAGGTTCCATCGCCATTATTCTGGTACAACTGCACCGGGTGGCTGCCGGTTCCCCAGTCTTCGTTTCCAACCAACAGGTCAACAAACCCGTCGTTGTTAAAATCGCCCCAGGCCGCCGTATGCGTCGGATGCAAACTGAGTAGACCGCTCGTCGCGGTCACATCCTCGAATGAGCCGTCTCCGAGATTCCGCAACAATGAATTTGGGTACAAGCCCTGTTCCGCCAGCCACCCACCACGTAACACCAAGACATCGGGCGCTCCGTCATTGTCATAGTCGCCGTGGGTCAGGTTGATTCCGCCGATCTGTCCGGATAAACCAGCCGCGTCAGTCCGGTCGTCAAAACCACCCTGCCCATCATTCCTGAACAAACGCAACTGGTCGCGAAGACCCCACGACGAGACCATCACATCCTGGAATCCGTCCCCGTCGAAATCTTCCATGATGCTTCCCCCGGCCAGTCCAATCGTATCGAGGCCTGCCTGAACCGCCACATCACGAAATCGCGTAATGTCGTAATCAGACTCGAACACATCCGGCGGAATTAACCATTGCTGCGGCACCTGCTGGGGATATCCTCCGACCGCCATATATCCAATGTTTAATAACCACTGACTCGCCAAGTCCGCAGGCTGCACCGTCAACCGTTCCGTGAGGGCTTCAATCGACCGTCGCGCACCGGCCTGCAGTTGATGGACACCGGCACGCTCAATCGGAAATAAGCACGAGCTCGCCGCATGATTCAACACGCAGTTCTCTTGTTCCCCTAGACGAAGACCGGTCAGGCCAATCGCGCCTTGCAAATCCGCCGCCGCCACCGCCTTCTGCGCCGGCGACGCCAGCCTCGCCGGCATCTCGATAATGGCCGGCGCCAATGACTCCAACAACGCCAAGGCCTCGTCACTCGCGCCGGACTGCAACAACTCCCCAGCCAGACGGGTCTGCAGGATGTAGCGCTCCATCGGGTCACGAGTCGCGCTGATCCGTTCACGCAACACAGGAATCAATCTTGGCCGGTTTGTTGCAAACACCGCTCTGACTGGTCGATCGACGTCGAGCGTTTCGGCCCGCTCGACCAATGTCGCCAGCGTGTCCGCTGTTTGCGAACTACCGCGCCGCAGGTCGCGAGCTTGTTGGGCCCAGACAGGAAAATCGACAAGACTCCAGCCGGTAAGAGCCATGACTCCCGTCCCCAGCGCCAACGACACACTGATCAGCGCCAGAAAGAGACTCTTAACAACCATGTCGCAAGTATAGCCGGGCAAAAAAAATGGCGCGGTCGAGGAGTGTTCATTCCTCGACCGCGCCTCAACACTGACACGGTTCACAGGGACGCGAGAGCGTCCGGTGTGAGTCGACTCTTATTTACCGATGGTATTCGTCCCGGGTCCACAGAAGAACGAACAGCCATCCTCTCGGACACGACGACTCGACGGCGTATTGTCATACACCTTCCCATCGATAATCTTCATCCCAATAGCCGCCACGACGCCAATGGCAACCGCCATTA
>CAZWIL010000203.1:0-3877 GCA_964634175.1 uncultured Vicinamibacteraceae bacterium
CAGTTACTTTCTCTTGTGTAATTTCTTCAGAGAAACCTTTACCTTCGGCAACAACTTTTCGTGCGATCTTTCTACAGATAGAGGCAATTTCGCGTTCTAGGTTCCTAACACCTGCCTCGCGTGTATATCGGCGGATCACTGTTTCGTAGGCGTCGTCTGTGAACGAGACATTTTTGTTTGTTAGACCGGTCGCTTTAAGCGTTTTTTGAATAAGAAAACGCTTCGCAATCTCAACCTTTTCAGTCTCGGTGTAACCAGCCAACTGCAATACTTCCATTCGGTCTCGTAACGCTTGCGGAACGGTGTGAAGTACGTTCGCGGTGCATATAAACATTACATTCGAAAGGTCATATTCAACATCCAGGTAATGGTCTAAAAACACGTGGTTTTGTTCCGGATCTAGCACTTCGAGCAACGCCGCTGACGGGTCGCCGCGAAAGTCCATAGACATCTTGTCTACTTCATCCAGTAGGAACACTGGATTCAATGTCCCTGCCTTTTTCATCATCTGAATGAGTTGGCCTGGAAACGCACCTATATAAGTTCGGCGATGTCCACGGATTTCGGCTTCGTCCCTAACGCCACCTAATGAAAGGCGAACGAATTTTCGATTTGTCGCGTGGGCAATTGATTTAGCTAGAGACGTTTTTCCGACTCCAGGAGGTCCTGCGAGAGTGAGAATCGTGCCTTTCGGTTTTCGAACGAGACTACGAACCGCAAGAAATTCAAGGATGCGGTCTTTGATCTTTTCAAGACCATAGTGGTCTTCATTCAAAATCTTTTCGGCGCGATCTAGGTCACGACCCTCTCGGGTTTTCTTGTGCCAGGGAACTGCAATCAGCCAGTCAAGATAGTTACGTGACACCGTTGCTTCTGCCGACATAGGTGGCATAGCTTCGAGCCGTTTAAGTTCTTGGATCGCCTTTTCCTCAACTTCATGAGGCATTTTGCTTTCTTCAATCTTTTTCTTAAGGTCTTCGTTTTCGTTGCCTCGTTCTTCTTTTCGACCCAATTCTTTCTGGATTGCCTTCATTTTCTCGTTGAGGTAGTACTCCTTTTGAGCCTTCTCCATTTGTTTCTTAACTCTGGATTGAATCCGGCGATCAACTTGGAGTTTCTCGACTTCGGTTTCTAGAAGACTGGCTATACGCAGTAGTCTCTCGAGCGGAGAAATAATCTCTAATAAGTTCTGTTTCTCTTCTACTCCAACAATGAGATGGGCAGCGATGGTATCAGCAAGTTTGCTTGGGTCATCAACTCTCACTGCAGCAACCATCGCGTCATATTGGAGTGTATTCGAGAGTTTTACATACTGTTCAAATAGAGAAACGACACGGCTCATACTACCTTCGATATCTCCACTGGATTCTGGGTGTGAAAGCACTTTGGTGACTACCCGGAAAAACCCTTTGTCCTCTTTCCACTCGACCACCCTTGCACGTTCCACACCTTCAACCAATACCTTGACGTTTCCGTCAGGAAGCTTAAGGCTCTGAACCACATTTGCAACACAACCGAGAGTATAGATTTCGTCTGGGGTGGGGTCGTCGTTTGTTGCATCTTTTTGAGCAGAGAGAAAGATGCGTTTGTCTTTGAGTAGCGCATGATCCAAGGCCCGCGTTGACGATGGTCGCCCGATTACAAATGGCATCATCATGTGGGGAAACACCACGACATCACGGAGAGGAACGATGGGGAGAGTATCGTAATCTTCCACTAGCCTGCCTTTTCAACGAGAGTGATTGGCTGGTCCTTCGCGAGGACCGCCTCACGGGTGATCACGCATTCCTTGATCTCTTTTTGTCCAGGTAGCGTGTACATGAGTTCAAGCATTAATTCTTCAATAATCATTCTTAAGCCTCGCGCGCCGATCTTGCGTTCCAGCGTGGCGTCAGCGATTGCTTCAAGTCCATCATCAGTGAAACTTAGTTTGACGTTCTCATATTCAAAAAGGCGTTGATACTGACGCGTGATCGCATTCCGGGGAGTGGTGAGAATTTTGACCAACGCCGCTCGGTCGAGTTCGTGAAGAGTGCCAACTACTGGAAGCCGACCGACGAATTCAGGGATTAAGCCATATCTAATAAGGTCTTCTGGTCCAACGTGCTCCAGTACTGAACCTACCTTCGCATCTCCACTTGCCTGAATGTCAGCTTTAAAACCCAATGTCTTCTTGCCACGTCTCCGCTGAATCATCTTGTCTAGGCCAACGAATGCTCCACCACAGATAAAAAGTATGTTTGTGGTATCGACTTGGAAAAACTCTTGATGGGGATGTTTTCGTCCACCTTGAGGAGGCACGTTAGCTACTGTACCCTCAAGAATCTTGAGAAGCGCCTGTTGAACTCCTTCTCCGGACACATCTCTCGTGATGGACGGGTTTTCATCTTTTCGACAGATTTTGTCGATTTCGTCGATATAAATGATGCCGCGTTGGCATTTTTCGATATCACCACCAGCGGCTTGTAGCAGTTTTAAAACAATATTTTCAACGTCCTCACCGACGTAGCCAGCTTCGGTGAGTGTTGTCGCATCAACGATCGTAAACGGAACCGCCAAAAGACGAGCTAGAGTTTGCGCAAGCAACGTCTTACCGGTACCGGTCGGACCTATTAACAAGATGTTCGACTTCGTTAGTTCTGTTTCTTGATGGTTCTTGGATTGTTTCTGAATTTCGACTCGCTTGTAGTGATTATAGACGGCTACGGCAAGCTTCTTCTTGGTTTGTCCCTGTCCGATCACGTACTGGTCAAGAAACTTCTTGATCTCTTTGGGTACGGGAAGAGAGGAACCGAGTTCTTCTTTTTCACCAGAATCACCGTCGTCGGCAATAATATCGTTACAAACATCAACGCACTCGTCGCAGATGAACACGGTCGGCCCGGCGATTAGTTTTCGGACGTCGTTCTGGTCTTTATTGCAAAACGAACACCGAAGGATTTCACTATCAGAAATGTTCTTTGCCATGGTCAGCTGCGTTGCCGGATGACATCATCAATAATACCGTATTCACTACTTTGGTCAGCCGACATGATGTAATCCCGGTCGGTATCTTCTCGGATTCGTTCGAGAGATTGTCCGGTATGCGTTGACAGAATTTCATTTAATCGCGAACGCATGCGCAAGATTTCTTTGGCATGGATGTCAATATCTGTTGCCTGTCCTGCAAGACCAGACATTAGCGGTTGGTGGATGATGATGCGAGAGTTGGGTAGAGAGAAACGTTTTCCTTTAGCGCCAGCGCTCAATAACACTGCAGCCATTGAGGCTGCTTGTCCAATGCAGTAGGTCTGGACGTCGGGACGAATGAACTGCATTGTGTCGTAGATAGCGAAGCCGGCCGAGATCGATCCGCCTGGACTGTTAATGTAAAGAAGGATGTCGCGATCCGGGTCTTCGGCCTCTAGAAACAGCATCTGAGCTATGACCAGATTGGCCAAACTGTCGTCAATAGGTGCGCCAACAAAGACGATGCTGTCCTTAAGAAGACGCGAGTAAATATCATAAGCTCGCTCTCCTCGATTGGTATGCTCTACGACCATCGGGATCAACTGGTTCTTCAAGTCAGCCATGGACTATCGCTCGTTTCAGTATCGGTTCTATTCAAGTTATTGAAATGTTGAAAGATGACTTGGTTCTTAGGCAGTCACGACGGTCGCTTCCTTCAAGATGAAGTCAATTGTTTTCTCTCGTTTTAAACCTTCTTTTAGTTTCACCATTCCTCCATCTTTTTCCAAGAGCGCCTTTGCCGCGGAAAGCGTACGACCGGCTCGTTCAGCCTGACGTTGTAGTTCCGCTTCAATTTCTTCTTCCTTAACGGTCAGTGACTCTTTGCGGGCGATCTCGTCAATCACAAGCATGCTCCGAACTGTCGCCG
>CAZWIL010000204.1:0-3864 GCA_964634175.1 uncultured Vicinamibacteraceae bacterium
AGTTCGACCGTCTCAGTATCTCGTAGTGTCCCAGCCACTTGTTCAAGTCGCTCGTCAGCCGAATTCGGCAGCGGCAGCAACCGCCCTGCGTGCCGTTCGCCTTCAGTCGCTCTCGACTGAACCGGTCGTAGATCCGCTGCTGATTCTCCGAGTAAATCGAGGCCCGCTGATACGCGGTCCTGCAGTTCGAATAGATTGTCCAGTTCACCGTCTACAACAATCGCACTTCTGACTAGTCCTGATTCGACGACCACAACCCGCGGTGTTAGCCGGAGACGGTTGCCAATCCGTTGATAACCGCCCGTCACCAAGAGATCAGCGCCAAGGTCTCGACAGAGCTCGAGCAACCGCCCATCAGTCGCCGATTCGATACCCGCACGTTCCAATTCCCGCAGGACAGACTCAGGATCAAGGATTCGGATATCTTCGCGAACGGATAGCCCAGCGACCAGCGCCTCAACAAAGCCAACGCCAACCCATGATATTTCTTGATCTCGCGAGAGATTCGTAAACGGCACAACTGCGACCACCCTGCGAGGGCTATCGACGTCTAATTGAACCGGCTGGGCCAAGAGTGGCGTCGAAACAAACGGTTGAACCAGACATGCACACACCACAAGAGAAAGAAAATCACAGCGCCCTCTGCAATACATCTTCACAAAACCGATCCGCAGACGCGCCACTCGCCCAATACAAATCTCACTCACAACACGATCACCTTCGCTCTGGAGAACCCTAACTGCATCACTTCTAACTCGCACCCCCACCATCGGCCAAAAACCGGTAGTCACGCACCATGGGTCTGACTCCGGCCGAATACAAAATTTAAAAGGAAATATACCGGTTGGCTATTAGGCGCACGTCCGCGGACATCAAACCAGTAACACTCATACAGCTCGACTGGATCGAAAGTTAGACCGAAGTATCTACACTAGTTTTAGGGGCTGAGACTTCCAGTCCTAGGAACCTCAGTGCCGCATTTAACAATCACAGCAACCCCTTTGATGGTTCGCGCCCGTCGTTATTGCTCTGCCTGAGCTCTTTCTTGGGACCGATGCCCAGCCAGTATCCCTTCCATCGCAATGTTGCCCTCATGGCAGGCAAATTCAAACACAGCGTCTTCACTCTTCTTGAGCGAAATTACTACGGTCCAAGGTCGCGTCCAGTGAGTCGGGTCAGTAAACGTCAGTTGCCAATTGAGTGTCTCGGGACCGACACGAGTAAAACGTTCCACCAGCTTAAAATTCTCAGACGACCCCATGAAGTCACTCTTCGTAGAATAGTTAGTCGTTTCGACCACCAGTGTGTCGCCGTCCCAATGAGCCCTGGAATCACCCATCCACTGACGAAGGTTATCCTCCAGGTGCGGTCTGCCGTCCAACGGAATGATTCGGACGTCGTGAATCAATTCCTTCACGATGGCAACGTTATCCGCAGTCTGCACGACCTGAAAATAACTGTTGTAACCCGCACGAATTCGCGGCACACCGTAGGTAATACAACGGTCAGAATTGTTTCGGTCAGTGGTCCAATCCGCTGGATGATCTTCCCGATGAGACCGTCGCTCCGCGGTGCGCGTAGACCCCTCTGCGGTTAAGGCTGGCACCCGTCCATCAGGCGGGTCCACCACTAGCGCGGTGCGATTTTCAAATTCTCGATCAACCAGCCAGAACTGATTGTAGTTACCAGTGCCCGTGTCAGACGAGGTGTAACCCTGCTGGTCTGCCAGCGCTGCCTCAAACACACTGTCGCCAAAAGCCGCGTCGGTCTCACCGTTAAACAGCTCTCTCGCTCGCAACGACAAATCGGCCACTTCCTCTTCCGTCAACTCTGCTCTATCCGACAAAATATCCGGACGCTCCAACGGCGTGGCGCTATTGTTAGCCCAGACACCCTGCAGATCAGGATGGCCGTCCGGTGTCCGCGGCACAGTCCAGCCCTGCGACTCAGTCGTTCCGGTCTGCCCCGTAACCGGGACAAACACAACCAACGCAATAATTAGTGCCATCATGCCCACAAACAGTCCTCGATAATTCATATCGACTCCCTTACAGAGTTCTTTGGTTACCTAGAGTCCGTACGTTCACCGTTGGTCGACCAATCCAGTGCGCGGGACAGTGCCATGTTACCTCAGTTACAAGCCGTCCGCGTATCGAAAGTCGTTTTCCCGAATGACCTGCTTGACTTGGTGCCGCCAGAAGACCTATACAGAAACTGAATTATTGGTTTATCAGCCCATTCTGGAGAGCGTAGATGGCTAGTCGGCTGCACCACAGACTTGTTTCAGTACTGTCAATATTGCTTTTGTTCGGTGTATCCACAGCGCCACTGGATGCCCAAACCACACCATCCTCTGTCCAACGTGCGTGGGACGGCCATCCTGACTTGAATGGCATCTGGCAAGCTCTTGGCACAGCCCATTGGGACCTTCAAGACCACCCGGCCAGCGCCGGTCACCCAGACATGGGAGCCATAGGCGCCACTCCCCCGGGCCAAGGGGTCGTCGTCGGGAATGAAATTCCGTATCAGCCGTGGGCAATCGCACAGAAACAGACCAACTTCGACAATCGCCTGACCGACGATCCGGAGCTCAAATGTTATCTACCTGGTGTCCCACGTGCGACATACTTGCCGCACCCGTTTCAAATTATTCAAGGCGATAAGAAGATCATGGTCGTCTATGGCTTCGCTGAGGCGAATCGTACGATTCACATGGATATGGACGATCCTCAACCGGCACCAATTGACAGTTGGATGGGACGATCTCATGGACACTGGGACGGCGACACGCTGGTGGTTGAAGCCAGTGAATTCAATGGCGAAGCGTGGTTCGACCGGGCTGGAAATTTCGCCAGTAACGCGCTCCGTGTAGTTGAGCGTTATACACCGATGGGCCCGAACGCGTTAATCTACGAAGCCACCATAGATGACCCTGAAGTCTTCACCAGGCCGTGGAGTATTCGTATGCCACTCTATCGCCGCTTAGAAGACCAAGCGAGGGTTCTAGAATTCAAATGTGTCGAGTTTACCGAGGACCTTCTCTACGGGCATTTACGTCGAGACCCGACACGATGACTACCGCTAAATCCGGAGGCACTGCGCCATGATCTGGCACCAAAATCGACTCTTGTTACTGCTGATGGGCATCGTCATGGTCGTCTTCCCCGCCACGGCCGATGCCGCAGACTACCACCATGTTCACATCACGGCTTCAAGTCCAAGTGAAGCCGTCAATTGGTATACCGAATACCTAGACTGCCAGCCAATCGCTGACCGCAGTGATGCCGCCGTCTGCGATGGCATTGAACTCGTATTCGTTGTGCAGCCAACCATGGGTGGCACGCAAGGCACGGGTGTAAATCACATTGGTTTTTCCTATGCCGACCTGGCAGCAAAAATGTCGGAACTCGAGGCAATCGGCGTGCGGGGATCCGGTGTTCGCCTACAACGGTTTCCGGACGGCTCTACCCTGCGTGACGTACCAGGATTATTTAAAATTGGATTTATCTTTGACCCGTGGGGCACACGAATCGAACTGGTTGAAGATCCAGAATATCTGGGCTTTCATCACCTTCATTTAAGCGCCGAAGACCCACAGTCAACACTCGCATGGTATCGAGACACCTTGGGAGGCCAACCCGCTAGTCTCCGAGGTCAGCTCGATGGCCTTCTCTTTAATGATGTCTGGCTTTTCGCGTCCCAACACCAAGAAGGCACACCGGCTACCACCGAAGGTCGAGCCATCGACCATATTGGTTTCTCAGTCACCGACCTCGATTTCGAAGCCGAAGCCATGAATGACCTCAACGTTCGCTTTGCACAGCAACCGATCGTTCCAGAGAACGCTAGAACTTCCGCGAAACG
>CAZWIL010000205.1:0-3837 GCA_964634175.1 uncultured Vicinamibacteraceae bacterium
ACCTGCGCTGAGACTGCATCTACGTTGTAGCTATCCTTTACCTTCCCGAGTTCTGCGAGTAGGTCGGGAGGACCGACTGCAAATCCGAGGCGTAGGCCAGCGAGCGAATATCCTTTCGACAACGTACGGAGCACGATGACATTGTCGTGGCGACGTGTTAGGTCGAGTGCGTTGTCAGTGGCGAAATCAACGTACGCCTCGTCGACAACGAGTAGGCCAGTCAGGCGGTTTGCCAACGTGCTGATGGCATCGTTGGGCATGCGATTGCCTGAGGGGCTGTTCGGACTGGCTACCAGAGTTAGTGCGGCGCCGGACTCAGCCAGCGCGTCGACCGGAAGAGTGTATGTCTCGTCGAACCGCACTTCCACGATTGGAGAATTCTGCATCTGGGCGAGGGTGCGGTATAGCGCGTAGGTTGGTGTGGGGTAGGCGACCGGACGCGTTGTGTCACTCACGGCTCTAATCAACATCGTAAGGATGTCGTCACTGCCGTTGCCGACGAGAATCCAATCTTGGCTAACACCAAGTATTTCAGCCGCCGCCGCCCGAAATTCATCAGCGGACGGTGTTGGGTACCGACGTAAACGCTCTTCGTCGATGGTGTGCAGCAATGCCATCGCGCGCGGACTGGCTGGGTAGGGATTTTCATTTGTGTTGAGTTTGATGATCGACTCGCCCGCGGCCGGTTGTTCGCCGGGTTCATATGGGCGAAGCGAGTCAAGCGCTTTTCTGAAATAGGACATGACGACTCTGCCATTGTAGACCGGAGTTAGGGACACTTTCGTTTCGAAGCTTGTTGTTTCTTGCTTCCTTCGTACGAGCTCACCTTGACAACATCTGGAATAGCCGACCCCGCGCGGCATGGGTTTCGTGGCCGTCAGGGAGATATACTTGAGAGAAGACAGTTCAGTGGCATCAATTAGACATCATGGAGTTCTGTTGGATATGGCTATCTTGAGAGCTCGGTTACAGGCAGAGGAAGCAATGACAGACGACTGGCACCACCGGAAACAGTGTTTCAAGGCTCAATATTTATGGATGGCGATCGTCGCACTGGTTGTCATGTTTGTATCAGGTCCGGCTCAGGCCCAACCGGCCTATCGGTCTGGCCAAGTCGTGTCCCCTGCGTACGAGGGATGGGAAGAAGACCCAGACGGGTCCCTCTATTTCCTATTTGGCTACATGAATTCTAATTGGGAGGAAGAACCGACTATCCCAGTGGGACCGGAGAACTACATCCGCGTGATCGAGTCTGGGACTAATGACGACACATTTCAAGCCACCGGTGCGGACCAAGGCCAACCGACCAGGTTCCAACCTCGGCGTAACCGGTTTGTGTTTCGTGTGCCGGTGCCTGATGGCTTCACTGGTGACGACGAGTTGATCTGGAGACTGATGACTCGGGGAGAGGCGGTCACGGCGTATGCGACGCTTGCACTCGACTACAAAGTGGATGGACTGATCAAAGCCTCTGAGCAAGGGGCTTTGGGTGCAGGTACTAGCAGCCCTGCGGTTCGAGCGAACAAAGCTCCAGAGTTGAGGTTGGAGGGTCCAGCCACTCGTACAGCGCGCGTGGGTAGTCCACTTGAATTAGTGGCGATCGCGACGGATGACGATGTTCCCCGTCGGACAGAGTCACGTTGCCATCAGTTGAATCTTGCGACCGGTCTTGGCGCTGGCCAGAATATTCCGTGTGGGTGGGATAAGCCTCGGCAGATTACGGTCGGTAGTGCGACAGGATTGCGGTTGTCTTGGTATGTTTATCGAGGGGCTGGGGCACCGATATTTAAGCCCGATCAGGCCAAGACTTGGGAGGATACCCGGGTGCACGCCAATTCACCGTGGGCTCAACATTGGTCGCCTCCGCCGATTCCGGAAGATGGTCGATATGTGACTGAGGTGACGTTTCGCGAGCCTGGCACCTACGTTTTACGCTGTCTCGCGTCTGATGGAGCGCTTGGCGTTGATGCGGATGTGACAGTGACGGTCACGGAATAGGAGTCAACGCTTCCTTTTCCAGTTAACGTTGTTAGCAGCACCCTCCACAGGTAGGTCCTCCAGTTGGAAATAGGTCTGTGGTCGCCGTACGAATTCGTTCGGTGGCCTCGGTCGTTGGTCGACTGGCTGTTGCAGTCAATCCTGTTGCGGCTGCTGTCGGCCGGCGCTGTGGTCGAGTCTGGGCAGGATTGACAGCGGCGGACGCGTCACCCCGGTAGCCGGTAAAGATCTGGTACTGACGATTGTCGATGGTGGTATCAAGTCTGATGGTATTGGTTTCTTCAACTTCCACACGCTCAAACGGCTCGCCGTCGCAGAGCACAAAGACATCATCCGGGTTCGTCAAATTTGTGACCCGCCAACTGGTGTCGACACCCTGCCGGTCAGGGCTTGTGGCATAAGTAGTTACATACAGCGTTCCGTTGGCGGAGTCATTCCAGGCTTGAGAGACCCCGAGCGACGGAAAATCAATTCCTTCTACGGTCGGAGCCCCAAACTTATCGAGGTAGGGAGCGTCGAACGCTTGAGGCCAGCTTTCATTGGCCCCAATTTCAGAGACCATCATTGAGGCGCTCCGCTGACCGCGTGGGAATCCTTCGTTTAGACCAAACCACCACCCGAATTTTTCTCCGTGTTCGCCGAAGAACCGTGGGTCGAACTCGCGTTCAGCTGCCGCACTGAGTCGAGCTATGGCCGTGTGGTCACCCAACGCTCGAGCCATATTCAGTCCGCTGGCATTCGCTTGAATGGGAACTCTCGGATTATTCCAACCTAAGGCGTTCGCAGCGGATTCATACAGAAAGGTTGCGAGTTCACGGTCTTGTGGGAGGAGGAGGAACGCTGACCCGACGCCACCGGCCGGACCTCTGGTTGAATTGTGATTAGCGATGGGATCGTAGTATTGCGTTATCCATTCGAGCTTTCCGTCGTTCGACACGCTCATATAGTTGTCTTTGGTGTATTCGAGAAAGTTCTGGAAGGGACGGTGTGTCTCCGCGCCAAAGATTCTGTCGTAGAGATACAAGCCCAACCCGCCGGCGCTGTTGCACACAACCCAGATCTTGGTGTTTTCGCACTGTGGTCCTTCAGGATGCTCTCGATATTGCTCCGCCAATCTCTCACAGATGCGATGCTGATCCCATTCAAACTCTTGGTCGCCGTAACCGGTCACCGTAAACGGTTGTTCGTACTTGTCATCGCCAGAAACATAACGATAGATGGACAGGACGACATTGAACCACGCGCGAAAAAACAGATTGCCATCAGCTGCTATGGGATCCTCCGCGAGGCCCCATGGTTCAATTCCGTTTGCCGTCCAGCCGATGCGGTTGTAATTGCCCTGTAGTCGATCCGGAATGGCGGCCATCACTCTTGGTGGGTAGTTGGCTCGTTTGGGGTCGTCGCCGATTTGTGTCAGCCAGTCAATGGCTCCCCAATATGTCGGATACCGTCGCGCGAGGCCATCAGCGATTTCGGTGTACGCTTCACGCCACGCCGGTGTCTGGTCCGCCATGAGTAGCAGGGCGTATGACGAGTTGTGCAAATCGAACCGACCGTAACTAGTCACGACTGGGCTGCTATAACGGTCCCACCACGGGTGGGGGACACCGTGTGCTCCCCAGTCGTCTTCAGTGGTCGTTTTGTCCCACAAGAAACGTAGCCAACCTTGGGCCCGTCGATTCAGTTCTGGGAATCCATTCCGCGTTGTGCGTTCGGAAACCTGCGCTAGCGATGCCGAGGCCTCAGTGGGAAAGGTTGAAAAGGCGGTTGCACCCGCCGCCACACCCAGACCTTTCATGAAATTTCGACGGGATCGCTCGCGTTCCGTTTGGCTCATGC
>CAZWIL010000206.1:0-3831 GCA_964634175.1 uncultured Vicinamibacteraceae bacterium
ATCGCCCGACAGATCACCTGGGATGGCGTCATAGAAAAATTAGTGGGAAGTTCATAAGCCCTCGTCGCCAAAAGCAATGTAGCACCTAAAACAAAAAGAAGACGGCCGGTGACAACATAGGTTTACTGGTCCGCATCTTGGTGTTCTGAAGGTTTAGGTGAAGCCTTGGCAGCACGAAGACGCCATAGCATCCGCAACCTGAGTGTTAATCTCGCAAACCATCGGGCCGGATGAAAACGGGCACGTGCAACGTGTTTAACGTAATAGAGATATGCACTTTCATGGAACGCTCGGATTGCGAGCTCGGGCACCGTTGCGCTTGAACCTCCGACGCGGTGCATTACCCGAGCTCGGGGAACGTAGCGAATTGTGTGACCAAGACCACGGAGGCGGCGACACAAATCGGCGTCCTCCCAATACATGAAAAAATCTCTATCGAATCCATCAATCGACATCAGCGATTCACGCCTTGCGAGCATGCATGCTCCTGACACCCAATCAACCTCAAACCCCTCCGCGTTGTTGGCAACAGAAGTCCGAACGTTACGTTTCGCTAATACCGACGAAGGAAATAGTCGCATCAACAAAGTAGACCGCCCGAACAGGCCAGTCAACATATCAGGATCCCCGCGAGCGCTTCCTTGAACTGTCCCATCCGGATCAATCACACACGGGCCAACCAGAGCACACTCTGGATGTTCCACTAGTTCTTGTTCAAGCCGCGCCACCGCACCTTGCCTAACCTCACAATCAGGATTGATGAGAAGTACATTTTGGCTGGATATTAATGCTAGAGCTTGGTTAACGGCTGCTGCAAACCCCACGTTAGAAGTGTTTCTCTGAACCCGAACCATCGGGTTTGGGTCGAGTAAATCAAGACTGTCGTCGGATGATGCATTGTCGACTACAACAGCTTCCCAAACCCTGTTTTCAAAAACCTTTCCGAGCGACGCCAAGCACTTACATAGATCTGCGCCAGAATTGAAATTGACGACAACCACCGAACACTCAGGGATCACAGTAGACGCGCCAAGCGAATATCGAATCGTTTTTCTCGAATCTTTGTGACTAGCCAGCGGCGGTCCAGCCTTCGCCATAAGTCACCGACTGAAACACGGCGTCTACGCTGAATTTCTAGGCGCTGCCGCCAGACACGGGGAATTCCCTTGAAAGCATTCCACTTCGCCTGCAGAAACGGAACGAAAGCCCCCCTTGATGCGTAGTAAAGGCCAGCCGCTGCAACGTAGAGTACGTGTCCGGGAAAACTCAGAACCAGCAATGCTCCTGGCGTGTTCTTAAAGTACAACCACTCAGAATTTCGTTGCCCATAATAGACGGCTGTATGACTCACGCGACCTAACGTTGCACTCCCAACGTGACCGACAACCGCACTCGGTACATATTGACACCTATACCCGAGCAACTGAGCTCGATAAGAAAGGTCAACATCTTCAAACACTAGAAAGAATGCTTCGTCAAACCCACCCACTTGTTTGAATACTTCTTGACGAAATAAACAAGCAGCCCCACACGCCGAAAAAACATCGGCCGGTTGTTCCAAGTCAGCAGCTGGGGTTCCATGGCCTCGCTTGAACGCCCCACCCCACAAGGTAACTACATCACCCGCGCTGTCAAGTGTCGAAGGGTCATCAAGATAGACAATGCGAGACGTGGCAAAACCACTCAATGGATTTTCATCAAGACCATTTCGAAGAGTTTCAAGCCAGTCGGGAGCTGGCTCCGTGTCGTTATTGAGAAACGCGAGGTAGTTTCCACGTGCCACTGCTGCGCCAGTATTGTTAGCCGCGGAAAACCCGATATTTTCTTTATTCTCAATCAGGCGAACTTTGCTATAGCTTTCTCGAATGAGGTCACATGACTTGTCCGTGGAACCGTTATCAACCACTATGACCTCGTGATCAACAGTCTGTCGATGCAGAGCCTTCAAGCACCGTTCAATATGTTCACAACCGTTGTAGTTAACAACGATAACTGAGATCATCGGCCCTTGCTGGTCACGATTTAACATACTAGGAGCCTGTTATCGACAGCTTCGATGATCCCTTACGAGACCGCTTTTCACGCAGGTTCTTATAGACGTTCACCGTCTGCTGAGCGGCATGTTCCCAAGAAAACTTCGCTGCTCTGGAAAGGCCAGCCTTCACGCACTGCTCGCGGTGCGCCTGGTCGACTACAAGGCGATGCAAAGCATCGGCCAGTCCCGATTCGTCCCGAGGTTCAACAAGCTCAGCGGCATCAGCCACAACCTCCGCGGTTGGCCCGGCGTCAGTTGCGACCACGGCGGTTCCACACGCCATTGCTTCGACGAGCGGCAGTCCAAAACCCTCGTATCTAGAGGTATAAACAAGAGCTTTCGCCCCTCGGTAGAGCCCTAGAAGTTTATCGTCCGAAACGTTCTCGTGGTACTCAACTGCATGGGACACTCCTGCCGAAGCTGCCACCCGGTTAAGCACGGGTCGATGGCCCCGGTCAACCCCAACGATTACTAGACGCAGATTCCCGCCACCGGGCAGTTGACGTACTCTGGCGACGCCGTTCAGCGCCATCGAAACATCTCGCCGCGGGTGCAAGTCGCCGACATGTAACACATAGGGTTCCGCTCCATTAACCGGAGAACTCTCTGTCGTCGCTGGAGTAAAACAATCTGAAGCGGCAAGGGGAATGACCACAATGCTATCTGGTTCAACGTCATACGCTAATGAGATTTCGTGTTTAGAGAACTCCGAGTCAGTAATGATCGAATCCGCCATCACGGCACTGTAACGATAGAACAGTCGTCGAAGTCGATCTCGACGATGTGGATACCACTCGGGACAACGTTCATAACTGCAGTCGTGAATTGTGACTACAGTCGGTGGCACACCCCACCATGGACAGGTGTAGGCTGGAGCGTGATACACGTCTAACGCTGCTCTACGAGAACCGACTGGAATAGACCATAATGTCCATCCAAGATTTGTGGGCATACCACTTGGAGCCGAACCAGCAACGACGTTCAGTGGAAGACTAACGCCGGCCTGAGCACCAATGGCGATCACCTCTGGTCCGTCTGTCATCGCCGCAATCGCACCAAAAAGCGCCCGCGTATAACGCCTGACGCCACCTGCTGCAGCACTCAGTGCTCGGCCGTCGAATCCAATTCGCAGTGATTTGATCATGGAATAATGTCTGTCGGCCGTGTCAGCATCTTGGTTGACGCAAACGGGAGTTAGCGGAGTTCGAGGAAAAGACGGCGCACTCGGACATCGTGACGTGCACACACCTCTCGAATCCGAGCTTCGGATTCTGGATCGATGGACGGACTGCTTAAAATCAACTCATCGACGTTATGCATACGCATGCTAAGTTCTAGATCATCAGACCCAACACGCACAGGCAAACCAAGAATCCACCGTCTTTGTTTGACCGGGTCATCATCAAGAAACCCAACTGGGTTCATTTCCCAACTCTTGTTGGCGCGCATCTCACGGGCTAGCATCTGGCCACCTGACCCGGCACCATAAATCAACAGGCGCCGACTCCGTTTGCTTCGACTTGCAGCAGCTTCACTCATCAGCCGGAACGATGCACGAGAAACCATCACCAAAACGAACAGCAGCACAGCGTCAATCAACAGTACGCCCCGAGAAAACAACTCAAAGCGATAGATATATGTTGCGGCAAGAATAGAAAGAACAGACCCACCTGCAACGCCACGGGTTACCGCATACGCATCCCGCAGGCCAAATGTTTCCCACGACCGAGCATATAGCCCCGACGAATATAGGGCGACCAACTTAAACCCGAGTACCACAGGAAATGAGGCTGTGA
>CAZWIL010000207.1:0-3826 GCA_964634175.1 uncultured Vicinamibacteraceae bacterium
GTGACCGCCAAAAGGTCCACCGTTGCCGCGGGGTTGACGGTGATACTCACGGACCTACTGTAGCCACTAGATGAAGCCGTAATCGTGGCCGTGCCTACTGCGTGAGCGGTGATGGTTCCCTGGGAATTAACACTGGCCACGGTTGCGTTGCTCGAGCCCCACTCGACATCAGAGAGCTGCCCGCTCGTGCCGTCACTGTAGGTCGCGGTCGCCGACAGATTGCCGGTCTCGCCGACTCGAAGAGCCAACTCGGAGACATTCATTATCAACGCTGACACGGGACGGTTTGTGACGGGTGTGGGCGCGCTGGGGGAGTCGGTTGATCCGCCGCACGCGGTGTGACCAATGAGGAGGGCGATCGCAATGCGCCAGAGGTTGTCCATAGACTATGGACCTATGTAAATACTGTATAAATTAACGGACTCATTAATGAAATAACTATTTAACATTGTGGACTGCTTTTCGTAGTGGGGGGAGAGCCAGGCGGAGGTGGTTTGAGCCGTTCGGTGCGCTCTTCAGAACTGGGGTCCTGCTGCTAGATAACAACCCAAGGAGTGTCTATGGTTCGCGTTGTTCGGCGAAGTGTTTTCATTTCAGCAGCAGATCGTGGATGATAACGTCGGTGGTGCAGGAGGACTGTAGACGGGACCAACTTCTGCCGCTTCCGTGATTAGTTCGAATGAACGGTCTCTATTAGTGATAATCTGCAAACATCAATTTGACCAAGGAGAATCGGTATGAAGAGAGTTCAAATCGCTATTGTTGTGGCGGCGGTCGTCGCGCTGAGCGCTCCGCTGTTTACGCAACAAGCACCCATGAGTTTTTTCGTAACGAGCGCGGGACCCGGTGACGGCGGGAACCTCGGCGGGCTTGACGGTGCCGATGCCCACTGTCAAATGCTTGCAGACGGCGCCGGTCGTGGCAGCGCGACCTGGCGTGCGTACCTCAGTCAACAGTCAGGATTTCGGGGGCCGCCTGTGGTCAATGCCCGTGATCGTATTGGAACCGGTCCGTGGTACAACGCCAACGGGGTCATGATTGCGGCGAATGTTGCCGATCTGCACGGCGATGTCCAGCGCGACAGAAACAACATCAGAAAACCGATTGCACTGGATGAAAATGGAGAAGAAGTGAAGGGGGTCGGGGACCAGCCGAACGAACACGACATTCTGACCGGGTCGGACTCACATGGTCGGGTTGTTGGTCCCGTCGGTACGGCCGCGGCGACCACCTGTGATAACTGGACGAGCAACGGTGACGGGGCCGCTATCGTCGGCCACCATGACCGTCTCGGTGGTCCAAATTCATCTTGGAATTCGGTTCACTCCAGTCGTGGCTGTAGTCAGGAGAATCTTGTGGGGACCGGCGGTGCCGGACTCTTATACTGTTTCGCAATTGACTGACGCGATTCCGGGAGGTTCCCGGTATCGGTAATTCGCGTTCGCGTGTGTCGTTTGAGTTGTGGTGCCCCTTAGGGAGTCAAATTTGCTCTTTGAGGGGCGCCGCTTTTCTGCACTACCTGCCATATTCGTCAAGCTTTGTAAAAGAGACAGTTGTTGTGGTGGATGCGTAGTTCCCACTAACTGATCCCGATAGCGACTTGGACAAAGAATCTTCAGGGCCCTCATCGCGCGCCTTCCTCATGGGCCTTGCGTTGCCGAAACACCCTAGCTTTGTTGTCAACGAGAACCTCGACGAACTGGCAGAGCTTGCCAGAAGCACTGGGATGGCGGTGGTTGGAAGAAGCCTGCAATATCGACGATCGCCGGACGGTCGGACTCTCATAGGGCGGGGCAAGGTCGCAGAGATCGCCCGTGCAGCGGAGGAGTTGGGTGCCGACGTGGTGATCTTTGATGACAATTTAACGCCGAATCAAATCAGGAATTTGGAAGGGATTATCAACTGTGCGGTCATCGATCGTACCGCCTTGATCCTTGATCTCTTCGTTCGCCGCGCGCGTACGCGTGAAGCGCGTACACAGGTCGAACTGGCCCAGCTCGAGTATCAGTTGCCGCGTCTGACTCGTCGCTGGACCCATTTGTCTCGCCAGGTTGGTGGTATCGGTGTTCGTGGCGGAGAGGGCGAAACTCAACTTGAGGTCGATCGCCGTATGTTGCGCACTCGGATTAAGCAGTTAAAGCAGGAGTTGTCCAAGATCGAAAGGACGCGTAAGCTTCATCGCCGCGGGCGGCGTGGCGCGCCGATCGTCGCTCTCGCTGGCTACACCAACGCTGGGAAGTCGACCCTCTTTAACCGCTTTACTCGTGCGGATGTTCCAGTTGAAAACAAGTTGTTCGCCACTCTCGACTCGCGGCTGCGCAAGGGTTCCCTCGGAGGTGCAACAACAGTCATCTTCGTTGACACGGTTGGTTTTATTCGAAAGCTCCCGCATAACCTGGTGGTGTCGTTTCGCAGTACGCTCCAGGAGATTAGTCAGGCGGATCTCGTGCTTCATGTCGTCGACAGAAGTCAACCGAAATGGCACGAGCAGATGGAATTAGGCGAAAAGGTACTGGCCGAGCTTGGGGTCGACGCGAGTCGCGTTTCACTCGTCTTCAACAAGACAGATCGATGCGGCGCGGTGAACAGTGGCTTGGCGGTCTCTGCCAAAACCGGAGACGGCATCGATACCTTAAAGGCTTACTTGCGCGACCGGTTCGGCGCTGACGGCCGCAGAGGTATTAGTGCTTGAATCACCACTGATGCGAAACGAGGAGAGGTACGTTCGTTATCCAGAAGCAATTATCGTGATCCGATCGCGTCGGCTTCCAACTCTTGTACACGAGCACCAGCGAGAAGATTGGTCATGCCGTAGTTCCCCTCATGGCACGCGTACTCAAACATGTCGCCTTCGGTCATAGGCATAGCAAGTGCTGCCGTCCACGGTTGGGTCCATGTTGTCGAATCTTCGAGAGTCACTTGGTATTGGAGCGTATTGGCATCCGCGCGTCTGAAACGCTCAATGACCTTCAGACCTGACGACGAACCGCGAAAGCTCGTTTTGTCGGAAAAATTGGTGGTTTCCACGACGAGTGTCTCGCCTTCCCATCGGCCACGCGAATCTCCGTTCCACTGGCGGATGTCGGCATTGACGTGTGGGCGTCCATCCATAGGAACAATGCGTGATTCGTGGACCATCTCGTGAAGGATCACGACGTAACCAGGAGCTTGTATCAAGCGAAAGTTATTGTTATAAGCACCGCCCAGTCGGGGTACCCCGCGCGTGATGCAGCGCTCCCACAGATTCCGGTCTTCTGGACCATCGGAGGTCCGCGGTTGCCGAAAACCTGGTGTCGGTTGCGTGGTCGACATGTACGGGATCTTTCCACTGGGGGGATCCACGATCAACGCGGTTCGTCCATCCGATAACCCTCGGTCCCACCAGAACTGGTTATACGCCAGTCCTACGTCTCGGTCTTTGCTCAGATCGCCACGGCGTTCAGAACTGGCGAACGTTGTGGCATTCAGGTTTACCTCAGCAATCTCTTCCTCCGTGAGAAACTCCCGTCCGCTCTGTGCGTCAGGCCGCTCCAGCGGAGTCGCGGTGCCATGGTTCCAGATCCCTTGCAGGTCGGGGTCTCCCCATAATGTGCGAGATTCACTCACGGTATTTGCAGTTGCCGGTTGGCCGTTAACGTGAACCGGCAAAAACAGTGCTGTCCCAACTGCAATCGAGACGATCGTAAGAAACCCGTTTCTCATGGTCTCAGCTCCCTTGTTCTGGCTTGCGTAAAGTGACACCGACCTACGCAGGTTACACAACTTGATAAATCAATAGCCAGAATAGACGCAATCGAAACTCGTCGCAAGGAATCGATCGAAATTG
>CAZWIL010000208.1:0-3799 GCA_964634175.1 uncultured Vicinamibacteraceae bacterium
AGCCGACTCGGTTCAGCTTCGGCAGACGACCACTTGTCAATCGGTCGAGGTAGGTCTCCGAGGTCGGGCCTGACACGATGAATTTCGTAAAGGCGCTAAGCTCGTAGACGGCTACTCGATCTCTGGCCGCTACGCACTCTTTGCCGACGTGCTCGAAGTAGTTACTGTGCCTGCGGAACGACAGTCTATCGACGGCTTCCACCCCATCAGGGGCGAACCAGTTGGCCCGTTCCCATCCATAACGACTGCCGAAAACGGCGCCTTGAGCTTTTTGCAGGTCGTAGATCGGTGGTGTCTTCACCGGCCGACCGGCGTTTCTCTCCGTGTCAGGAATCGAAAGCTGGTACTGCAGCCGATACGCTTCCTGAGTCTTAGCCTGCGTGTACGTCTTCGTTGTCCAATTGCCGAATCGTCTCGGGTCGAGGCTGGATAGGTCGATGCTGGGTTCGCCTTCAACGATCCACTCGGCGAGGTACTTACCGACACCGCCTGCCTGAGTGATCCCAAAGTTGCAGCCTGCGAGGCAATAGAAATTTGGCACGCCGTACACCGGTCCAAGCAGCTGCTGACCGTCGGGAGTATACGCGATGGGACCGTTGCAAATGTGTTTCAACCCAGCGTCCTTGAGCATCGGCACGCGCTCCATAAGACGCAGGAGGTACTGCTGAATTCGTTCAAGGTCAATCGGGAGATCCATCTGAGCCCAATCCCACGCGACGCCGTTAGTGCTCCAGGTCTTACAGTTGGATTCATACGGACCGACTAGCAAACTGTTACCCTCTTTTCGTAAATAGTAAGGAACGTCGGGGTCCCGTAATGAGGTCAGTTCTCCTTCCACTGCTTCGATTTCTGGTAGGTCTGCGAACAAGACGTGATGGTGCTCAATGGCCATGGTGGGCAAGTACAGACCGACCATAGCGGCGATCCTGTCTGCCCAGAGCCCGCCTGCATTAACGACAATCTCGCACGTGATATCACCCTGTTCGGTATGCACCACCCAGCTTCCACTGCTGGATCTGGATAGGCTCGTCACACGGTTGAATCGATAAATTTCAGCGCCCGCGTGACGGGCGCTCTGAGCGAGAGCGCTCGTGATTCCGGCCGGATCGCAGTGTCCATCGAGCACGTGATGCATCGCACCAACCAAACCTTCGGCACGCATGTATGGAAAGAGTTGTCGGGCCTCTTCGGGAGAAACAAGGTCGCAGTTAATTCCTAGCGCGTGGTCCTTGGACAAGACATGGCGATACTCGTCCATTCGATCTGAGGTCGTCGCCAGACGCAGACTTCCCGTCGTTCGCCATCCTGTCTCTTGGCTGGTTTCAGCTTCAAGCTCTTGATAAAGCTTAATGCTGTATTGATGCAGCCTGGTATTGCAGCGATTGGGGGTCCACTGCACAACATTGCCGGCAGCGAGCCAAGTAGAGCCGGATGTAAGCTCGTTCTTTTCCACCAACGCCACGTCCGTCCAGCCAAGTTTGGTTAGGTGGTACAGGAGGCTGCACCCGCTGATGCCACCGCCGATCACCACCACACGAGCTTGAGTCTTCAAGGTAGCTGCTTGCTCCGCTTGTGATTAGCTACGGTTCGAGGCGAACGTTATTTTAAGTATGGGCCTGACCTTCGCAGCGCGTTTATCTCTTTCAGGCAGAAGTGGCCACTGGTTCCAACGTGGAACTCTTAGGGCGGCCATTTCCATCATCAAACGCAACATGTTAGCCTTATCTGAGAAACAGAGACGAGGTTTTCTCCCACCCAGAAGGCCCGCTTGGAGTCAGTAAGTTTTGGCCGACCGTAACTAACGGCCCTCACCTATTAACTAGTTTCCCAAAGATCGCTTGCAGTTCATGTGAATCAATAGGCGTAGAGGCCCTTTCGTGGGTGGACGAGGGGCGGAGTACAAACCGTATGAATTTCACCGAGCTTGGCTTGTGTCCTGAGATAGTTCGCGCTACCGCGGGATATGCCAAACCCACGTCAATTCAAGAAAAAGCGATTCCAGTAGTTCTTGAAGATCGAGACCTCATCGCATGTGCCCAGACTGGAACTGGAAAAACTGCCGCGTTCCTATTGCCTATCCTTCAGCAGTTGTTTGTCGGAAAGCCGTCTGTTGGCCCTCGGGCACTGGTTATTACACCAACTCGCGAGCTAGCGGCACAGATTGGTGATATGGCTAAGCGTTACGGCAAACATCTAAATCTTCGAAGTGCCGTTGTCTTCGGAGGTGTGGGAATGGACCCGCAAAAACGAAAACTTGCCGGACGACTGGACTTATTGATCGCAACTCCTGGACGACTTCTCGACCATGTTGGCCGAAAACAGGCACCGCTGAATCACATTCGTACCATCGTTCTGGACGAAGCCGACCGGATGCTTGATATGGGGTTTTTACCCGATGTCCGTCGTATCCTTTCTGTCTTACCGAAGAAACGTCAGAATTTGTTCTTTTCAGCAACGATGCCCGATGACATCGAAACCTTAATCCGTCGTACCAGTCGGGAACCGGTGATGGTCGAGGTGGCTCGTCGGGCAACACCGGTCAGTAGCGTCACGCAAGTCATACACCCTGTACAAACGGATCGTAAAAAGGAATTGCTTAAAGCCCTACTGCAGAATAGCCACATGCCTCAAACTTTGGTGTTTACTCGGACTAAAGCTCGAGCGAACCAGTTAACTAAGGTCTTGGAGAAAGCCGGTCACGCTGCCACGGCTATTCACAGTAATAAGAGTCAAAGTGCGAGGATGCGAGCATTGAAAAATTTTAGAGACGGGAAGTTCGACATCCTCATAGCAACGGATATCGCCGCCCGGGGTCTTGACGTTGATGGCATTAGCCACGTCGTTAATTTTGACCTGCCCGATGCACCTGAGGACTACGTGCATCGGATTGGTCGAACCGCACGAGCCGGTGGCAGCGGTAACGCTATTTCTCTCGTTTCACCTAAGGAACGCAAGAAATTGGCTGCTATCGAGCAACTCATCAAGAGGCCAATCAAAGAGGAGTTGGTGTCCGGATTTGGTATTACCGCGGATACTCAGAAAGTTCAACCGAACCGGAAGTCGAAACGACAACCGACAACCCCATCAAGACGAAAAATAAATAGAGCGAAACATGCTTCGTCATCACGAAACGGTGAAAATCAGACAGCCCGGGCCGGAAAGAAAAGATCACACCGAAAAGAAAAAACTCGAGACCGACAGGTGCGATCTACCCGCGTAGCTGGTTAAAATGACGTGGTCGACGAGATTCCAATACCTACAGGGCGGAATCTTTAGATGATCGACTACTGAGGCCATTGAAGACCACACGGGGATGCGAGGAGGTCAGTAATCCTTATAGAGGCTCGCGCGGGTGGTTGGTAGATTTTGCCTTCGAATCGTAGGTAGAAATGTTCGCGGCAACGACGAACAGGAGACAAAAAATGAAACCCTTCACCCGCGAGAGATGGCTGCCTGGATCCGTTTGGCAACGTGAGTGCCGACGTGTCCGTGTGGGTCTCATTGTGGTGTTTGTTCTCTGGCTTGCAGTGCCTGAACCTACCCGTCACGTTGCTGCGCAAGAAGAGTTGCCCCCGTTGAGCTATACGGTCGAGCAGGCCGGTCTGGGGCGTATCGCCTATCTAGAGAACTGCGCGGCGTGTCACGGCGAGAACATGGATGACGGCGAGTTCGTGCCTCTCAAGGGTGTCGATTTTCGTGAGCGGTGGCGTGCGCAGTCGATGGAAGAGATGTTCATCGTGACAAGCGCGACGATGCCGCAGGACCGGCCGGGTCGTCTGGATGATGAGACGTATGCCGA
>CAZWIL010000209.1:0-3784 GCA_964634175.1 uncultured Vicinamibacteraceae bacterium
TCCAGAGATTGCCCCACGACAAGGTATTTAATTCGTACGGTGCAGCTGCACTAATCACTGCTCGGACGTCACTACGCGCATTGTCCCACCCTCCAACTGTCTCATACGGCCCGTCGCCAAGGGTCGCAACCAACGAGACCAAGTGGCCACCCGCAGAGTTCCCAATGAGATAGACACGCTCTGGATCGATACCATATTCCGCGGCATGCTCGTGTACCCAGCGAATCGCACATAGCAGGTCCTGGTAGGGTGCGGGTGCCGGTGACGCCGGAACGAGTCGGTAGTCGATCGTCATGGAGAAAAATCCCTCCCGAGCCCACTCATAGACATCCAGTCGGTCGCGACCAGTTCGTTCGCCCGCACGCCACCGTCCACCATGAACGTAAATCATCGCGGGCACCGGTTCCCCAGAGACGGGATAGGCAATGTCGGCCATGAGTGCTGAACCCGCGGTTCGACCATAGACGACGTCCTGCTTCACTACGATTTGCCCCTGTCCGAACGCCGGCGGTGGCATAAGCGCTACAACGAGGGTTACGAGTGCCATTCCACTAGTCAGGACGGAATATCGCATGAGGCCTCCTTGTTGAGATAAAAGATCTACTGGTCACGGAGTTCGCAATCGTCGTCGTTCGGAAACAATTAGGCGGTACTCCGCAGCCCGCTTCCAGACACGGTTAGCCATCTCGGTTAGGTGTACTGCTTTGAGACCATAATAAACAAAGATTGCACCGAGGAATCCAACCGAAGAGTATTGCAGAGTGCGCGACCAGAACTCTCCAATCTCTGGGGTGAACCTGCCGAGCAGGTTATAAATGAGAAATCCTGTGGTCGCTAGTAATGGCCCGGTAATCGTTCGTACGCCCCAGGAGGCCACCCTGGATTCTTTCTCCATCAATGCTCCAATAGTCTGTAAACGTTCGATTGAACGTTCAAGTAGGTCGAAGTCGTCGCCGTTGAGAACGTCTCGCAAAGATACCTGTGCACGGCACGCCTTCATTACTCGCCGGTCGCCTCTGAGATAAGAGAGGCCCTTTTCTTTAATACGATATGTTGGAAACCGTTGGCTAAGTTCTTGTCTCAGTTTCTCCCGTGAATCCTGAGAAGCTTCTGCATCAGTCGAGATGATGTCGACCTCAATCAGCGAGCTCTCTGGAATAAAGACAATTTCATGTAAGTCATGCGAGGTGCGGTTCTCAATATACGCAGCAGCGTGAGGTGGAATTCTCTGGTGCAACATAGCCTCATGGTCGAGACACGGAAGAACGGGCACAGCTTGTTCCTCCGCAAGTTCCATGCGATAAACCTTAATGGAGCGAATGCGGTAAGTCTCAGAAAGCTCGTCGAAGTGCTGCTGGCACACACTGACGTCGTTCATCTAGAGGTAGGCTACCAGTTTCCGAAAAAGAAGGCGCCGGCGGTCACGTTCTACTTGTAGTCATTTCCGAGCAATCACAGTGCGCTCATCGCTCCCACAAGACTGTCCGTGGATGAAACTGACTCCATGCGAACCAAAACGCCTCGTGAGCAGCCATTTCAATATCACTATCCAACGCACGTAGCCCTCCGGCGTCAGGTCCTATTACAACCCCGGCGACCGTGACTGTCTCACCGGCCTCAAGCGCCAATCTGGCCGCAGCCACCGGAAATGCAACAGGCGTCCCATCAGCCGCGACAACACCCAACACCACATCGTGCACACCCAAGCGTGGGTCGACATCTCCAACCGGAAAAATAGGCCCAGCGTCGTCCCGGCCACGCAAAGGATTGCTGGGGTAACTCCGACCGATCCCTCCATCCTCGGCAACGATCGTGGTCTCCGGATACGCCTGACGCCAAGCCTCCCACGTGGACGTTATGACCGTAGCCTGATTGAACTGGATACCGGCGTCGAACAATGGACCCGAGATCGCCCTGCCTGTAAATGTGTCGACGGCTGAAAACGTAGAAATGTCGTACATAAACTTATTCGACCGAGACAACAGCCCCGAAGTTCGAAGTCGTGGCCGGACGCCCTCGGTTTCATCCGTAAAATACGCTTGTGCGGACAGACATAAGGTGCAATAGGGTATGGCGATTCTGCGTCCACCAAGGGTGTCATTGACCATCTCATGCACTTCCATAATGTTTTTCGGATACGCTCTCGCCTCGCCATTAATGACGACACCGAACACAAGCGCCTCGTCTGGATACCACGCACCAGCTGCTGCATTGGTCACTGCTGGCTCGTCTAACGCCGGAATACATCCCCGCGGACAGACCTGTCCTGAGGTCGCATCTGGACGGTCGTCAATGAAGACTCCACCCCAGCCGACAAGTCGCCAGTCTATCGCCGAATCTTCGTCATCAAAGAAGGTTTCCCACCCTGGTTCAATTAGAAGAAACAAGTCACGCTTCAACAGTCGGTAGTTAGGTGGTTCCGGTAGCGCCCACGCTAAAACACGATCGCCCATAACCGTAAAGGCATTCTCCGGGAGACCAGCGCCGCTCAGGGTTTCAAAAGCCTCGACCAAAATATCTTGCGACGTGCGTGTTACAAACCAATGAAGGTCATACAGGTACCACAGCAGACGACTATCCCCAGACCGACCAATCGTCCGTACCGCTTCTTCTGGAAAACGCCGCTGGCGTAGTGACGGTACGATATTGGCTAAGGCCTCGCGGACCGACGGTTCCAGTGCACCGACACGAGCCGATGGAGCGAGGGGAAAGGTCTGTCTGTTCTTGTCTACGAGTGTGTCCTGAGATAGCGTTTCAACGTCGACGGTGCTGTGCATCGCGAGCGTCGCGAAAACCATCACACTGACAACGCGCTGATTGATAGTCACCATCTTCAAAAACACCTGTCGCCTCGGACCTCGGCAACAGGGAAATCAAGCGTCATGAGTTACTCAGGCGAACGACGTAACACGCGATTCCACCACATCACCACGCCGGTCACCAGTAACGTCGGCGGCACGAACGCAACGATGGCCCAAACCGCCTTCGTGGTTTCGTTACACAGACCTCGGTCACAAAATGGGATCCCTCGACCACCTAGTCGACCAAAGTGGAGGTAGGCCAGCCAGTACAAAATACTGTCACCTACTCGATCAACCGGATTAGACGGGTCGAACGGCTCAAAGTAGTCCACTGTTCGTTGAAATATTTCTGGGTAGGACAAGTAGACCCCCGACACGCCCCAGATCAGAATGAAGGGCATAAACCAGAAACCCAAGACACTGTGGAGGTTCCAATTCAGTCGCTTCCAATTCGCTTTCATATCCAGCGTCAGACTCCGTCGCCAACTGTTAATCCCTGGCCACCAAATCACGATTCCTGTGCCAAACAACACAATGAAAAACAGAGCGCCCAAACCGTTAATTCTGCGCCCTGTGCGACCGTTCAGCAGATTGTCATGAAGGTCTAGTGTCCACGCCGAGACACGATATCCAAGGGGCAGCGGGTCCCCTAAATCTTCTCCTGTATACGGATGAAACAACCGCCGAATTGTCTCGTCGTCGCTGGCAAGAGAGATCTCAACGGCATGATTCGATGTCTCGCCTATGCGCACATTAGTCACCTCGTAGTCCGGGTAGACTCGCTCGGCGACCTCGGTCAGGAGTTCTGGTGTCAGAGATTCACCAGCCTCCGCAACGATGACTGGCTCCGGAGAAAATGCCTGAAACAACTCGTTTCGGTATACCAACACACTCCCCGTCACACAAATCATGAGGAGATACAGACTGATACCAATTCCTGTCCACAAATGAATCTGAAAGATCGCCCGTCGCACCCATAGGGT
>CAZWIL010000210.1:0-3753 GCA_964634175.1 uncultured Vicinamibacteraceae bacterium
TCAGCACGCGACCAATCGCTACGGAAATACTGTTTACCGCTGAGATGGCCTGTGAATACCGCATACGTCTCGGACCAATCACACCGACGCTTCGTGTTGCACTGCCGTTGACATAAGTTGACATCACGAGGCTAAAATCCTTCATTTCAGGTGAACTGTGCTCCGTTCCTATCACGACGGTTAGTCCACGGCCTTCAATGTATTCGTTCAGAAGACGAACTAGCTTTTCCTTGCGTTCGATCATACTGAGCAGGCTTCGAAGGGTTGAAAACTGCATACGGTCGTCACCGTCGGTATCCGTTGCTTCATCCAGAAGGAAACCAGCTCCTTCAAGAAACAACTGGTCCGGTTTCACCATGTCCTCGAGAGTTGAGCTCGCGAGACGAAGTGCGCGCGAGAGTAGTTCGTCATAGAGCATTTGCTCTTGACGGAGTTGCTCACTGATCGTCGCACGGACATCCCAGAGGGGCAATCCTGAGAATTCAGCCATCAGATAGTTCGCGCCCTGTTCAAGTTCTGACCTAGGCACCGCTTCTCCGAGGTCTACGACTTTGTGTTCGGTTTGGCCTGTATCAGTTTCAACCACTACAAGAATCTTTGTCTCATTTTGGGGGACGAATTCGATATAGCGAAAAGTTCCATCGATTGGCGGAATCATCGCGAAACCAAGATTGTGCGATGCACGAGATAGTTCATGTGACACGTTTGACAAGACATCGCTCACGCTACCGGCTTGTCGCAGACGGGCTTCTACGTCCTGTGTGACGTCTGTTCTAGGGTTCGAGTCAAGAATTAGGTCGACATAGGCACGATAACCTAGGTCAGTGGGAACCCGGCCAGCCGAGGGGTGCGGGTGGCGCACGTATCCACGATCTTCTAGAGTGGACAGCGTATTTCGAACGGTTGCCGATGACAACCCGAAGCCACCATGTTGTGCGAGCCATAACGATGAAACTGGCTCCCCTTTTTCAATGTACTGCTGCACGAGAGCTGAAAGAATTAGGCGCGAACGTTCCGGAAGTTGAGCATGCGACGAGTGACCGGCGAGCGATGTCATTCTACGGGATTATATCAGTCGAATTGCACCGGCGTGATTACTGTTCGTTAGCCGATACAGTGGCCGGTTCGTCTGTTTCTGGGACCCAGCGGAGAGGTGCGACGTCGGCCACCTTGCCATATTTTACTGCTATAAGCTCTGCCAAAATGCTGATAGCAATTTCTTGAGGAGAGACTGCTCCGATGTCTAATCCAACCGGCGCATGCACCTGTGTCAGTGTATCCAGTGATACAGATTCTTCTTGGAGAGCCGCGTAGAGCCGCGCCACTTTAGCTCGACTTCCGATGAGACCAAGATAGCGTAGGTCATGAGGTACCAGTGCCCGCAGAGCATCGAGGTCGTGAGTGTGACCCCGTGTCAGGATTACCACGTAAGCATTATTCGGAAATGTGGCACTCGTTAACCAATCCGGAATGTTATCGACGGTGATGTCAGTCGCGTCAGGAAACCTTTCCCGATTCGCAAATTTCTCTCGGTCATCGAGTACGTGAATCTTAAAGTTTACCTGGGACGCCGCCTGAGCCAAGTGATAGGACACGTGTCCTGCGCCAATCAGGTACAGATGTGCGGCGGCGTCGAGTGGTTCAATATACACTTCCATTTGACCTCCGCAGATTAAACCTGATTCTTCCGCAATATCGTCTGCTAGTTCATAACGAACAACTTGGCTTCGTCGGGTTTCGAGCGATTTTCGCGCTTTCCAGAATGCGTCGTTCTCGTAGCAGCCCCCGCCGATAGTGCCGACCGTTCTGCCGTCGGCAAATACCAGCATCTTCGCCCCCACCCTTTGTGGAGTCGATCCTTCCGTACGTATTATCGTTACCAAGGCGGCCGAATCACCCTGACTCAGCGTTTCAGTAACCGCCTTAAAGACTTCTTCGTTCATCGGTTCGTAACTCGCTAGTGCCTGCTGTTTATGAGAAACAACAAGTCTCTTGACTAATTGATATTAGATTTGATTATACCGTGATGAGGCCGTGGTGTCCGATTTTGAGCGGTAGTTGTTTTATTACGTGGTCTACCGCTTGTAGACCATATCGATTAAGGAAATACATACAACTGATTGCGCGTTCTTGTGGATCGCCGTTAGGGAAGGTCTGTGAGCGTGCTCGTCGAAACTGCCGCTGTACTGTTTCATCTCGTCGTTTGGCAGCTTGGATAACCTTGCTGCCTAATTTCTTGAGATCGCGGTCCATTCTTTGTTTGGTGGTCTCAACTGCGCCGACTAGGGTCGGGTCGACCTTGGTGACTCCCGCTGAAACCGTGGCAAGGTGATCGGTCATCGCTTGTTTAGTCTCTTCAATGGCTTTGTCGATTTCGCCTGGAAGTAGGTTCGATAACAACCGATTAAGGACTCCGTCATCTTGGGCTTGTAGCATCTCAAACCTGATGTCGTATCGCTCCATAAATCTAAGAGTGCCTTGATCCACGATCGTTGCACTGGTTCTTGGATAAATTATCGGCATCGGTATATCAAAATGGTTATACACCTTACGAAGTTGACCGAGGTATGCAAGTTCGCTGGGTCCTGCGATTGTTGCAATAGTCGGAAATATTTTGTCTTGAACAATAGGTCTGAGAAGCACATTCGGGCTAAAAGTATCTGGGCTTTTGGCGAGCTGCTCATTCATTTGCCGAGATGACAGGACCTTACCGCCTATCTCAAAGTCTCTGTCAGGAGTCCTTTCATCTGTTGTAAGACGAATAGCTTGACGACCGTCACTGAGGGAAAAAAGCCCAGTTGAGTGTTGTGAGGCCGTTACTTGAGCGTGGTACCCCTTGGCAATTAAATCCGAACCGGTTTCGGTTGCTAGCCTCGACGTTTCACCAGCTGTGTCGAGCTCCACTTGAAAAAGTGGCCGCGCAATAGATTTTACCGCGGTGTCGGAAGCGTCAAAGACGACTAAGCCATGTGGTCCGAGCAGCGTGTCCATCCACAGCGCAAATGCTTCGACCATTCCCCGACCGGGTTGATAGGCGTTACGCAGTTCATTGAAGACTGAATCAGTAAACTCAGTCTGCGGGAGAAGTTCACGGAGTCTATTTGAGGCCGAAACGATCGAGTCATTTAGTCGGACCGCTGATGCAGGTTGAGAGGACGATGAGTCGTGTGGAATCGTTATCGTTTCGAATTCAAAGTCAGACGTGAGAACAGAACAGTTGCTGATTTCTTCAAGGTCGTGATCGTCGGCGTGGACCCAGAACACCGGAACCGCCTGGACCTTATATTTTTCGCTGACCTCGCGAGCGACCGCGATCGCGGTAAGGCCTTTTAAAACTGTGAAGAGTGGTCCTCCGAATAATCCAGCCTGCTGGCCGGCTACAATCGCAACGGTGTCTGGCTTGCTCAATTGTTCTGCCGCAGTGAGAGCAACATCGGGAGCTTCCCGAGTCGTGAGTTGTTCCATTACTGCCGCGGTGATCTGTGAATGGTTTACTGGATTTGCCTGCCTGGTATCGATTGCTTGGCGCCAAGCATCTGGATCAAGGGGTGAACCCGCAAAGAACGGTCGGAGGCGCTCAAAATCGTGGCAGTAATCACAAACCAATCTAGCGGCCCATGATAGGTGCCGGTAGTCGATCGACGGAAGGCCTGTTGGTTCAGTTGAGGACGACGGGTCGAACGTCACACTTCGTGTACTGTTTCAAATGGGTAGCAGAACTGTCAAGGCAACTAAGCAAGTCGTTGGCTGGCC
>CAZWIL010000211.1:0-3741 GCA_964634175.1 uncultured Vicinamibacteraceae bacterium
GTAGTTCATTCCTTAATTTAACGATCGAGATTCGAGTCACCGACAGGAAAGGATTTTCGGCGTGTATTACGGTAGTTTTTCGATTGTTTAAATATTTCTGCATCACTATCCCGCTGGTCATGCTGGCATTCGCCGCGCCCTTAAACGGACAGACTGGCTCGGCTGCGGCGCCCAATTCTGTGATGGTTGTTCCGTTTGCGAATGTCACTGGCGATCCCGAAGTCCAGTGGTTAGAAATCGGCATTGCTGAGACCGTCGTCGCCGATCTGGAGCAGTTACAGGGTTTGTCTATCGTCAGGTCGGCAGGCTTGGACAGCAGCACTGAGACAGCGCCCCTGAGAGACAGGTTGGCCCTTAGCGCGGCGAGAGAACAGGGTGTTTCTTGGTTGGTCTCCGGCGGGTTTCAAAGCCTCGGAGAACAGCTTCGAATAACCGCGCGTATTATCGATGTTGCCACAGGAACAATCCGTGCAACAGTTAAAGTGGACGGAGTTCTTGGCGACACCTTCATCCTACAAGACAAAATCATTGCAGGTTTAGCCCCGGAATTCGCCAGTATCGTACAGAGTATTCCACCTCAAGCAGCAGTCAATCTTGGCCAACGTGAAAACGCACTAGCACGTAACGATCAAACAGCTCTTCCCCAAGGTCGGCAAGAGGGGCAGGATGACACCCTAAATCCTTTTCGTCGGCGCACTAGCCCTGAAACGCAACCTGACGAAAGAGGTGAAGCCAAGCCTAGTCCGACAGTCGGTGACAGGGCTGCTAGACCTGGCAACCGTAGTTCCCCTCCTGAATCATCCCCAGGAAATGCGCCTGCGGCCCATCGTGCTCTGACAGACCGAGTGAACGTAAGTCCAAGCCGGACAGACACGCCACCGACGATCGACGGGCGACTCGATGACATGGTTTGGCAAACCGCTGCCCGAATTACCAACTTTGTTCAGAGTCAACCGCAGGATGGCGCACCCGCGAGTGAAGCTTCCGACGTGTACATTGCCTACGATAGTTCAAACATCTATTTAGCTTTCCACGCGCACTATGAGGACCCTAGTATCATGCGATCAAATCGCAGCGACCGTGACCAAGCCGGTCGTAGCGACGATATTTTTTCAGTCTATTTCGATCCGTTTTCCGACCAGCAACGCGCTTATGTCTTCGCCGTAAATGGTTACGGCGTACAAGACGATTCGATCCTTGGGTCACGCAGTTCCGGCGGTGGCGGCGGTGGCGGCGGTAGACGCGGGGGTGGTGGGTTCCGCGGCGGTGGCGGGGGAGTGCCACGTGGCGATTCCTCGTGGGATACGTTATTCACTAGCGGCGGACAGATCGTCGACGACGGCTTCACTGCCGAACTGGCAATACCGTTTAAGAGTCTCAGATACCCAACCCGCGGCACAGACACCGCACACAACTGGGGATTTCAGATTGTTCGCAGGATTAGAGACAAGGACGAAACTGTCGTCTGGTCACCTGTTTCCAGAGACATCGCCGGCTTCCTGCCACAGATGGGTGTGCTGTCAGGAATGACTGGTTTGTCCACTAGTCGCAACTTAGAATTTCAACCCACGTTCACGGGAGTGCAGTTCGGTACCCTCAACACTGAGACCGGCCGGGTTGTTAGCGGTGACCCAAAACCCGAAGGTGGGATCAATGTGAAGTACGGTGTGACGTCAAATTTAACGGCCGACTTCACGCTCAACCCCGACTTCTCGCAGATTGAATCTGACCGTCCTCAGGTTGAAGTCAATCAGCGGTTTGCATTGTACTTTCCTGAGCTGCGGCCATTTTTTCTCGAGGGAGCTGAGATTTTTAACATCCCAGGACCGTTCACAACGGTTCACACTCGAACGATCGTAGACCCATTGTATGGTGCAAAGTTAACCGGAAAGGCCGGGAAAACTACTATCGGCGTGCTCTACACTAACGATCAAGCTCCAGGGAACGTCAGTGATTCACTGGATCCCGCGTTCGAACAATCAGCTCAAACGTTTGTTGGTCGGGTCCGATATGACCTGTACGCAGAGTCCTATATTGGAGCGATTGTGACGGACCGGCAGTTTTTGAATAGCCATAGTCGCCTCGCCGGAGTGGACAGTAATTTTCGCGTGGGCAACACCCATTCTCTTGGGATCCGAGCAATGGGCACCGATCACAGAGACCAGGAGGGTTCCAACAAGAACGGCTACTTTCTCGATGTATTTATGCGAAAGAATGGCCGCAATTTAAGTTACACGGCGGCAACCTATCAGTTGTCACCTGATTTCAAAACGGATGTGGGGTTTGTCCGACGCACTGATCAACGATTCTCGTTTGGCAACATTAGCTATCAATGGTGGCCCCAGAACTGGCTCATTAGTTGGGGGCCAAATGCCAGGTATTCTCGGAATAACAGCTTTGAGGGAGTGTTGGAAGACGAACAGCGGCAAGTGGGCCTCAACTTTAATTTCGCAAAGAATATCGGCGCGAACATCGATGTCACCCGCGAACTGGAAAGGTTCGCAGATATCGACTTCTTCAAGACTCGACTCAATATGTTTGCGCGAATCAACACGAGTCAACGGCTGTCAATCGGCGGTGGCGGCAACTGGGGCGATCAAGTTTACTTCGACTGGAATAACCCGTTCTTAGGCCGAGACAACAATGTGTTCATGTTCATCAACTTCCGCCCGGTGTCCCGATTCCAATCCCAAATCAACATAAATACGAGTCGTTTTACCGATCGCATGGGACTGTTCGTTCCGGGCACGAACGAAGGAAGCGCTGACGATAACGGCGAGGTGTTCAACGTTAAGATCTTGCGGGCGCAGAGCACGTACCAATTCACCGAACGACTCTTATTCCGCAATATCGCGGAGATCAACACATTCGACGAAACACTAGCCTTTAACTTTCTTTTGACCTACCGAGTCAACTCGGGCACGGCGTTTTACATCGGCTACGATGACCGCTACCAGCAGCGCGAGCAATTTCATGATCATGAGATTTTCCCAGGCGCTGGATATCAGCAGACCAACAGAGCCATCTTCACCAAACTCCAATACTTATTCCGGTTCTGAGTTCGCCCCATTTGGCAGACGGGATACAATGAAATAACTCGTTGTAATGCGTTTGGTGCACTAGAAGCTAGACTCAGGTTGCTGTTCAGGAGGCCGTCCATGCTGAAAATCGTTCCTTACTTCGCCGCCGTGGTTATGGTTGTCACGTCAGTAGTCGTGTCAGCCCAGGATATCCCCCTTGAGCAGTTGACGCTTCCGGAGGGTTTCACGATTGCGGTCTACGCAAGCGACATCGAGGACCCGCGTCAAATGGCTCTCGGTCCCCGTGGCACGGTGTTTGTCGGCACACGTCGAGCCGGGAACGTCTACGCGGTCATCGATGACAATGACGACCATATGGCTGACCGGGTAGTGACGATCGCCAGCGGCCTGATGATGCCAAATGGTGTTGCCTTTCGAAACGATAACCTTTTCGTCGCCGAGATCAATCGTGTCCTCCGGTTTGACGCAATTGAGTCCAATCTAGATTCACCTGGCGAGCCCGTAGTGCTCAATGACAAACTGCCGACCGAACGTGCGCATGGCTGGAAATATCTAGGGTTCAGTCCAGACGGTAAACTCTACGTTCCGGTAGGCGCTCCATGCAATATCTGTGACCGAACGGATGAAGACCCCCGGTTTGGAACGATCTTGAGGATGAACCCTGACGGAACTGGCGAAGAGATCTTCGCGCAAGGCGTTC
>CAZWIL010000212.1:0-3659 GCA_964634175.1 uncultured Vicinamibacteraceae bacterium
CTGACATAGCGTGTGTGGTAGGTTGTCCAATCCTCGCTGTGGCGAAGGTAGACAGGATCAGTTTCCAGTTCAGCTGACGCCTCGGATGGATAGTCTGTATCGCTGTGCGAGGGCAACGGCCCGACCGTTTTCGAATGCGTCGTGTTGTAGTCACCGTCTTTAATCCAGCCATCACCAACAAAAATGTAATCACGCGTCCATCCCTCAGCTGGCGGTTCTGGAGCCGCGAAACGAAGCCTGAGCTCGTCTCCAGCGTTCATAATCACGTACCGGTCATCGACATCCGCAAGCAACTCCCCAACATCGCCGAAGCGAGTATGGAACCCGACGAGGTCTCTCCACCGAGCCCGCGTGTTCGCGATTTCATAGCGCGGAATTTCAAGTTTGCGCGACCCGTGAAAATCCGTTTCTGAGAACCCACGATATCTGAGGGTTGCAAGCACGGGTTCCAGCCTGATTGATTCGCTTTCATTTTCCTCAAGTTGCGGGCCATACCCAATCCAATCCCAATACACCTCAAGATTCGTCCGAAAACGAAAATGTCGCGGTAAAGACCCATCAGGCAACCGGGTCACTTCCACAACAATCGTTTTGTTCTTACCGGCTGGAAAACCTAAATCAGGATGCACCAACTGCCAGGTCCCCGACTGATCTTTGGCTTCCAACATAATCCCCTTCGGAGCGGGATGATTGCCCTGACCAATTGCGAGATTGATGCTGCTGTCCGTGGGGTACACCCATCCGTGAGCAAGCAGATAGATCGCCTCATGCCCAGTGACGGAAGCGCCGAGGTCAAATTCGACATCGTGCGTTTGGGTAACCCCCTGATATCGACCTCGCTCCACTGATGCCAAATAGTGACCGTCGCGTTCGGCAACGAGGTTGGTCACGTCCATTCCTCGGTCATCCCACGCCGCCGCGACCGGTGTGGATGGTCCCATCACATAGGCGTCAAGACTCACTGGGTCACGGGCGAAACGTTCATCGACATACACCTCCGTCTCAATGGGGTGGTCAACGACCATCAGAGAAACCGAGTCAAAAAAGTGCGTCTCCCACAGCTCCGCAGTAATCCGCAGGTCGTATTCACCATCCCGCGCGACAAGCTGGTCGCCGCGAACCAGTACGCGATCTTCCGTCTGTGAAATACCCGCGGTGTCCTGCGCGTTGATGCGAAGCCCCAATGGCGACCGCCACAGAAAATCGGTCACAAACCGCATCTGTGTTCCGTCGTAGGAAAAGAGCCACGGACATGACCCCTTGAGACGTTGCTCCGCAACCACCACCTGCCCGGCGGCAAAGTCAAAATCTGCTTGCATCACACCGTTTGGCCAGACGATTCGTGTGACATCCACCGACGGATAAGTACCGAGACCAAAATGCAAGGGTGCACCAGTCAGCACCTGCCTTTGGACGAGCAATCCGGACCGCACCTGAATCTCACCGCCGACCCCAAACGAATTAATCCGTTGGTCACCAGCTGCCAATTGTGCCCTTGGTCGAATCTCTTGCCACTGATACCCCGCTGAACCTTGCCCGAGCACCTGCACCGGAACCTCGTCGACCACCCCAACAAAATCCAACCAGCCGTCACCATTGAGATCAACGACATCGAAAATGTCAGCTTGTAGTTCTTCGGCCAATGGTTGCAACCTGGAGCGTTCATCTGACAACCACACCTGCCCGCGCGCGAGTCCTGACGCCACCACATCCAAGGCCCCGTTATTATCAAGGTCCGCCAGGAACAGTCGGGAACTTCCAGGACGACCGTCCGCGGACAACGCATCCCACGTAGTCACCACCGTAGTCTGCCATCCTTGCTCTTCCCAGACAGAACTCGCGATGGATCCGGACGCATCCAGTGTCACCAGATCGAGGCGCCCATCCGCATCAAGATCTCCGATAGCCATCCCTGCTACGGCGTCTGGCATCTCTAATGACATCCGACGAGTGAATTGTCCGGCCTGTCGATTCGCAAAAAAGCTGACTTGCCCGGCCGCATCCAATAAGGCCGCATCAGGATCGCCATCACGGTCAAGATCACCCCACACAAATCCGACCACCTGGTCCACGTCGGGAAACAGGTTGAGAACCTCCCACGTGCCATCGGCATTGTTTCGAAGGAGTTCAGCGGACGACCCGACGGTGCCAAGTAGGACGTCCAAGTCACCATCCATCTCAAAATCAGCAACCCAGAGACTGCGGGCCTCAGCCAGCACCAGTGGATTGCCATTCTCAGACACTATCGGTACGGCGTTGAAGGTGCCGGCTTCCGTTTGCTCAAACAGGCCCACTTCTCCACCGCCGGTCACGGCCAAATCAGTGCGAAAGTCGCTATTCCAATCAAACGCCCGAAGTGCAATCGCGTCGTTTGCAGCCACCGCCCCCCAAGGAAATAGAACAGACTCACTCGTGTCGACTCGCGTGATCCCACGTTCATCCGCCGTCATCACGACGGGACTCGCCGCGTCGTTGGACAAGAGGATGCTGGTCGTCGTCAGCACAGCCGAGCCCGTCTCACCGGCCGGCTCCACTGTGTTGTAGACCAGTGTGTCATCGAGAGGCGCTGCTGTAGGCGAAGGCGACGGTAGCCGAAGAAACATTCGCAGCGGTTCGACCACCAACTCAGCACTCACACTGACCACCGCCTGACTTTCAAGAAAGGCCGTGACACGCACAAGCACATTCCGCAGCAGTGTCGCGAGTGTTCTCGCCCTGTCCAACTCTCCGGTGGACACCGCCGTCGACAGCGCATTGAATTGGTCTTGGGCGATCGATGGCCAACCGCCACTGAGCCCTCGTAAGCGATCAACAGTGTCCATCGCAGCGGCAGAATCGCCGCGGGTGGACGCTAACCGGGCGTGCACCACTAGCACTGCAAGGTTCTCAGGATGCCGGTCAAGAATTTGCTCGAAAAGTTGCTGAGCTTCGAGAAGAGAGGCATCATCCTCGGATTGCGCAAGCTCTTGGGCCAACGCAAAACGAGCCTTCACGTTGTCGACTCCTAGTTCGACTGCCCGTCGATAGTAGGCTACGGCGTCATCGAATTGACCTCGAAACCCAGCAAGCTGCCCCTGAAGAAACACGATTTCCGTACTGTCCGGCGCCAGCGCATGGGCCACCTCAAGTTGAGCGACAGCAGCCTCATCGTCGCCAAACCCCACGTGAGCAACGGCAAGATTCGCAGCAATTGCGGGCTCGGCCGGGCTCAGTCTCGCAGCCTCTTCAAATTGGATACGAGCATCGCCCAGTAGACCGACCTCGACCGCCGCCACGCCACGATAGAACGCGCGAACGGTGTCACGATAGTCATCAGAACCGGGTTGCGGTAATCCATCAGGAGACTGAAACAACAATCGCCCACCAGCGACCAGCGCGATAATCGTCACCGCAAGGATGAGATACCGGATAGGTTGAGACAGTCGGCGTGCCCAGAGCGGAGGAGGGAAAGACCCGACCATTCCTAATCTCTTACGATCGGGGTCGCGCTGACAGTGCCACGCCCCTCTTCAATAACAAGGAATTCATTCGCAGCTAGGCTAGTCACCTCGTCAACCTGCCCACTCGGCCAGCTGACGCGCAGTCGCTCCACCGACGTCTCGTCACCCAGCCCGAACGTGAGGGGCACCTCACTCTGTGAGGCATAACTTGACCCTGTC
>CAZWIL010000213.1:0-3652 GCA_964634175.1 uncultured Vicinamibacteraceae bacterium
AGCGAACACCGGAAGAGTTTCTTAGTGATGTGCAGACTGGTGGACGGGAACGGCGTTGGCCGGCCGCCTATGAATTGTCCCGACTGATGTCGGATCCTGATGTTGAATCGCAATATCCGAATCTTGGGTCTGCAATCGTACGGGCGTTTGAAAACTCGGAAGGTGATGATCCGCGGGTACGGAGATACCTTGCGTTGGCCGTCGGTCGACTTGCGAATCCTCCAGCGGACGCAACCCGGGTTCTGGTGGATGGGCTAGATGACCCAGACACTGATACCAAGATTAGTGTGATTTGGGCACTTGCGTCATTGGGTGACGCCTCTGTTACGGATGTGATCGAAAGCATGTATGGCTCAGAAGATGCCGGTGTGCGAAAGATGGCGGTGTATGCTCTTGGGGGGCTCAAGACGGATGACCTGTCCGTTCTTCGTGGAGCCTTGGAGGACCCCATACCTGATGTGCAATGGAACGCGGCCGTTGCGCTGGCGCGCCAAGGCGGGAATGGTGGGATAACGGTGCTGCGGCGAATGCTTGATCGTGACTATGTGGAGCGAACGGTCACCAGGGTGGCTCGGGTCGATGCAAGACTGGATCCTGTAGCGGAGGTTATGATCAGTGGTCTTCAGGCGGTTGCGGTGTTGCGATCGACAGAAATGCGAGACACGGTTGCTTCTTTGATAGAGAATGATGTGAGTCTGAATGTGCGTGAGGTGGCGATGCGGACTCTTGAGTTGCTTGACTCTGACGTAAAAGAGACGAGTGAGGTCGTAAGACACGAGAGGTAGGAGTTAGAAACGAGCGAGATGGCTGAAGATCAGAAACCCCCATCAGAATCCGCAAGCGGCCCGGCTAAGGCAGAAACGCCTCCGGTTAAACCGAAACCTAAACCAGCGCCTCCGCCACCTATGAACCCGGCGTTGGCTGGGAAGACGACGAGCGCGGCGGCCGTAAAGAAGCCCGTCACTCGAAAGAAAGCGAAGGTCCCGGACGATACATCTCCACTGATGGGGCGGCGTGGCTGGTTGGGTTTGGCGTGGGGGTCGTTTACCGCGGCTACCGCTGGGTGTTTGGCGGCGACTGGACGGTACATGTTTCCTAACGTGCTCAACGAGCCGCCTCAGCAATTTACGATTGGGTTTCCCGCTGATTACGGAGTAGGTGTCGACGAGCGATGGAAAGATCGATTCGGTGTTTGGATTGTTCGAACCCCGTTTGATGTGGCCCACGAGGCTCCTGGGTTTTACGCATTGCTAGTGACGTGCACGCATCTGGGCTGCACGCCAAATTATCTGTCAGCTGAAGCTAAATTTAAGTGTCCTTGCCACGGGAGTGGCTTTCGAGAAACCGGTGTTAACTTTGAAGGGCCAGCACCGCGTCCGTTGGAACGGGCGCGAATCGTGTTGGCGGAAGATGGTCAGATCCTGGTCGACAAAAGTCGAAAGTTTCAGCAGGAACTCGGCCAATGGATTGACGCTGAAGCATTTCTGAGTGTGTGAGTAAGAATAATGGCCGATTCTAAGACCATCCAACCTGAAGAAGGCGTGCTAGTACGCGCGTGGACCTGGTTGACCGAAACACAAGTGTGGACGTCGATCTTTCGACACAATGCACCGATCAATGATCGGAATCGTGTCCTAGTAATGCTGTCGAATGTCTTTCTGCATCTTCACCCAGTCAGACTTAAGAAGCATGGTGTGAGACTTCGGTACACCTGGTGTATGGGCGGACTAAGTTTCTTCTTGTTTCTGAACCTGACCTTTACGGGGTTGCTCTTGATGTTTTATTACCGTCCGACTTTGGAATATGCCTATTCGGACATTGTGGGTCTTCGAGAGCACGTACCACTGGGTATTATGCGAGAGATGCACCGATGGGGTGCCCACGCAATGGTCATCACGGTTTGGTTGCATATGTTTCGCGTGTTCATGACGGGATCCTATAAACCCCCGCGCGAGTTCAACTGGAATGTTGGTGTCATCATGCTCGTACTGACACTGCTGTTGTCATTTACGGGCTATCTATTGCCGTGGGATCAATTGGCCATTTGGGCGATTACGGTTGGCGCGAATATGGCCCGGGCGACGCCGTTTCTCGGGTATGAGGGACCAGGGGCTCAATTTATGGCCATAGGCGACGTCCAGCTAGTCCACGCCGCAGACGACGCACGGTTTGCGCTGCTGGGAGGGACGTTTGTCGGGGAAGGTGCCTTGCTGCGATTCTACGTACTTCATTGTGTGGCGTTGCCACTTGTAATCGGGTTTTTGATGGCGATTCACTTCTGGCGAGTTCGGAAGGATGGCGGCATCTCAGGACCTTTGTAGGATTCAGTTGTTTGTGGTGGATGCAATAAGGGTTTGGCACCGTAATGATTAGAAGAATAGTGAACTGAACTTATGGACGCGATTAAGGGATTCATTAATCTGTTCGCTGACCCCCGACTGTTCTTCGTGCTGTCGGTGGTTGCGCTGGTGTTTATTGTTTGGAAGCGAGAAGTTTTTGCTAAGAATGCCGTTGGGTATGGTCTCATGGGCTTCCTAACGGTATTTTTCGCTTTCGGCCTGTTCGATGAGAACTTCGTCCTCATCATAGCCAAACCGGACAATGTGCCAATTGTCGGATTGGTCTTTCTGGTTGTGTTTTTTACTTGGTACTCCATGCGAGAGGCCGTGCTAAATGACCGTCGCATAGCGGCTGGGGATGACCCGATCGAGAAGGAGGAGTCGGATCGAGTTTGGGTTTGGCCAGACTTGGTCTATAGCGAATTGATCTCGTTGATTCTGTGCACGGCGGTTATCGTAGTTTGGTCGATTCTTTTGGAAGCCCCGATCGAGCAGCCCGCAAACCCCGCGAACACACCGAATCCTTCGAAGGCGCCGTGGTACTTCCTTGGCTTGCAGGAAATGCTAGTTTATTTTGATCCTTGGCTTGCAGGTGTTGTCTTGCCAACCTTCATTATTATTGGCTTGATGGCTATTCCGTATGTCGATACGAACCCGCTAGGAAATGGCTACTACACCTTTAAGGAGCGGAAGGCTGAAATAACCATATTTCTGTTTGGATTTGTGATCCTCTGGAGCTCACTGATCGTTCTCGGGACATTTTTGCGAGGGCCAAATTGGAATTTCTTCGGGCCGTTTGAGTACTGGGATATTCACAAACTTGAAGCTTTGACCAATGTTAATTTGTCTGAATTTATTTGGGTTCGTGGGCTAGGTCGGGCTTTGCCAGACTTTTGGCTTGTTCGAGAATTGTTTGGGATTGGGTTGACGCTATTTTATGTGGCCGTTCTGCCGGTGATTCTCGCGAAAACTGTGTTTAAAAGGTACTTCGACAAATTGGGGTCAACCAGGTTTTACGTGACCGTCTTTTTGTTGCTGATGATGTTGTCGCTGCCGGTCAAGATGTTGACTCGGTGGCTGTTTAACTTGAAGTATGTTGTTGCGATACCGGAGTTTTTCTTTAACATCTAGAAGAAGTTTGCAATTTGAGTAAGACTAAATCGCTGGTGGGGAATGGGCAGCGCGAGTCGTAAGAGTGGGTTACATTTGATAGTGATCGCTGGCTTTTAAGTGGAGATGAGCTAATTACCGATGGCTGACAAGAAGTCTGTTGGGCACGCCTATAACATCGATTTTTTGAACGTGGTTTTTGC
>CAZWIL010000214.1:0-3644 GCA_964634175.1 uncultured Vicinamibacteraceae bacterium
CGTGGCATGCTAGGATTCGATGGTCTTGAAATTCACTTGCGACAACTAACTACTTACTGAACGACGCTCCATCTCGTCCAGAAACGAAGAGAAGAGATAATCAGCGTCATGTGGCCCTGGCGACGCTTCTGGATGATACTGCACACAAAATACTGGCCGGCTCTTATGCCGTAACCCTTCGACCGTCCCGTCATACAAATTCACGTGGGTAACATCAACATCATCAGCAAGTGATTCCGGATCGACCGAAAAGCCATGATTCTGAGAGGTAATTTCTACCCGCTCGGTCATAAGATTCTTAACTGGGTGATTACCTCCTCGATGACCAAATTTCAACTTGAAGGTCCGAGCCCCCATCGCAAGCGCTAGGATCTGATGGCCAAGGCATATACCAAATGTTGGCACATCAGATTCGAGCAGCGCACGCGCATTTTCGACCGCATAAGTTAGCGGTGCGGGGTCCCCTGGCCCATTACTCAAAAACACCCCATCCGGCTTACCTGCCAATAAATCCGCTGCAGGCGTGCGCGCAGGAAACACTGACACGACACAATCATGAGCCGCAAAACGACGAAGGATATTTAACTTCATTCCAAAATCATACGCAGCAATGCGAAGTGGTCGGCCCGGGCGTCGGGAAGGTTCAATATTGAATGAGCCGACATCGAAATCGCCAGCCTGTGAGCTCCACTCGAAAGGCTCGGCACAGGTTACCTCAGAGACCATGTCACGGCCTTCAATTTCCGGTACCTTCCGCGCTTCCGCAACCAGTTCGTCTGGTTCAACCGCCCCAATACCTATCACACCGCGCATTACACCGGTTGTCCGAATAAGTCGAGTTAAGGCTCTTGTGTCAATGCCACTGATGGCAACGACGTCATTCTTCTCAAGATAGTCGCGCAACGTGCCAGTCGCCCTCCAATTGCTTGCGACGGGTGATTCTTCTCGCATAACAAAACCGGACACTCGTGGCACCCGGGACTCAACGTCCTCAGACACAACGCCATAATTCCCCATCTGGGGACAGGTCATCGTCACAATTTGGCCCGTATATGATGGGTCCGTCAGAACCTCCTGATATCCGGTCATATTCGTATTGAAGACCACTTCACCTTGGGTTTGACCTGACGCACCTGCAGATTCTCCCTGAAACCAAAGACCATTTTCCAATGCCAAAATTGCTTTCATCGATTACCACGCTCCAATGACGCCTTTACCTGCGTCCTTCTTGCTGAACCGATCTCAACATTCGTGATCCACATTCGGTAACCCTCGTCCTCAATACGAATCTCATGGCGACCAACTGGTAACGAAACAGTGAACGGCGTTACACCAATCCTTGATCCATTTACTGTGACGCGGGCCCCGCTCGGTCTTGACCGCACGTCTAACGACCCCAACTCATGGGCATTGACATTTTCAATGGACTGAGACGTCAATGGAACGAGTGTTACACCCAGCGCAGAAACCACATTCTTGTCGCTAATCTGAATCTGACGTTCGGCAGAACGAAATCCAGATCGACTCACTTCCACGTGATATAGACCAAAAGACATCCCAGCAAGTGACAGCGGAGTACGTCCTCGTATACGACCGTCGACTGCAACTATAGCGCCTGGAATATCCGTACGAACCAGGATCCAACCGGTTTCTAGCGCCGTGGCACGACCAGAAAGTAGCTCATCTGACTCAAGAGCTACCGGTGAAGACACAGAAACCATCTCCTCTGCCAGTGGCTCTGGTAAGCGTTCACTTCGATTACCTGATCGGTCAAGGCCGGGCGAGTTCGCCAAATTCGAGTCGGCTTGGGATCGCTCCGTATTTGGCATGTTCTGGTCGGGACTAACGCCATCAAGTAGCGTTGAACTGACGGACTCGTCGTCACGTTCGAATTCACTCGAGTCAGGCGAACTTCCAGATTCCATTCCACCGAGCACACTTGGAACGCTGTTGTCTCTTGGCCGACCAATAGGGTCTGCATCACCCGCCGCTGAAAATCGAGATTCCGGCAAAGTTCTTTCGTCTACCCGGACTTCACCTGGAGAAAACACTACGCCTAAGAAGTAAGACAAGCTTCCTACAACGACCGTGCTTGCTATCACTAGAACAAGAGTCCAATTCCACGTGCGCCGGGGTTCACGTCCTTCTGGCGACAAAAGCGGCCCAGTGGATCCCGACTCGGCACTGGTTAATTCATATACTGCCTCGGAAGTCTCATGGCCGCCAACATCGTTGTCGACATCAGACTCGTCCCACATATAACGTTGCTCGCCACCATTCCTATCAGAACGAACTTCCGAACTGTCGTCATCCTGTCGGGCCGGACTGGTTGAGATCGTATTAGAGTCCGGGGACGCCTCAATCGCTTGATCTGACTCATGTTTAAAATCTTCGGCCTCGGCGTCGTCTTCGACATCGCGAATGCTACTTGTACCGTCTAGACCAACAAAGCCATCAGGACCCTCAGTCACCTGTGCTGACTGGTCAACCGAAGAACCGCCTAAGCCCGAATCCTCATCAAAGCCAGATGCGGCGTCGACGTTCAGATCCGATCGATCTGAACTCTCAGCAGATTGCCGCTTCAGAATTGCATCTTCATGATGGGACGACTCGAGACGATCTACAAAATCCGACTCACCCTCTGAACTCGGTTGTCGCTTGAATTCAACGCCAGCCAATAAATCTAGTGTTCCCGTCGAATCGCGATCTCCTGACTTCTCTGCTAACGCCTCACTCCGCTCAACATCAACACCCATTTCCAGTGCTCCGACGAAATCCATCGCACTTGAGTATCGCAACTCTGGATCATCTGCAAGAGCAACCGAAAACACCTCTTCGACGTGATCGCGATCAGTTAATCCCTGAATCGACCGAATGCCGTCACGCATCTGGTCGCCGGTTCCAGTCATACGCCGACCGGTTAGAAGTTCAAATGAGATCGCTGCCAAAGAAAAACGGTCTGCTGCTCCGTCCCATTCTCTGCCAGCAACTATTTCAGGCGCAGTATATGGACGTCGAATCGGAGCTGGTAGCCCCAGCTCTTCAAGCGTCTGAACAACACCGAAACCGTTCACCCGTAAGTCATCAGGTGCCACAAAGATGTCCCGAAGATGGATGGCGCCGTGAGCTACACCTTGACCATGAACCGAATCTAGCGCCGCGGCAATTTGACTGATAAGCGGAAGTGCTAACTCCAGAGTGGTCGGCGCATAGTGTCGAATTGCAGTTTCAAAGGATTCTGCAGTGACGTATTCCTGTGCCAAATAGGGAACATCCTGCTCAAGGCCTACTGCAATCGGTGGAACAACTCCTGGACCACTAAAGCCAGCATCGACAAACCGCTCAAGAGATTCGATTAGTACGCGAGATTGCTCAGGCGTGATATCCAGATGGAACGCCTTCACGGCTACCAAGCGATCTTGAGATGGTTCATAGGTTCTGAAAACAGGCCCAAGGACGCCTATCCCAATCTGGTGCATTACTCGGAATTCACCGAATGCACTTGGGCCAGCGAGCGGACTGTCGTCGTCACGGATCAGCGGAGGAACTCCTGCACAGCGGGTTAGCGGATGCTAACATGGAAGAGTCTGGCCAGCCAACGACTTGCTTAGTTGCCTTGACAGTTCTGCTACCCATTTGAAACA
>CAZWIL010000215.1:0-2733 GCA_964634175.1 uncultured Vicinamibacteraceae bacterium
ACGTTCATTGGCGCCAGCGACTCTCGTTGCACAGGGCGAAGCCGCACGGCTTCACTAATCCGGTTATAGCTAGAGCTCCGGAGACCTACGTGAGGCTGGAGCTGATGCATCCAAGCCCAGCCGAGTAGCATCCGTATCGAATGTTGTGCCATCGTCCTGCCGGCGCTGCCGGCGCAAAATGATCAACACAGCTCCGAAAATAAGCCCGAGAGCCAGAGCCACTACCACCAAGCTGACCACCACCGCACCGATGCCGACCAGCACATCAGTAATTGTTGTCGTTTCGGATGGCTCAGTGACGACCTGATAAACCGTAATTGGCTGCAACATTCTCATTCCTCCGACGACATCTGCTCAAGCGACCAATGCTCGCTCATGGCGGCTAATTCGGTGAGTGTTCTAACCATAACTCCAGTCGCACCTTTTGCTGCACCCGGTTTCGATTCCTCAAGCCACGCGGTTCCAGCTACGTCTACATGGGCCCACGGCAACTCTCCCGTAAACGCTCGAAGAAACGCCGCCGCAGTGCAAGCGCCCGCGGCCCGTCCTCCGATGTTTACCAAATCCGCCATCTCCGACTTCAGTTGATCCGCGTACTCCTCGTAAAGAGGCAACTCCCACACCCGTTCTCCAGCGCTGTTGGCCGCACCTTCAATCGCACTGACCCATTCCACCGGTTGCCCAAACAAACCACTGGCAACCGCTCCCAAGGCGACCACGCAGGAACCGGTCAACGTGGCCACATCCACCAGATGAGTTGCGCCTAATTGCCGCGCATGCCACAGTGCATCTCCTAGAATAAGTCGACCTTCCGCATCAGTGTTCAACACTTCGACAGTTTTTCCAGAACCACTGACCAGAATATCCCCAGGTCTGATTGCCTTTCCGCTTGGCATATTCTCAACCATTGGCACAATACCAATAACCCGAATAGGCAACTGAAGTGCGCCAATCGCCCGCATTGCTCCAACGACCGCAGCGCCTCCACCCATATCGTGTTTCATTTGGTCCATATTCTCTGCGGGCTTAATAGAAATCCCTCCCGTGTCAAACGTTACCCCTTTACCTACCAAGCCCAGTACAGGATAACGAGCCGCGTCAGGGGGGCAATGCTTCATAACCACAAGCCGCGGAGGTTCCACGCTCCCTTGGGCAACGCCCAGAATCATCCCCATTCCTAAGTCTTCTATCGCTGTTTCGTCGAGTACTTCCACCTCTACGCCTTGCTCACTCACGACCGCCCTTGCCCTCTCTGCAAAAACTGTCGGAGTCAAAAGATTGGGTGGCTCATTAGAGAACTCGCGCGCCACGTTGGCTGAGGTGCCGATGGCGACACCCCTTCTAACCCCCTTCTCAATAAGCGTTTTATCGTTCTCGCCGCATAACACCTGAAAAGAGATCTCCTCAGTGTCAGGACCGTCTGGCCCATCGCCGGTCTTGTATCGTCGATCATCGAAACTACCAAGCAACATGCCCTCCGTGATCGCCTGAGAAAAACCGCTCACATCATTTTTGCCGCGAACCAGGAAGCCTACTTGGCGAATTCGCCTAGATTTCGCTATCAGCACGACTGTCGCTGCAGCTGGCCTTAACCCCATCAGGTTATCTGAATCAACGCCCATCAGTGCGACACGACGAGCCTTCCATCCGTCAGCGGTTATCGGCGTGATGAAACAATTTTTCTCGCCTGAACGAAATTCACCCTGGCGAATGGATTGACCGATCTCTCCTCCGGTAGCAGCATCGAGTTCCGCGAGAAAACCCGTCTCTGCCGTCTCTCCCTGAAATACTGGAACAACGATTAGTTCACATTCGATGTTGGCTGGAGAACCAGTGCACACATCGACCGTATCAAACAAATTCTTTGGCATAACAGAATTATACGAGAGCATCCGGGGTTGGCGCTTAACTCTCAAGGCTTTAAGATAGTCTCATGAGAACATGCCTGAGGGCATCGGCGTACTTGCGGACACAGCTATCCTTTCTATTGCAACGATATTCAATCCTACTACCGGTAGTGTTATTCGCCGTAGCGTTCGCAAACGTTGCCACTTCCAGCCACGAACTGAATCAGGACGATGCCCCAGAGTTGAGATTGAGGGCTACACCACGAGTCGGTTTTCCGCCGGCCGAAATACTTTTCATTGCTGAACTTCGAGGCGGTCCAGATGACAACGAAGAGTTTTACTGCGCAAGTGTCGAATGGGATTGGGACGACGACACTAAGTCAGAACGAATCCCTGATTGTGACCCCTTTGAGCCCGGAGTTAGTGAAATTCGCCGACGTTTTTCTCAGAGACACACTTTTCAGCATAGCGGCCAATACGAAGTTAGACTGAACCTCAAGAGCCGCGGAGACGTCGTTATTTCTGGTCGGACAACTATTCAGGTCAGAGGCGACAATAGAGGCTTTCGTTGATAATTCGTCGGACTCAGCAGCTCTCAAGCGCAATCTTTTGAAACTTGCCTCGCACAAAGCGAAACGCGCCGATCGGATCTCCATCTGAGGTCGTCAAGAGAGACACAATGACATAAACGTAATCTGTGTAATTTATCTGCTCGAGATCAACGGCAGACGGAATCGCAGCAGAGGTCGGGTGGGAATGATAGATTCCGACGACACTGCTACCCTCAACTCGTGTCCGTCGAATCACTGCAAAATGATCGCGTGGATCAATTTGATAGCGATTCGGGCTCGGTGTCAGGTTTCTAGCGCGGACTCCCTCTTCGACT
>CAZWIL010000215.1:2743-3640 GCA_964634175.1 uncultured Vicinamibacteraceae bacterium
AAGAGAAAGCCACAGCATTCATTGGGCTCTTCCTGACGGGCATGTTCCAAAATATCTTCTACTGCCCTCCGATAAATCAACATACCGACTAAGTCTGTCGTGACCCTGTTTTTGTCGGAAGCTGACTCTTCCATTTCGCAGCAGACGAAAAAAGCGTTTCGATTACATCAGCCGTTCCCAGGTGGTCGCGAAGCGAACTTAACTCCGCAATCAATGCGTCTAACGCTGTACGAATCTCGTCTGCATTTGTAGTGCATATGTCCCGCCATATCGTTGGCGGACTCGATGCCAAGCGTGTCGTATCAGCTAGACCGCGTCCTGTAAGTGCCAATCCGTCAGTCCCCGCATTACTTCCCACCACATGCATAAGGGCTGACGCCGTTAACTGTGGAAGGTGAGAAAGAAACGCCAGCAGCTTGTCGTGTTCGTCGGCTGTCATAACGTGAGGAGTAGCTCCTAGAGCACTAACGAACTCCTGTAAACGACCAACTGCTGTTTCTGGTGAATCGCTGGTCGGGGTAAAGAGCCAAGGCCTTCCGACAAAGAGATCTGGTCGCGCATACGCGATACCACTTTGGGGGGCACCTCCAAGCGGGTGACCACCGACAAAGGTAAATCGATCGGGCAATCGACCGGCACACGACACGATATCTCGCTTTGTACTCCCAACATCTGTAATGATAGCGGCCCCCTCAATAACCTGTTCAAGTTCATCGAGCAGCCTCATGTTGTCCTGAATCGGAGCCGCGAGTACTACTAAATCGGCCCCACTGACAACCTCAAGATCGGGAGCCGCGACATCAATAGCATGCTGAACCATCGCCCGCTCAAGCACGTCTTTATCATCAACTCCTATTACAAGACCCTTCGGCCAAGTTCGCCGGGCAGCCAAAGCCA
>CAZWIL010000216.1:0-3624 GCA_964634175.1 uncultured Vicinamibacteraceae bacterium
TGATGAGGCCCTTGAGGTAATGGATTTCGAACCGCTCGCAAAAAAGATGATGCTTCCTGAACACTGGGCATATTTAGCGACAGGCGTGGACGATGACAAGACTCTTCGATGGAATCACGAGGCGTTTTCGAATTATTCATTACGGATGCGGCGCTTGGTCGACTTTAGCCAGCTCGATCTTTCGACGGAGCTTTTTGGCACCCGGTGGGAGACTCCGCTGGCGCTCTGTCCTGTTGCCAGCCTCAAAGGATTTCACACCGAAGGTGAACCCGGTGCTGCACGAGCCGCTCAAAGTAAGGGTAACCTGATGATGCTTTCGACACAGACGTCGACGTCGGTCGAGGAGGTTAATGAAGCGTATGGTCAGCCCGTCTGGTATCAGCTATATACGCGGCCAGTTTGGGAAACGGCGCGGCAGCTTGTTAAGCGTGTCGAAGATTCGGGTTGTCCAGTGCTCGTCTTCACTATTGATTTGTTGGGTGGTAGAAATACCGTGACAAATAATCGAGCTCAGGGTCTTGAGGGTATCCGCGCACCGTTTTGTGCGAATTGTCATGAGGACCGCATCAAGCCAATGCATCAGGGATTGGCACCGACCCCACCGGGATCGCCACGTGCAATCTACACATGGGACTACGTAAAACGCCTAAAAGATGCGACAAGCATGAAGCTGGTGTTGAAGGGAATCGTGACCCGTGAAGATGCCGAACTGGCCGTGCAGTACGGTGCTGACGGTGTGATTGTGTCGAATCATGGAGGACGAGGCTCCGAAAGCTTGCGGTCCACGATCGAATGTCTGCCGGAGGTCGTTGAGGGCGTAGCTGGTCGGATTCCGGTCCTGATTGATGGTGGGATTCGACGTGGGACGGACATCTTTAAGGCTCTCGCATTAGGAGCTGATGCTGTGGCGATTGGCCGGCCGTACGTGTGGGGATTAGCCGGTTTTGGTCAAGACGGTGCGGAGAAGGTAATAGACATCTTGCACAGCGAGTTGAGGCTTGTGATGCGACAAACGGGTGCCACGTCAATTAGAGAAATGAGACGTGGCCGCTACGTCGTCGACCGGCGTACGGGGCAACGACTCTAGGATAATAGCGGCGAAACGGAGGCGTACATGTTTTCTTGGTCTGGACGTATAACGATAATGGCTGGGTCGCTCTTGGGACTCTTCTTATGGCCAGTTACAGCCGCTGGACAGACGGTGACTGCACAGTTCGATATCTCGGGAACGTCGACAGTGCGGGGCTGGACCTGTCCTGTTGAAGGTGTAATGGACGTGACGCCGGGAGGGACAAGCGAACCGATACCTGGGTTTCCGGACGGTGTGGAGACGGTTGCGTTGACTATTCAGACCGAGGCGATTACTTGCCCCGAAGAGCAGATGACTGACCACCTACGTGAAGCAATGCAGATTGAGGAATACCCTGAAATTATCTATCGCCTTCAGGAGTATCGACTGAAGACCGATGATGTGGCTGAAGCAACTGGGACGATGACAATTCTCGGCACCACTAATCCGATTACGTTTGATATTCAGTTGGTGCAGTCGGCTGACGGCATGCGCGGTGTTGGCGAGGCGGCGCTGGATATGACTGACTATGGTGTGACTCCACCATCAGTGTGGCTTGGCATGCTCAACGTTGGGGAAATTGTCACCATCAAATTCGAAACGCCCCTGCCTGGCAGTGAATAAGTAAACGACCGATTCGACCGCTATAGGGAGCAGGAGTACATCCTGCTCTTGGCTGTCTCATGTGTGTGCCGATCTTCGTATTGTTAAGGTGCGGTGCCCCTATTCGGAGGGTGGCATGATGCATGGCATTAAGCAGTTGGCACTTTTTTCCGTAACCAGTTTTCTTGTTGCTGCATGCGTGGATTCAGAATTAAGAACTGGAATGCCAACCGACCCCGCCGGTCGATGTGAAGGTCTGTTAGGCCTCGATCTGATTGACATGAAAATCACTCAGGCCGAAACAGTTGTGGCCACCGAGTCTGGACCGTCGCATTGTCGTGTCGGTGGTGTCATTGAAAGAGAAATCAATTTTGAATTGTTGTTACCGGAGGAATGGAACGGTCGATTCATGATGGGCGGCGGGGGTGGTTTCGTGCGTACGCCGATTGTGAACCAGGCGCTACTGAGCGGGGCTTTTGGATTCGGTGCCGACGCCTTAGCGCGAGGGTATGCGACAGTTGCTACCGACACTGGTCATGTGTCGTCTGGCATTGATGCGAGCTGGGCGCTGAATAACGGTGAACGACAGGAGAATTTTGGACATCGGGCGATTCACCTGACGTCTGACGCCGCTAAATCGGTTATCAGACACTATTACGACCGGGACCCGGCTTATTCGTATTTCGTAGGTTGTTCGCGAGGTGGCGGACAGGGGATGATGGAATCACAGCGATATCCTGACGATTTTGACGGTATTGTCGCTGGGGCACCGGCATATCACTGGACTGCATTCACAGCGGGCATGCTCCAGACACAGCAAGCGGTCCATCTCGATGGTGACATCTCAAAGTCAGTCATTTCTAGTGATACGCAGGCGCTGCTGGCTGAAGCCATTAACACCGCTTGCGATGCACAGGATGGCGTCGAGGATGATGTGCTCAATGATCCACGATCCTGCGACTTCCAGGTCGAGGATCTCCCTCGTTGTGCGGGAGACCAGTCTGGAGCAGATTGCATCACTGCAGCGCAGCTTATGGCGATCGAGGCGATCTACGATGGGCCGACTAGCAACGGCGTTCGTATTTTTCCAGGCTTTCCGTTTGGTGGAGAGTCTGACCCTGGCGGCTGGGGCAGCTGGATCACCGGTGCGCGGTCCAACCGCAGTCGCGAAGGTCCGGCACGCCATTACGCGTTTGGCACGCAGTTTTATAAATACTTTGTCTTTGATGACGCGGATTGGGACTTTACGTCATATGATTTTTCGACTTGGAAGGACGACGTCCAGGCGGTCTCCGGCGTTGTCGACGCAGTAAGCACCGACCTCAGCGCTTTTGACACAAGTGGCGGAAGGTTGATCATGTGGACTGGTTGGTCGGATTCAGCCGTGACGGCGCTCGGCACGGTCGATTACTACGAAGCCATTGAGGCTGAGGACCCGAATGTTCGCGACTATGCTCGACTGTACATGCTTCCCGGTGTACTTCACTGCACGGGTGGCCCCGGAGCGTCGCAAGTAGATTGGATCGAAGCCATTCGCTTGTGGGTTGAAGAGGGACGTGTGCCCGAACGCTTAATGGCCCACAAGATTGGCGATGGCCAGAACATCGTGATGACTCGCCCGGTCTGTCCATATCCGCAGGTGGCAGTCTACGACGGAGAAGGTGATTCGAATGATGCGGGCAGTTTTTTCTGTGAGCTTCCGTAGGGGTGAGCTGCACCGGGCGTCGCTTGAGATGATTGACTTGAGTCTTCTTGCTCGGCGCTGTCAGTCCTTGACGTGGAGATTGCCACGGCCGCGTCCGGCGAACGAATAGAGTGCCATTCCAGCATCGGTCGCCATTTGAACGGCGAGACTCGACGCGGCACCTACCGACACCATAACAGGGACAGAGGCTTTGAGCGCTTTCTGTACGAGTTCAAATCCTGCCCGACCGCTGACTACAAGAATGTTC
>CAZWIL010000217.1:0-3612 GCA_964634175.1 uncultured Vicinamibacteraceae bacterium
ATGACTTCGATTCCTTCTCGCAGAAGCGTGTGATGAAAGACTCGCAGAAAGAATAGGGTTGGATCGTCTACTGACACCGGTAGCCGAATAGGTTCCGTGTTGACAGGAATTGATCCTCGTAGTTCGAGTGTTGCTTGTCCGGGGAGACGTAAGAGCCGAAGCGACGACTCGCTGTGGCGGGGGCTGGTTACGGTGCGGTTGACTAGCGTCAGTCCACTTGCGCTTTCATCAATATGTGCTGAGGGTGTCCGTCCCGCCGCCGGACCAGGTGTGATAACGAGGTGAACGGTGTTCTCATGGTAGGTCAAAGCGCTCGTGGGTGCGGCGAATCCGAAGATGAGATCGTCCCAACTCCATCCGGTACCTAAACGAGTCCCAGGCCATGTTGCCCCCGCATCCATTGCGCGATCGTCGCCGATCAGGCGGCCAGTGATGCGTGTAATACCAGCCATCTTGAGTTTCTTCGCCCAGTCAGTAAAGAGGTTGTTTTCGTTGTCGATAGTAGGGTCGCCAGACCCCTGCACTATCAGGTCCCCATTGAGCACGCCGTCTTTGATTGGTCCCGTTGCGATAAGACGAGTGTCGAATGTGAAGCCCCAGCCGAGTTGTTCGACAGCGGCAGCCAACGTAACTATCTTGAGGGTGGACGCCGGAATCAGTAGGGTACGTGGATTGAGACTGTAGAGGGTTTGGTTTCGGTCGAGTGAACGGACATGCACACCCCAGATGGCGGGCGGCGTCGACTTGTCTCTGAACAGGTGATTCAGATCTTGTTGCAAATTAATTGCGGCCGCACTTGAATCGGCCCCGCGCGTAGTGTTGGTTGGTGAAACGGCGAGCGGTGGAGCGGGTCTCCAGACACAACCCGACAATGAAACGAGAAAAATAAGGGCGAATGGACGGACGAATCTTAAACCTTTACCTTGCACTACATGAGATGTTACGGGTGACTCAAACCGGATTTCAAGATTCTTGATTTTGGAGCGTTGCCAGCGACTTGAGCGCGTCATCCACTGTTCGAGTATCAAGAATGGCCGCCCCAGGCTCACCGACGCGGACGCCATAAGTCACGTCTCCAGACCGCCACAGAGTCACTAGGTCTTCTTGACTGACCTCGTCAGCTCCCGAAGTGTTAAATTGGATCTGAGCGGTCAAGAGTAATGAGTTCCCGTTAAAGGTAGCGTCGTCCCTCGTTTCGACGAATGATTCACCGCGGAGGTTTGACAGCTTTCCAAGAAAGTCATCCATCTGTGTTCGGTCTGCCGCTGTTGAATCGGGAGATACCTGCATCCAGGATGATCCCGATTCTTCGTCTTCTGCTTCGAGCTTCTCAAACACAGTGCTTCCGTCGGTCTGCTGTATTTCTATTCTGGAGGCGGTGAAGGGGCTAAAATCAAATAAGTCCTTATCGCGGTAGTCACTAGCGCCTCGTCTCAAGTCATCTACCAGCGTTGAATCAATCGTAAATACGACCGATCGAGACGCATCGCGAGCGTACAACATGCCGTCTGAAGCATCATTCCCAACGATGAGTGTGGCCGTTGCACTTCCTAATCGAATCGTTGCGGTTAATCTTGGGTCAGAAAGTCCGTAATCGGCAACAGTGGTTTCTTCTGCTTCTTCGTCGGACGCGTTTTCGCTGACTACTGACAGCATCTGACCACTATTCAGTTGTCCCACCAAACCCTCGACGGTGCTGAAATCAGCCTTGGCATCCCACGGCTCCTGCAGTGTCCATTCATTCTGAGTCTTTTTCAGTCGAATTAATGCCGTGCTTGATTGAATCTCCAATTGGTCAACATCGGATGTGTCAAATCCGAGGATTGTCTTGTCGCGTAGGTCAAATGGTGATTTCGCAAAGGTTGTATCAAGGTGAGCCGCGACGAGAACGACACGGCCACTGCCTGCAAGCATGGCATACCGCTCGCCTCCAGTTGGCGTCGAGTCACCGATCAGCAGGCGTTCTGACGGCGAACCACTAGCCGCAACAAAATCGACGGCGACCGCGGGCGCGTCAAGGCCAAAAGGCGCGAAATCCACTACGTCTTCAGCGACAACACGTTGAATCTGCAGTGTAGAGAGTGCTGACGTGATCGAAGAAATTTGTGTTTCGTCTGCAACCGCCGTCACAGGACCAGTGAGTTTCCATTCGTTCCCGTCTTCGCTTTGTTCGAGGATTGTTTCCTGACCGTTTGTCGTGATTGTTAGCTGCGCGAAGTCTTCACTGGCCACGTCCACTAAGGATTCGTTGGGAGGCACTTCCGATGCTGGAGGACGTTCAAGCTCAACGAAATATACGTACAAACCGAGTGCCACGAATACAACGAGCAGGGTGAGAGTCGAGTATCCGCGTCGCATGGGCTACCGTCTCCGCCACCATGTCACTAGACCTGTGCCAATGACCGCTGCAGGAATCATGAGTAGTGACATCCAGGTGATTCGAAGTTGTTGGTCAGCCGTTAGGGTGATCCGACGATCTTCCGGTTGTCTTGGCCGGATCGAAATCAAGTTTTCTTGCTGAGCGAGCCAGTTGATGGTGTTCAGTGCGAGGTCTCGATTCCCCTGGATACCAAGTGAGCCATTTGCCGCAAAGTCAGAATCACCGATCACCGCAACGCGGGTTTCTGGCGCGGGAGAGTCGTCTTCCTGGTCTGCTTGCCCTGGGAGCGCATCGGGTTCGCTGTCTTGACCATCGGGTCGTGACGGATTTGCAGCCACAGCGACAGCCGCTCCAATCGCAATGGGGCCAGGTGTGTCAGCGTCACCCATTTCTACTTCACCAGCTTCTAGTTCAGTCAGGTCACTTTCTGCCCAACTCCGCGGTGATGTTTCGATGAAGACCTGAGCAACACGGTCATTCTGGCTGGCTGAACTGATTCCGACGGAACGGGTCAGCGGGAATGCCGTGAGAAGTGCAAAGTCGTTTGTGATTGGGTGGGCGGGATAGGTGGCCGCCACAGGTACCGTTGCATTGGTACCCAGTAGCTGCCCCATTCCACTGACGTCAACCACTACGTCGTTACGGACCTCGATACCCCATTCCGCAATGAATGCAATCAAGTTCACTTGAGGTGATGCGGCGAGATCATCATTCGGGTCAAGCAAGAACAGCGCCTTGCCGCCGTTCTCAAGATAAGTTCTGAGAGCATCTATTTCGCCTGGAAGATAGTCGGTCTCAGGGCCAGCTGCGATGACGACAGAGGCGTCTGGAGGCACCTGGCCGGTTTGAGCTAGGATGATCGTGTCGACCGACATATTGTCCCGTAGGAGCGCTTCGCCCAATCCTCCGTATGCGTCGCGGTCTGTGCCTTCCGGCAGTCGCTCGCCATGACCTTGGATAAAGTAGACACGTTGTTCTTCACCTTCGATGACCTTGATGAGGCCGTTGGTTAGTTCCTGTTCAGCGTCAGAAACTACTCGTTCGATACGGTCCTCGTATTCGAAGACGACGGTGCCATATGACTGGACGTCGTACTGCCTTGCCCTTAGGGGTTCCTTGTCTATGTCTACAAATTCAAGTGACACTTGGGACGACCGGTACTCATACTCCGCTAAGCGGTCACGATACGCCGGAAATTCAACGTCTCGTGCGAACACGACAATGCGGATTGG
>CAZWIL010000218.1:0-3609 GCA_964634175.1 uncultured Vicinamibacteraceae bacterium
GTCAATGGGAGGATGTGTTTGGACTACAAGACCGACTCGCGACGGCATTGTCGGATGGGTTCGCAGCAGTGATGGCGGTGGAATCTTCAGACGCAGCTGCGTTGGCCAACAATGACACCGCGCGCGAATCCTTACCGGTATACCGGAGTCTTGAACCACCAGCCAGCGGTCGCATGTCGTTCAATAGCGGACCAGATTGGGTGACCGGTTATGCCCAGACCGTACCTTTAGCCTCGGGCGCGACGGGTTTCTCCGAGAGTAACCTGACTGGCTTTAATCGGTTTCGGCTTACGGCAGCACCGTCTGTGGGGGACCTCCGGTTTGATGTGACCTATGAACAGACAGCGACGTTTACCCAACAAGTCGCTCAAGCGGGACTGGCTGTTGGTGTGGTCCCAACTGGGGGAGAGTGGCTTGATTTACAGTGGACCATTACGGACCGTGAACATGTGCAGTGGCGACACCGGTTCGACCGCCTCCAAATGAGGTGGAGTCCGACGGACATGGTGGAGTTGTCCGTGGGACGACAGGCCGTGTCATGGGGGACGACGCTTTTTTTAAGTCCGACTGACCCTTTCTTGCCCTTCAATCCGGTCGATCCGTTCCGAGAGTTTCGTGCCGGGGTGGACACGGCCCGCATCAGGATTAACCCGACTCCTTTGAGCGAAGTGGACGTTGTTGTGCGTCCAACCCGCACGCTCGTTGGTGAAGAATTGACCGTGCTCGGCCGTGGCCTGATGACTGTCCAGAACTGGGAACTGTCGGGCTGGGGAGGCAGGCTTTACGATGACTTGTCCGGAGCTGTCGCTGCTGCGGGAGGACTTGGCGCCTTTGCGGTGCGCGGAGAAATGATGGTCAGACAGCTCGCCGGTGGCGCGATCTTTCGCGGCACTATCGGGGTGGATCGACTTCTGCAAGTCGGAGGACGTGATCTGTTTCTTTTGTTCGAGTATCAGCGCGATAGCCTGGGCGCATCCGGCGCCGAAGACTATCCTAGGGTCATGTTGTCGGAGCCCTATGCGCGAGGGGAGCTACAAGTGCTTGGCCGCGATGAAACGGCGTTTCAGGCGACCTATCAACTCAACCCACTCTGGAATCTCGGAAGTTTGTGGCTGTGGAATCTCAACGATCGCAGCGCAATTCTAGCGCCAAGTTTTGGATATTCGGCAAGTGACGATGTGAGCGTCGGTGGTGGGGTGTTTTTTGGGTTTGGTGAGGACGAAATCACGCCGACCCGGCTAATCCCGTCTGAGTATGGTCTGTCGGCACCCACGGGATATCTCTCGCTCAGTTGGTATTTCTAACGGCACGTACCGCTACAGAGTTACTTCGATTTCAGGAATATCACTCGATGCTTGGAGATGGGGTTCGGTGGCGGCCTGAATTTCCTCAATAGTCACGCCCGGAGCACGTTCGACGAGCCGCAGTTGACCAGACTCAACTTTAATCACGGCCAAGGATGTGACGATCGTTGTGACGACCCCCTTGCCGGTCAGCGGGAGCGTACAGGTTCTAAGGATTTTTTTGTCGCCTTTCTTGGACAGATGATCCATCACGACCAACACTTGTTTAGCACCTGACACTAGGTCCATGGCTCCACCCGGTCCTTTGACCATAGCCCCGGGGATCATCCAATTGGCCAGGTCACCCTGCTCAGAGACCTGCATTGCTCCGAGGATCGCCAAGTCAATATGGCCACCACGAATCATGGCAAAACTTTCCGCGCTGCTAAAAAAGCTGGCTCCCGGAATCACCGTGACGATTTCCTTTCCTGCGTTAATCAGGTCGGCGTCGACTTCGGCATCGGTCGGGTAGGGGCCAATGCCGAGCAGACCATTTTCGCCCTGCAACATCACTTCAATACCTGGTGGAATGAAGTTGGCGCATAGCGTCGGAATGCCAATGCCGAGATTGACATAGTAACCATCTTGAATCTCACTCGCGGCGCGAGCGGCCATCTGTGTTCGTGTAAGGGCCATGGTTAATTCTGGATGTATCGAAGTTACACGGCGTCCCGAGTAGTTCTTTTCTCGATGACCTTTTCTGGATGTTCAGTGACTACGATGCGATCGACGTAAATTCCAGGCGTATGCACGATATTTGGGTCAAGCAATCCGGCCGGCACGACTTCTTCAACTTCAGCGACCGTGATCCGACCGGCTTCCGCCATTTGCGGATTGAAGTTTCTCGCGGTCATCCGGTAGACGAGATTGCCTTGCGTGTCAGCCTTCCAAGCTCTGACGAGTGCAACATCAGCCCGGAGCGCTGTCTCAAGCACGTGCCATCGACCGTGAAACTGTCGGGTTTCCTTTCCGTCTGAAAGGGGAGTGCCGTACCCTGTTGGCGTATAGAAGGCCGCAATCCCTGCTCCCCCGGCGCGCATGCGCTCGGCCATCGTGCCTTGTGGGTTGAGTTCCACTTCCAGACTCCCGTCGAGGTATTGACCTTCGAAGGTCTTGTTCTCACCGACATAACTCGCGATCATTTTATGAATCTGGCGCGTCTCCAAGAGTACGCCAAGCCCATCACCGTCGACGCCGGCGTTGTTGCTGATGCACGTTAAACCGCTTACGCCGGAGTTCCTCACTGCCCGAATCAGGCTTTGTGGTACGCCGCAAAGACCAAACCCGCCAACCATGAGTGACATGCCAGTGCGTAATAAGTCATCTAGAGCCGCCACCGAATTGGGATAAATCTTGTTCATGGTCGTTGCTACGCTTTCATCGGACCATCGGGTATGCCGGCACCATGACGTACGAATCTCGCGAGGTTGGACATGTCTTCATCTCCGTAGCCCTGCGCAATGAGTGCGTCTTCGATTGTTGCCACCAAGCTGGCGATTGGTACCGGCACCTTGAACTCTCGAGCTGTGTCGAGAGCAATCCCCAAATCCTTCCGGTGGAGCCGCAGTCGAAATCCAAGGGGATAGTTGTCCGTAAGCATTTTTTCAGACCGGTTATTCAGAATCCATGACCCGGCGACGCCACCGCCGATTGCTTCAACGACCTTTTCAGGGTCAGCGCCGGCGCGATAGGCCAGCGTCAATGCTTCACCGAGGGCCATAAACGTGCCCGTGATCACGACTTGGTTGGCTACTTTGGCGATCTGGCCACATCCGACTGGACCGATGCGAGTGACTTTGCTCCCAATGACTTGTAGAACGGGATAGGCGCGGTCATAGTCTTCTTCTGACCCACCACACATGATTGTTAAGGTGCCGTGGATTGCGCCTTCCGACCCGCCAGAGACCGGGGCATCGACATAACCGATACCGTTTGTACGGAAACGTTCCGCAATCGACCGCGTTCCTCCGGGTGAGATGGATGAGCAGTCGATCACGAGGCTACCTTCTGTCAGTCCATTAATCGCGCCAATCTTGTCGTCGAGCAAAACTCGCTCCACGTCTTTTGTATCGGAAACACAAGACAGGACGATGTCGGCGTCTGTGGCCGCCACCGCGGGAGTATCTGCACGGGTTGCACCGAGCGCTTCAAGCGGTTCCTCTCGAGTACGCGTTCGGTTGTGGACCGTAACTTCAAATCCGGCTTTGAGAAGGTTTTCCGCCATTGGTGTTCCCATGGTGCCAAGGCCAATTACTGCTATCTTCAT
>CAZWIL010000219.1:0-3603 GCA_964634175.1 uncultured Vicinamibacteraceae bacterium
GCCAAGAGTATTCACCATGGCAAGACACTACGTCCGGCCAGCGGCGGTAGCCTTGAGTGTGTTTCTGCTGGCTGGTCCGGCCGCGGCCGGTCAAGCCTCGATGTTGGATGCTCCCGAGGCGACTGCGTTCATGGGGACCTGGATCATTGCTATGGAGAATCCACGCGGGGGTGGTACGCGGGATCAGACGGTGGTAATCCGGGACGAAGGCGGCAAAACGGCGGCCAAGATAGAGGGTGGTCGGGGAGGCGCGGTCGACGTGACCAAGATCGTTAAGGACGGAGACAGCCTCGTGCTCTCCTTTGAACGGAGCGGCCGTGGTCGGACCATTCCCATCGTCTTGACCTTGACCGTAGACGGCAAGATGATCAACGCCACTCAGAACATCGGCGATGGTCGGTTGACCGTGAGTGGATCCGGCAAAAAGCAGTAGCTCGGTCTATAGTTCAGTCCTGTGGATCAGTAAATCGCATTTTGGAGGAAATACGTTGAGCACCAGAATCTCCGCCCTCGTCGTCGCTGTTGGATTCCTACTTAGTCTCAGTGCGTTATCCGCCTGCGGAGGTAGTCCCGTCGCTCCCACCGTCAATGTGCCGTTCAGCGCTACTGATCTCACCGAGGGCTCAGGTGCAACAGCTTCGTCGGGCCAAACCGTGACTGTTGCCTATACTGGTTGGCTCTATGACGCAGGTGCGGCAGACAACAAAGGGACTCTGTTCGACCAAGCGAGTGCCGCAGCCCCGTTCTCATTCGTCCTGGGCGCGGGTCAGGTTATCGCTGGTTGGGACCAAGGCGTGGCCGGAATGAGGATTGGGGGGCGCCGCCGGCTCGTTATTCCTCCTGCACTTGCGTATGGCACAGGGGGCGCGGGTGGCGGAACTATTCCCCCCAACGCGACATTAATCTTTGAAGTCGAGCTCCTCGGGGTGAGTTGAACTCTCCTCTGGAGAGGCGTTACTAAGATCGTTATGACTCGACATTGGCTGTATCTCCTCACCGTGATGGTGTTGTCAGTGGCAAACTCTGTCACTGGAGTGGCACGACAGGATTCCACCGACGACCTTCGGACGAAGGCGAACCAAGGTGATCCCATCTCACAGTTTGAGCTCGGATCAGCCTATGAGGCCGGCCGCCGCGGTCTGCCACAGGATGGTGTCGAAGCTGCACGATGGTATCGGTTAGCAGCCGAGCAGGACCTGGACCTTGCGCAATACCGGCTCGGACTTCTGTATGCCAATGGCGCATCCCGCTTTGGACATGCGGAAGGCGTGCGATGGCTTCGGTTAGCCGCTGATCAAGGATTGGCCGACGCGCAGTACAACCTCGGGGTCATGTATGCCAATGGCCGCGGTGTGCCGCAGGATGACGCGGAAGCGGTCCGCTTACTCCGATTGGCGGCGGATCAGCAATATGCCAACGCACAGTACGCCCTCGGTCTCATGTATGCCAATGGTCGCAACGTGCCGCAGGATGACGCAGAAGCGGTCCACTTATTTCGATTAGCGTCCGGTCAGGGGCATGCCAGCGCCCAGTACAACCTCGGGCTTATGTATGTCGACGGCGTCGGCGTTGTGCAGGATTACGAGGAAGCCGTTCGCTTCTTTGGGTTAGCCGCAACTCAAGGGCATGCCCGCGCGCAGTACAACCTCGGTCTCATGCATGCCGACGGACGCGGAGTGCCGAAGGACGATGTGACCGCTCATATGTGGTTTGATCTCGCTGCTTCACAAGCAACCGGCGAGGATCAGAATCAGGCGGCCCAGAACCGCGACATGATCGCGGAAAGGTTGAATTCAAACCAGCGGGCTGAAGCGCAACGCCTGGCCCGCGAATGGAACGACGCGCACCCGCGCGACTAACCTCTCCCCCATCTTGTCGCCTAGTCGAGATCATTCGACTCATCATCTGAACGCTGCTCGTTCTCGATCCTCTGTTCAGCCAAGAGCATCTGACGAGCTCTTAATACAGCATGCTCGAAACTGCGTTCCTTGTCTAAGGACCTATTCATACTATCCGTCCACACATCCAGCGCGTCCAGATTCACAACCTCGCGAGACGTTGCGCCACAGGCCGGGCACCAGCAGTGAAATGCATGGAATTCTCCTTCTACCTTCTGGCGGTCCGGCTTGATGTCGACAATAGAGCCACATGCCTGATGGAGGGCATGAAAATCACCTAATTTTGGAGCCGGATGGTTCATTCTTCCTTTTCTCCAGAGACAGGACCAGAACCTTTGGTGGGAGGAACTATTGCAGGTCGCCTAAGGACCTACTTACTCGTACATATTCTTCATACCGCTCCTGATACGTCAAAAGCTTCTCTTGTTCGATCAACTGAAGTCGCTGCTCACACTTGCCGATCGCCTGTTCCTCTGCGTCTTTCAATTCCGCCTGAACTTCTTCAGCCTTCTGTTTGTATTCCGCATCATGCGCGCGTTCCCACGCCAGCCACCGAGTCGCCCATCTGGCCCCAGCATCCTCAATAATCGCCTTTGAGAACGGAAATTGCTCGCCCTGTATTAAGTCAAGCTCTTTAAATTCATCGGGAAAAAGAGCCCTGGCCTGTGACGCCACTCGTGACCACGCCACGAGCTCCTGTGGGTTGTCCTGAACCCGAGCGAGAGAGGGGGCAAACAATGCCACGAGCCGCAAGCGCAATTCTTCGCGTCTCCGCCGGCGCCATTCAAAGAGAACAGTCGCGGTCGCAAGAACTATGGTCAAGCTGATAATTAGACTACTCATTCGCGGCGTAGTGCCCCCGCTCGGTCTTAGTAATGAAGAACAGTTGTGATCTCTTCACCCTCCAACTTTGATCGGCCATTCAGCTCATCCAATTCAATCAATAACGACACACCGATGACCTCTGCTCCGCATTGCTTCACCAAACCAACGGTCGCGCTCGCTGTTCCACCAGTGGCTAGTAAATCATCCACGATTAAGGTCTGTTGGCCGGCGCCAATGGCATCTCGATGAATCTCAAGGCTGTCCGTTCCATATTCCAGGTCATAAGTTGCTGTCACCGTGTCGCCCGGAAGCTTTCCAGGTTTTCGAACCGGCACGAAGGCGCAGCCCAGCCGGTCGGCAATGGCGGCACCAAAAATGAAACCACGGCTCTCAATCCCAACCACCACATCGATAGTCTTATCACCGTAGGGCTCGACCATCGCATCAAGAGCCCGCCTGAAACCTTCCGGGTCCTTCAATAACGTGGTGATGTCATAAAACAGAATGCCCGGCTTGGGATAGTCGGGAACATGTCGAATCAGTTTTTTAAGGGTTTCCATTCCGCTCCTTATGTTCTTACTCGCGTATTTCAAAACCAATCAGTTCTGTCATTGGCGGTTCCAGCTCTATCGAAATATCCGTAACTCTTGAAAGCGGCGGACCGGCTCCCAGAGCACGTTCAAAGCGGGCAATCGATTCGTTTTCTCCCACAACGACCGCTTCAACACGTCCGTCATCTAAATTTCGGACAAAGCCAGCTAAGCCCTCGCGCCGAGCCGCATCTTCCGCAAAAAACCGAAAACCCACGCCCTGCACTTTCCCGCTGACAAGGTAGCGGCGCCCCGTCGTCATAGATATTAAGTGTTGAAGCATGATTATA
>CAZWIL010000220.1:0-3551 GCA_964634175.1 uncultured Vicinamibacteraceae bacterium
AACACGCGGCACGGATATCATTCTGCACCTCCGTGAGAACCAAGACGACCTCTTGGCGGACGGCCGGATACGCGAACTTTTGCGTCGCTACTCCGACCACATCGCCATTCCGATCCAAATGAAGAAAGATGAGGCTGGCGACCATGAAACCGTCAACCAAGCCTCGGCACTGTGGGCGCGGTCCAAGTCTGACATCACCGACGAACAATACGAAGACTTTTACAAGCATGCCGTAAATGACACAGAGTCACCACTCGTGCATATCCACGTCAAGGCTGAAGGACGCCTGGAGTACACCTTGCTTCTGTTTATCCCTCGTCGCGCACCGTTTGATCTGTGGGACCGCGAACACCGACACGGCATTAAGTTGTATGTGCGGCGTGTCTTCATCATGGAAGACGTTGACCAGTTGATGCCAACCTACCTCAGGTTTATCCGTGGCGTGGTCGATTCAAACGACCTGTCGCTGAACGTATCACGGGAAGTGTTGCAACAGTCGACCGACGTTCAGGCCATTCGCATGGCTGCTGTTAAGCGCGTGCTCTCCATGCTGGAGGACCTTGCCAAGAACAAGCCGGATACCTATGCGACATTTTGGAAAGAATTTGGTCGCGTACTGAAAGAAGGCGTCGGTGAAGACACGGCCAACCGAGACCGAATCAGCAAACTCCTGCGCTTTGCCTCCACCCATAACAGCACCGAAGACCAGAACGTGTCACTCATTGACTATGTCAGCCGCATGAAGCCGGACCAGGACAAAATTTTTTACATAACAGCAGATAGTTTCGCCGCAGCCCGAAACAGTCCTCACCTTGAAATTTTTCAGAAGCAAGGCTTGGAAGTGCTACTCCTCCACCATCGGGTGGACGAGTGGGTCATCTCACATCTAGGGGAATTTGACGGGAAAAAGCTGGAATCAGTGGCACAGGGAAGTCTGGACCTCGGAACCCTCGCTGATGAATCTAACCCAACACCGATCGCCGAAAGTGAACTAGCGTCGCTGACCGAGCGGATGCAAAAAGCCCTGGGGGCTCAGACCACACTCGTGCGCGCCACGTCTCGTCTGACGGATTCTCCGGCCTGCCTCGTTAGTGACCACGCCATCAGTCGAAACCTTGAACGTATCTTGAAAGAAGCCGGGCAAGCACCACCGTCGCTGCAGCCGGTGATGGAAATTAATCCTCGCCATCCTATTGTCGAGAAACTGAACGAAGAGACTGATGAAGCACGCTTCTCGAACTGGAGTCAGATTTTGTTTGATCAAGCGTTGCTGGCCGAAGGTGGGCAACTTGACGACCCCGCGGGTTTCGTCAAGCGCCTCAACGAACTACTGCTAGCCATGGCGGGCACCAAATCTCGCATTTGGACTCCCGGCGACTAAAAATAACAGTCCCCCCACGCCAGCACGCTGTCCCTCACGACTCAAGCGAAAAGGGTCGTACAAGTGGGGTCAACTAGTCAACGCGGCGACTACCGAATGCCGTAAATGTCGTACCTGCCCGGCCAACACCGACGCCAACATCCCCTTCCGTTTCACATTGAAATACCACTCGGTAACTGTTCCCGAAATTCGCATAGTGTGCACTAATCTGATTCCCCAAGTCCGTCAAAGCTTCCTCTAATGCATTGGCGACCTGGATACGCGAGTGGATACCGCCCGTGTTCTGCACAACGTTGCGGGACACCTGTGTCAGCTGATCTACAGAACCAGTGGCAAATACCAAAGTATGGACGGTGGCCCCCCGCCGCATCATCTCGGTCACAGTCCGCTGATTCTCGTCGCCACCCAAGCTACTCCCGTCAGGACCGTCATGCACGATCATCACGACCACCGGCCACCCGTCGTCGTCTTCAAAACGCGACCGCCATGTCTCTGCGAGACCATCCAACATCACTGTGGAACGAGGATCCATAAATATGTCTTCTGCAAAATTGGCCAGTTCACTGTGGTCACGCGTGAACTCAACACGCTGTGTCGTTTGCCCCGTAATCGTAAATATGCCAACTTCGTGATCATCTGGAAGCGCTTCAAAAAATCCAGCGAGACCATCCCGATAAGGATTCAGCCACTGTGGAGGTGCGTTGGTATCGACCAAGACAGCAATTTTCATCCCGTCAGGTTCGCCTTGCATTTCGCTGATTTCACAGGCCTGCCCGCCTTGTTGCACCACCACCTCAGCAGCCGTCAAATCCAAGACCGGCGCACCTTCTCCATCCACGACGCGAATGTACAACTGCAATGGATCACCCTGAGCCACCACCGGTTGCACCGAAAACAGACCTGCAAGGCAGGTCAGGGTTGCCATCATCGATAATCCAAAACGAAAGACACGCGGTTGAAACAAGCGGAACATGTTCCTCCTTTGACTGTAACTGACTGTCACATTCTACTACTGTCGCTACTAGCCTTAGTTGAATCCAACAAAACATCCATTTTTACGGTAATGCACAGACAAACAGATTACTAGTTGTCACGCTGCAAATGCGGCTACGTTTCTGATTATTCCGATCGACTTAATAACATCGAGGTCAGCATATAGCCTAAGCGCCGCCACAACTCGTGTTGCGTTCACGGCAAAGAGAGACTACCGTGGAAGATAAGGATACGTCCCCCAACGCTACATTACGTAGGTACTCGTTTTACAGAGGAGATTCAAATGGCAGATCTGCCGAATATTGATTTTAAGCGTGTCGAGATACCGTCATTACCCAAACTGCCACGAGGAGGCCTCGTGGCAGTAATTATCGCTCTGGCCACCGTCGTCGCCGGATTCAGCACCCTCTACCAAGTCCAACCCGAGGAGGTAGGGGTCGTACTGAGATTTGGCCAGTATGTACGAACGAGCGAACCCGGTCTCAGGGCCAAGATTCCGTTTGTCGAAGAGGTTCTCAAGGTCCCGGTTCAACGACAACTCAAACAGGAGTTTGGCTTCCGAACCGTTGAGGCAGGCATCCAAACTCAGTATATGGATTCGACCCGTGACCTTGCTGGCGAGGCGGTTATGTTGACAGGCGACCTTAATGTGGCCGTTGTCGAATGGATCGTGCAGTACCGCGTCGACGACCCCTATCTCTACCTCTTCAAAGTTCGCAATCTCGAAGAGACGTTCCGGGCCATGAACGAAGCTGTCATGCGAGAAGTAGTCGGAGACCGGACGGTTACGGAAGTCGTCACCGTGGGTCGACAAGACATTGAGGCTCAAGTCGGCGTCCGCCTTCAGGAATTGGCTAATCAATACGAGATGGGTATCGCGATAGACCAAGTGGTTCTGCAAGACGTAAACCCACCCGACCCAGTCAAGCCGTCATGGGATGAAGTGAGTCAAGCTCAGCAGCAGCGCGACCGGATGATCAATGAAGCACAAGCAGAGTTTAATCGTGTCATCCCGCGTGCCCGTGGTGAAGCGGAACAAGCTGTCCTCCAAGCCGAAGGATACGCTCTTGACCGCATCAATCGTGCGGAGGGAGATTCGGCGCGATTCACCTCTATCTATAGTGAATATCGTCAGGCGCCAGAAGTGACACGAAAACGTCTCTATCTGGAAACCATG
>CAZWIL010000221.1:0-3551 GCA_964634175.1 uncultured Vicinamibacteraceae bacterium
TGATCGTAGGGTCTGAGAGCCATTCGTGATATCGCCGCATTAGGATTGGGTTAGCTAGGACACCTTGAATCGCTTTTAACGCCAACAGTAACCCGAATCCCCAAACAAAGATCCATATACGTGACGCCTCTACCTGTTGGATTTCTCCCTGAACCTCGACGAACACTTTCTCCAACGAATCGATGTTGCGCTCGAACACATCGACGTTGTCGGCATTGTTGCTAATTGCAGTCTCGAGCTGCGATCGCCGAAGATCGAGTTGGAGTTCGATTGTTTCAATCCTACTTCGCGCCCCGGCCGTCAAATCGCCCCAAAGCCCGCGCCCAACCTGAACACTGGCAAACGCCTCGAGAAAGGCGAAGGGCACAGCCCAGTGCCATATGCCACGCATGAAGTACCAGATTGGCCCTAGGATCGCTGCCGTTAAGTTGAAGGTCCAAACGATGCCCGGTTTACTCCCAATAAATGTAAATTGTCGCTTGTAGTAGTCGGCATTCGACCCGATGAATGAACGGAGCGAAAGCGCCTGGGCTGCCGACGTCCCTGGATTAGCACTCGATTCCTCGAGGCTTGCATTGTTAGTCATGAAGTTTCTGCTCCTTCGATGATGGTCTTCAGCAGATCAGAATGGGTAATCACACCTATTCGTTCCCCAGAATCATCTACGATAATGATGGGAACATCTCGATCGATGATAGATTGCATCAATACAGTCAAGCTCTCATCTGCACCGAAGCTTGGAAGATCCTCCCCAAGCGGGCCAATCTCCTGTTCGTAGGTTTCGATGGGACGCATGACCGTCCGCGCACGCACGACTTTAAGACGTGAAATACCTGCTACAAACTCAGTAACATAGTCGTCGGCCGGGTTCATGACTATATCTTCTGGTGTACCAATCTGGACTATCCGCCCGTCTTGCATAATGGCGACCCGATCACCGAGGCGGATGGCCTCATCTAGATCATGTGTAATAAAGACTGTGGTCTTACTCATACTTGTCACGAGTTGCATGAACTCGCTTTGAAGTTGACGGCGGATCAGTGGATCGAGGGCACTGAAGGGCTCGTCCATTAACAATATTTCTGTGTCACTAGCAATGGCGCGGGCGAGACCAACTCGCTGCTGCATGCCACCCGAGAGCTCATGAGCATACTTGTTGCCCCACCCTGTCAATTGGACCATCGACAAGATTCTTTCAGCAATCTCCATGCGCTCATTCCTGGCAACACTACGTCCTATTTCCAAAGGCATGGCGATGTTGTCCAAGACCGATCGATGTGGCATCAGTGAAAAGTTCTGAAACACCATTGCGATGTGCTCGTTACGGAAACTCCGTAGCTCTTTTGGCGAGAGAGTCAGAATATCTCGGCCCCTCACACGAATTTCGCCAGTGGTTGGTTCGAGCAGGCGATTGATATGGCGAACAAGAGTCGATTTGCCACTCCCCGACAGACCCATGACACAGAAAATCTCTCCACGTTTTATTTCTAGATCGACATTTGCGACCCCGATGCCACAGTCGTAATCCTCGAGCACTTGTTGCTTGGAAATACCATGTTCACGGATGTTGGCAAGTGCCTCCTCGGCGCGATCACCGAAAATCTTCCAGACGCCCTTGATCTCAATTTCGATATCAGACTGCACGGAACTTACCCCGACGCTGAGCTCTTGGACACGCAACCGGAGTCAAGCGCCACTCGTTAGTCAGTAGTCGTTTTTTAAGAATTCTGCGCATCGTTCGCCTATCATAATAGCGGGAGCGTTGGTGTTGGACGACACTAGCAGTGGGATCACCGATGCGTCTGCAACGCGTATTCCACGTATACCGTGGACCTTGAGTTTGGCATCGACAACCGCTAACTCATCTGTCCCCATCTTGCAGGTGCTTACCGAGTGCCAACAGGTTTGCCCACACTCCTTAGCGTACTCCAGCAAGTCCTCGTCAATGATTGTCTCCGGACCAGGTCGTACTTCTCGCACTATAAGCTTTCGAAAGTCAGGTTTATTTGCAAGCTCACGCAGCAGTTTGAGACCCGTCACCACGGCTTTACCGTCTTCCCGAGCGCTGAGATAGTTGGCATGGATAACGGGCATGTCAGTGGGATCTTTGGAGCGAATATGTACAGAGCCACGCGATTGTGGATGCAATTGAAATGCCTGTAGGGCAAAACCTGGGAATCTGTCTACACCGAGGCCTTGGGTGCTAGAGTGACTCGTCTCAGCACGATTCTCACTACTTACGTGAGCGAGCTGAAGTTTGAAATCTGGGGTATCCAAATCCGGATCACTCTTTACGAGCGCATGAATTGCGATTCCTGGCGTGGTCATCAAACCGCGACGTGTAAACATGTACTGTAACGCCATCCGTACTGCATAAGGCCAACTATTGAGCGCATCATTTACAGTGATCCGTCGAGTACATTCGTAAGTGGTTCGTACGTTTAGGTGATCCTGTAGATTAGCCCCGACACCCGGCAGGTGCATAACAGGAGATATACCCAGCCGCTGTAAATGAGTTGAATCTCCAATGCCGGAACGTTCGAGAATCATGGGCGAGCAAATCGCGCCTGCACATAGGACAACCTCTTTGGCTGCGTACACCTGTCGTAACTGTCCAGACCCGTCGGGGCCATCCTTTCTTATGTAGCAAACACCAGTTCGATCGCCTTCCAAAAGTAAGCGGTCGACCATCGCAAATGTTTCAACTTTAAGGTTTGATCGTTTACGCGCGTCCCGCAGATAACCAACCTCGGTACTGCAACGACGTCCATTACTCTGTGAAAATTGCCAGTAGCCGACCCCTTCGTAGCTCTCCCCATTGTGATCATCTGTAACCGGAATCCCCATCTGCATGCATGATTCGAGAAATGCCTCCGTAAGCACGTCCTGGTGAGCGGCATCCGTAACTCGAATTGGACCACCACGGCCACGATATACCGGGTCACCTTCAGGACGATCCTCCATTCGCTTAAACACCGACAGCAGATCGTCGTAACCCCAGCCAGGACAATCCGCGTCGCGCCAACGATCGTACTGGGTGCGATCACCGCGAACAAAACCTGTACCGTTAACGCTGCTAGACCCACCTAACAACTTCCCGCGTGGCCAGTTTAGCCGTTGGCCCTTCATATTTTGCTCGGGCTCGGTTTGGAACGGCCACAATATCGATTGGTCGGCCAACAGTTTCCCGATACCAATAGGAATCCGAATCCACTTCCCACTCGCCTCACCGCCCCCTTCGAGGAGCAATATCGAGTAACGCCCATCTTCGCTCAGTCGAGATGCCAAGGCGCATCCGGCCGAACCAGCTCCGACAATCACAAAGTCATAGTGAGAATCAGTCATTTAATGATGATTAATGTTAGCAAGGGAAAAATTTAGCAACAGGTCACCAAGGTGCGCTAAGAGCTCATCCGGCAACAGCCGCACAAGAAAAGGGTCGGGGCCACATAGACGCGTCCCCGACCCTCCTTATCTCTCCTGCTAATTCGTAAGGCTTACAATCCGAAAAAACTATCCACTTTTTCCGGATTGTTCGCAATCCATTCTCT
>CAZWIL010000222.1:0-3542 GCA_964634175.1 uncultured Vicinamibacteraceae bacterium
GGACATCATGATGGCATTGCCAGCGGTTCAATTAGTTAAACAGACTTTTCCAGAAGCTTGGCTAATTGGCATGGCCAGAGCTAATCATATGGCTTTGGTGGAAAGGTGTCCGGTATTCGACGAAGTGGTTGCGGCTTCGCCCCAGACAGGGCTGAGACGCTACAGGGCGATTGTGGCCTCGGCTCGCCGGTTGCGTACAGCGAACGCCGATCTGGCAGTCCTTATGGCTAGCTCGTTTGAGGCGGCGCTCACGGCTTGGCTCGCGGGGATTCCCGTGCGAGTGGGACACGACACTGACCACCGGCGGCTACTTTTGAATAAGGTCGTTGAGGTTGTTGACGGACACCGGAGCGATGGTTTTTTAGACTTGGTGCCAGCGTCTGGCATTCAATCTTCAAGCATTAGCAATATGTTGCGCTGCACAGAATCAGATCGACAGTTTGCGGAGAAATTTTTCCATGATGCAGGTGTTCGTCCTGGCGTGAAGCCGGTCTTTGTTAATCCCGCTGCAGCAAAGACACCTCGGGCGTGGTCAACGGATCGATTTTTACGGCTGGTCCTGGAGATAGGACGACGACACGAAGAGTTACCGGTGCTCGTTCACGATCGATATCCGTTCGAAGGTCCACCTGGATGGCTGCCTTCCAGATTGGTCCATACACTCGCTGATGCCAGTTTGGTCGAATTGGCCGCTGTAATAGAACGCTGTTCACTGTATGTTGGGAATGATAGTGGTCCGATGCATATTGCGGCAGCGCTAGGTGTACCAACAGTGGGCATATATGGGCCGTCGAATCCTAGCCGAACCGCACCACGTGGCGCTAACGGAATAACGCATGTTGCTGTTTCGGCTGGGTTTTCATGTTCTCCGTGTCGTGAACGATTTTTTCAAGAGTGTCCCTCTTTACCAAGTTCGGATAGCCGGCCGCCGTGCTTGAATGCGGTTAGTGTGGATCAGGTGGTTGTTGCAGTAGATCGAGTTTTACAATCATTGGACTAGAGAAGTTTGACACTGTCCCTTGTCGCCATAGCGTTCGGTGTCGCAACAAATTGATTGTTGTTATCTCACACATTGTTTTCCAAAAAGATTGGATAGAAGTTTCACAAAATTCACCTTTACTAGGATTTGACTCGGAAACATTCAAGATTAGGCGGGTCGAGAGGTATGATCTCGGAAACTCAGGAGACATTTATGAAGACAGTGCAGCAGATTGCTGACTTTGTTGGCGGCACCGTTTATGGCGAAGCGAAGATTGAGATTCAATCAGTAGGAAGCTTGGAACGTGCTCAGGCCGGCGACTTAGCTTATGCCGAAGGTAAACATTTAGAAAAGGTAGTCTCTAGTTCCGCATCATGCGTACTTGTGCCGGCCAACGATTTTTCTGATCGCACTGTCATCGTCGTTGATCAACCACGCGTCTCTTTTGCAAACATTGTCCAATGGTTGTTACCTCAACCGCGACCCTTTGATGGTATCCACCCGACGGCCCTCGTGGGGAAAAATGTTTCTTTGGGATCAGAAGTGGGAATCGGAGCGTGGACAATCGTTGAGGATGGTGCTGAGATTGGCGACAGAACATTGGTCTACCCCGGTTGCTATATTGGTAGGGATTGTCAGATTGGTACGGATTGCGTGGTGTATCCGAGAGTGGTTGTGTACCCCTGCGTGCAACTCGGTGACCGGATTGTTTTGCATACTGGTGCGGTTATCGGAGCCGACGGTTTTGGATTTGCGTTCGATGGTGATGGGTATGTCAAAGTTCCGCAGGTCGGTCGCGTGTCGATTGGTTCTGATGTTGAAATCGGGGCCAATACGTGTGTCGACCGTGGCGCTTTAGATGAAACGATAATTGGTGAAGGGGCCAAGATAGATAACTTGTGCCAAATTGGCCACAACGTCCAGATTGGAAATAAAGCCATTGTGTCTTCCCAAACCGGTGTTGCCGGAAGTTCTCGAATTGGCGATCAAGCAACGATTGGAGGACAGGTTGGCATTGCTGATTATTGCCGCATTGATGATCATGCGATAGTGGGTGCACAATGTGGCGTGCCGAGTCACAAAAGGGTGCCCGCTGGAGAGGTTTACTGGGGTACTCCTGCACGACCGCTCCGTAAGATTAAGCAGCAGCAGGCGCATATCAGTCGGTTGCCAAAGCTGGCAGATGAAGTTGCACGACTCCAGGCGGAGATCGACGAACTGAGAATATTGGTCAAAAGTTAGGCGCTGATACAACGCGCCGTCCACTCACCTACGTCATCATCATCGAGTTTCTTCAGCAAATGTTTGATAGATTTGTCGTGCTTCGTCAAATTGTGCAAAGACATGATCTCGCTCTTTCTGAGAGCGCCAGCCTGGCCAGTCTTCTGCCATCTGTCGTAGTTTGTCGATCCAGCGAATTGAGTATTCCGCCGCTTCACGGCTTCGCACCGGCTGGTCGCCAACCGTTACCCAAACTGGGTTCGTAAAGGCCTGAGGGTAACGCGCGTCGAGCGGGAACCGATCCTCAGGCGTGCCTTCGACCCGTAGGTGATACCAGCCGCTCTCAGTCACTTGAACCGATGTGGTGTAGTTGAGGCTCGTCCGGTTCCCATCGAGTTTGACTTCGTCAATGACCTCGCCGTTATGCACTAGTAGTGCTGTCTCCACTGGAACGATTGATCGCATGCGCGCGGCGATGTCAACGGTGCCTCCACCAGCCGGGAGTTCGACTGTCTCTCCAGGGAGTCTGCCGTTAACCGTGAGTTCAACCAGCGGGCCCGTCGATACAAAGGCGTGACCGTCGCGCATCCCGTTGAACCAGGCGGCCATGTCAAGCCCACGGGCACCGGTGTAAACGTAGGTGCGAACCGAGGCAACCAATTTGCTCTCGTGAAGGCTGCTGATGGAATCTTCTCCCCCCACCGCGGTAACCTTCAGGCCGTTATTCCACATGGCATACATCGGAAAAAAGCCGGCGCGCCCGGCCGCCGCCCATTCGACTGCATCGGTTGTGTCGAGGGCCGCATCGACCATAGCTCCCTTTGCGCCGCCGAGGTTACCTTCGAGAGGGTCTTGCTCGCCACCGTAGGCGTGAACGTAACCGACCCAGGCGCCCTGTTTCCGTGCCTTGCGGAACATGTCGGTATTACTGGGATACAAACTCTCGATGGCCGTACCCTCATAGCCAGTCGTGAACGGTGAGATCAGGTGATCCTTCATACCGTACATAAAGACGTGCCCATAGAAGGGTGGGCGGTATTCCTGGCCCACCACGAGCAGCCGTTCTGACGTCGACAGAGGGTGAGTTCCACCGCCGGGAACAAAGAACTGATAATCGAGAATCCGGTTGTCTTTGTTAGCTACTTGCTCAAGGACTAGGTCCTGGTCCTCAGCTGCTGACATCATCATCAAGTTCTGGAGAGTGTTGTGCAGGTTGCCAGCGTAATTCATATGGACGTGCGTCGATCCGTCATACCATCCCTTCGCCGCCATGTCTGTGATTGGTTCAAGGTCCACCGTGAGCGTCGTGACTTCATTCGGAGCGATCTCGGCCTCGACGTGC
>CAZWIL010000223.1:0-1272 GCA_964634175.1 uncultured Vicinamibacteraceae bacterium
CCTACTCGGTTCTCGTTAGGGTTTCGCTCACTTCCCAGAGCCGGACAGCCGCCTCGGGGTCCTGGCTCGCCTGGGTCGACCGGGCCAGGGTGCAGCCGGCGAAATATTCTCCGCTGGTCTCCTGGAGGCTAGGGTCACAGGCTATGAAGACCGTCGTTCGCGCCCCCCGCTCTGGGGTCAGCATAAAGGGGCGGGCAGCTCTGAACGCAAGACTCCATAGGTTCCAGACCTCTCCGGCACGGCCGAAGCTGGTGGCCACCACCCCTGGGTGGAGGCAGTTAGCGGTCACCCCGCTGCCTTCGAGGCGGCGAGAGAGTTCTCGGGTGAAGAGTATGTTGGCCAATTTCGAGAAGGAGTAGGCCTTGAACCCAGCGTAGCTCTTTTCCGACTGCAGATCGTCGAAGTTAAGTCCGTTGGGGACTCGCTGGTGGGCGCTGGAGGCCACGACCACCACCCGGGCTGGGGCCGAGCGCCGCAGGAGAGGCTCGAGCAACTGGTTCAGAAGGAAGGGACCGATGTGGTTGGTGCCGAAGGTGGCCTCGATGCCGTCATCGGTTTCCTGCCTCTCCGAGAGAATGAGTCCGGCGTTATGAACCAGAACATGGAGGGCCGGGACGTTCTCCTCGAATCCGGCAGCGAAGTCCCGGATCGAAGTGAAGCTAGCCAGGTCGAGTAAGCGCCAGGAAATGGAGCCAGTCCCATTGGTTACTTCCTCACGGATGGAGGCCTCGGCAGCCTCACCCTTGACTGAATCTCGGGCGGTGATGATCACCTCGGCTCCTCGCCGGACGAGTTCGATGGCGGCCGCCTTGCCGATCCCTGCGTTGCCCCCGGTTAGGAGGACCGTCTTGCCAGCGATATCCCAAGTTTCGTCAGCCATCACGGAATGATACTGATCTCGGCGGCTAAAATGCTTGCCATATCAAGGTCCTATCGGCCAGGCCCCGTTGAACCGTCCTCTGGAGAGAGGTAGGCTAGGACTGTCATGACACGACGGATTGCACAGCTTTTGCCGGTCGTACTGCTGCTGGCGTTGACAGTGCCACTGTCCGCGCAGCCGGGATCCAACGACGAACTGCGGGAGAAGGCCGAGCAGGGGGATGTCCAGGCGCAGTACAACCTCGGCATCATGTATGAGACTGGTCGTGGCGGGCCGCAGGATGATGCGGAAGCCGTGCGGTGGTATCGGTTGGCGGCTGAGCAGGGAGATGCCGGAGCGCAGATCAATCTCGGTTTGATGTATGCGTCTGGTCGTGGCGTGCCGCAGGATGA
>CAZWIL010000223.1:1372-3525 GCA_964634175.1 uncultured Vicinamibacteraceae bacterium
ATGTATGCGTCTGGTCGTGGCGTGCCGCAGGATGATGTGGCAGCCGTGCGGTGGTTTCGGTTGGCAGCTGACCAGGGGCTTGCCCAGGCGCAGAACAACCTCGGTTTGATGTATGAGGGCGGTCGAGGCGTGCCGCAGGATGAAGCGGAAGCCGTGCGGTGGTATCGACTCGCGGCGGAACAGGGATTTGCCGAGGCACAGCTCAGCCTTGGTATCAGCTATGCCAATGGCCATGGTGTGCCGCAGGATGAAGCGGAAGCCGTGCGGTGGTATCGACTCGTGGCGGAACAGGGAGATGCCGAGGCACAGTTCAACCTGGGCGCCATGTACGCGAACGGCCGTGGTGTCCCACAGGATGATGTAACCGCTCACATGTGGTTCAATCTCGCTGAGTCACATGCAACGGGTGTGCATCAGAATCAAGCAATCCAATACCGCGACATAATGGCGGATAGATTGAATGCAGACCAGCTTGCCGAAGCCCAACGCCTTGCCCGCGAATGGAACGAAGCGCACCCGCGCGACTGACTCCCTCAGTTTTTATGGGTGGTGTTATCGGTATCTCGTAGACACCCTCTTTCCCCGCCCCCTCAAGGAACAGGGTGAGTGTCATCAATCGGTGAAAAATTTCACTAAGAGGGAACTAATCCAGGCCATCGCCACAAATTTTCCCAACCCCCACAAGACACGGGAGATTTTCTTCGTATAAGAAGTCAAAGTGTCCAAGTTGTCCTTCTTCTGCTTCGCTCTCGGTACCACCCTTCTCCTGGACAGCTACGTCGCCCGTTTGTCACGCACCTTGGCTCGTTGCGACGGAGAATAGTTCAGCGAATCGGCTTGTTCTGATTTGAGAAACTCCACACTGTTGCGCGCTGTCTCGCGGAATACAGCCGCTGAGTGGCCCCGATCGTATTGGACCATCTTGTGCCGATCGATCCGAAAGCCGGCACTACGTGCGGCGTCGAAGGCGTCGAGTCCAGCCCCGAGAAACACGAACTGCCAGCCCTTCTCTGTTTTCTCCTTAACGAGCTTAGCGAGATCGGCGGCCGTGTATTTTTCCGAGACCTTCTCGTATCCATCGGTTTGTATGACGACAAGGACTAAAGGTTCATCGCTGCGTTTCTTTACAGCCTTGGCAGTGGCTTTGATGATCTTGACCGACGCGTCGATGAGCGGGGTCATGGCCGCTGGTCGATAGTTATCGTCCGTGAGGGAAGCTACCTTTTCGATGGGGTCGGCTACATATCGCGACTTCGTCTCGTTACTGTTAAAACTCATCAGACTAAAGGCAATATCGCCTCCATCTTTTTTGAGTGTCTCAACGTACGCATTGAAACCTCCCATTGTGTCCCGCTTGATCTCCTGCATCGATCCGGTTTCGTCGAGTAAAAAAGAGACGTATTTCGTGTTGTTCTTCGTAGTTGTTCCCATAGGAACCTCCTTACCAGTGTCCGATAACAGACAGCGTAACCTGTGGGTGTGACAGGGTAGGTCACTGTCTGCCGCACAAGCTCGACATATTTATCGAATGGGGTTGTGGGTTGATCTCCGTTGAACCGCGCTCTAGAGAGAAGATAGGCTAGGAGTGTCCTGACAAACGGTTATCGCATATTCAATCGTGAGCCCGGATGTTTAGCCACCAAGTTAATCAGTGCCATGAAAATTTGCACGGTATGCGGCAATGAAATTAGGTCGTCCGCACGGCAGTGTCCATACTGCGAGCGACCACAGTCGGCCCGTCCCATCGTACATACCGAGCGGGTCCGTTCCACAGTAATCACCATCAACCTAGAAGAAGGACGCCCACTAGTCGACGAGGCTCTCGATCGTCTGACCCGAAAACTGTATGACGCTCGGATGCAGAGAACCAAGGTCGTCAGATGCATCCACGGCTACGGATCATCCGGCACGGGCGGTGCCATCAAGTTGGCGGTTCGGCAAGAACTTGAAACAGCCCGAGGTAATGGAACCATCCAGTATTACGTAAATGGCGAGGACTACCCGCATTCGGACACTGGTCGACGACTACGATCTCAGTTTCCACAAATGGAGGAGCACCTCCGAACGGACAAGCGAAATCGCGGCATCACCCTGGTTGTGCTGTAGTCCGAATCACGTGTCGCCACAATAGGCCGATCAAGCCGCATGACTTT
>CAZWIL010000224.1:0-3511 GCA_964634175.1 uncultured Vicinamibacteraceae bacterium
CCATGAAGTATCCATCGCACAAATCGCGCTCGCCTGGCTACTGCACAAAACGTCAGTCACCAGTGTGATTATCGGCGCGAAACGGATCGAACAACTGGACGACAATCTGGCTTCGATCGACGTCACACTGACAAGTGAAGAAATGAAGACGCTTGATGACATCAGCGCACTCCAAGTGGAGTATCCTGACTGGATGGATTCACTCGGCGACGACCGGTTACCGGGCGAATTGAGAGATCTGGATGCGCTCACGAAGAAATAGAAATCCTGAGAGGATAGAAATGCAGAATAGTCCGTTCGTAGCCAGAATGACGGTATTGCTCGTCCTAGGATTGACAACACTCGCTACTGCACAATCGACGCAACAGACTGTCCCACCAACAATTGACCCGCTTCGCTATGAAGAGGACATTTTGGCTTTTGAGTCCAAAGATCGCGTTAATCCTCCGCCCGAGGGGGCCATTGTCATTACTGGTAGTTCAAGTATTCGCCGGTGGCACAACAGTATCGTAAAGGACCTCGCCCCCCTCACCATCATTCCTCGTGGCTTCGGCGGAAGCACTATGAAAGATGCGCTGCACTTTATCGATCGCCTCGCTATTAAACATAAGCCTCGTGCAGTAGTTGTCTATGAGGGTGATAACGACACAGGACGATACTTGGTTCCACCTTCAACAATAGTGGACCAATTCATCAAAATCGTGGACAAGATTCATAAAGCGCTGCCTGAAACGCGCGTCTACGTTCTCTCAGTTAAACCCAGCGTATTGCGGCAGCCGTTTTGGGACAAAGCACGAGAAACCAACGAACTTCTCAAGAAACTGGTTGCGGGTAATGACCTCCTAACCTACATCGATGTTGCTACGCCACTTTTGGATACCAACGGTGAAGTGATGACCGACATTTTTGTCGATGACAATCTTCACCTTAACGAAAAAGGCACACAAATCTGGGCCGCTACAATCAGGGCAGCCTTAATGAAGGGCGAAGCACGGTTTGAGTCCGGCAGTCAGTAAAGAAAGACCAAACAAAGTTGGCGAAAAAAGCACCCAGTTGCCTTCGGACTTTACACAGGGCGATATGACAGCACCAACCACGCTCCGACCGCCGCCATCAGAATCCCTAAATAGAAGATCGGTGATGGACTCTGCTGTGGTGGGTTGTACAGCGCCGCAACGAAAACGCTGACAACGGGAGCTCCTGCAAACACTAGAGGCGGAACAACATTGGGTCGACCTCCATTTACCAAGGCCAACACGATTCCTAATGCCCCTAGCGCACCAAGCACTCCAGCCCCGATAGTAAAAGTTACACCGCTGGTCGTGAAAACGTCCCAGCTCCCTGCCCTCGCAATCATGACGCCTGGGATCGCGATTGCCACCAAGATGTAGGCTACACCCACCATCAGGAACGCGTGAACGCCACTTCCATTGAGCGCGACTTGGCCTTTGTGCAGAGTAGGAATATATGTCCCCCAACTCAACACGGTGAGTAGAACGAATGGCAACCACCTGCTCATTAGTGTGCTCCTTTAGCTCTATTTAACAGTTACTATGTCGGTCAGCTCTTCTGGGCCGAACCGTCCGTTGATTGAAACACATAGGATACATCTTCCACCGAGGACGTCTGAAGACCAAGATGACGGACTTACGAAAGCCCAGACTGCTCAAGGCCACACCATATGACAAAAGTTCGTTGGTGCCCAACAACGTCGCCGCACCAGCACCATCAGACCACGACAGGATGCTCCGAGTGATACAATTCCAGCCTTGATTTCCAGTAGCAACTGTTCCAAGGGAGAACTCTTACATGCTTAAACGTAAACATCGATTACTCGTGTGCATAGCTGCCATCACCCTGCTTACGTCCACCGCTGTTGCCTTTGCGCAAAACAGTGCTCCCAATCCCTACGAAACCGTGGAAGGAGTGTGGGCCGCACTGCCAGACGGACGCAGTTGGGGCTCAACCAGCGCGGTCGAGACCTCCCCAGACGGTCAAACAATCTGGGCGATTGACCGCTGCGGTGAAAACACCTGTGTCGGACATGACGATTTGGACATCGTCTTCCAATTCGATCTCAACGGAAATATCCTCAAACAGTTCGGTGCCGGTATGTTTGTCTGGCCGCACGGGATTGACGTAGATGACGACGGGAACGTGTGGGTTGCTGACGCGAGAGGTGAAGGCAACCGAGGACACCAGGTGACAAAGTTCAGCTCAGATGGCGAGGTTCTCATGAAACTGGGAACGGCCGGTGTCGCTGGCCGAACGTCAACGACTTTTGACCAGCCAAACGACGTTCTCGTGGCTCCCAATGGCGATATCTTTGTCGCGGATGGACATCCTGGCAATGGAAACAACAGAATCGTCAAGTTTTCCAGTGACGGCACCTATCTGATGGCATGGGGCGGGACAGGATCCGAGCCCGGCCAATTTAGGACCCCGCATGCACTGGCGATGGACTCGCAGGGTCTACTCTATGTGGGAGACCGCAGCAATCGGCGCATTCAGGTATTCCAACAGGACGGCACATTCGTAAAGGATTTCTACAATTTTGGACGCGCTAGCGGCGTGACCATTGACCGTGACGATAATATTTACGTGGCCGACTCAGAATCAAACTTTCGCCGAAATCCAGGATACAAACGTGGGATTCGTGTGGCTCACATTAGCGACATGCGTATTTTCGCATTTATCCCAGACCCCGAACCTGACCAAGACAATTCCGGAACTAGTGCCGCAGAAGGCGTTGCTGTTGACCACGATGGTAATGTCTACGGTGCTGAGGTCGGACCAAGAATGCTGCGAAAGCACATGAAGCCGTAAGACCATATCCGCCTTGTTGAAGGAGTAGAACATGAAGAGTGGTGCAAACCGAACGACGTTCGGACGGCTAATCCTAGTACTGATAGCCCTCCTTCTGGTCCCGGTGTCGCATATCGAAGCGCAAGAAGAAAACGACGCCAATCTACCGGAGGGCTTTCGCGCTACGTTTCCACTTTACAGCGAAGCTCTGGGACCATTTACTCGCGCCATCTCAACCCCTGACGCCGACGCTCAAGACTATTTCAATCAAGGCTTTCAAATGATGTACGCCTTCGCCAAGATGGAGGCTGCGAGATCATTTAGAGAAGCATGGAAGCTCGACCCTAACTGCGCCATCTGTTACTGGGGTGAAGCGTGGGCGTGGGGCTCATACTTGAATGGACAGATTCGGGAAGAAGACGCTCCACACGCCTACGCGGCTATTCAAAAAGCTATGGCGCTAGCATCCGACCACGCCACCCCGGCTGAACAAGCCTTTATCAATGCCATGTCAGTTCGATACGTAGAGGACTACGAACCGGACAAACGAGTTGAGCAAGACGAGGCGTACGCCGAAGCGATGCGACTGGTCGCGGAACGTTATCCTGACGACCTTGATGCGGTCACCCTCTATGCAGATGCACTCTTTTTACTCGAGCCTAGGCGAGGCACGAGAGACCTTAACGATCCAAGAGTGCAACGACTT
>CAZWIL010000225.1:0-3505 GCA_964634175.1 uncultured Vicinamibacteraceae bacterium
CGGTCGCATCCGAATATTTCTTTGAGCGTCCCGGACTGATGCAACGTAAACACCCGGAACTCTACCTAGCTCTCGAGAAAGTCTTCAATCAAAACCTTCGGGCCCAAGCAGTGACGTTATCTCGTGAGTTACTCCACGGGCGTCCCAAATTCGGCCGCAACTCGCCGTGTCCGTGCGGAAGTGGAAAAAAATTCAAGAAATGCTGCCTCGATTAATTGCGAACACTCTCTAACGGCCAGCTTGCTCCTCAACACGGGCGCCCGCCATCAATTTTGTCATCCCGTAATTTCCCTCATGGCAGGCGAACTCGTCCATGTCGCCCTCGAGCGGCTTGAGGTCCAAAGACGCAGTCCAGGCTCGCGCATATATCTCTGGGTCTTCCAGTGTGTATTCATACGTAAGTGTGTCAGCATCCCGTCTAGTAAAACGCTCAATCAGATAAAGCCCCGAAGACGAGCCCTGAAAACTCGCCTTGCCATTGAAATTCCCCGTTTCAACAACGAGCGTATCACCGTCCCAATGGCCTCGAGAGCTGCCCATCCACTGCTCGATGTCCCCGGCCAGTTTTACTCGACCGTCCATCGGGATAATCCTCGCATCATGGATCTGCTCTGTGTAAATCACGATGTAATCCGAAGTCTGCAGAAGCCTCAGGTGATTGTTGTACCCGCCGGCTGACATTGGTGGACCTGCCTTCGTATGATGTACGCATCGTTCACCCGGACTGCGATCCTCCGGGCCACGTGCAGGCCGATCACGCAGAGAACGTCTCAGATCGATTCGGTCGCGTCCCTCTGTGGTAAACGGTATTCGGCCGTCTACCGGGTCTACGATGAGCGAGGTTCGACCATCGGAGGTTCCCCGGTCCCACCAAAACTGGTCATAAGCGAGGTCAACATCCCGTTGTGCTGACAACCCTTCCCGTCGATCTGATGACGCACGCGTGGCAGCATCCTCGTTAAGACCAGCAACCTCTTCGTCGGTAAGGAACTCACGTCCGGAATACTGTGATGGCCGTTCCAGTGGCGTGATCGTCGCGAACGACCAGGCCCCTTGCAGGTCCGGCCGACCATCGGGCGTCCGCTGCAAACTCGCCACCCCGTCCGTCTGGCCGAAACTGATCTGTGGCACAACTAGCATCCCGACGAACACGATAACGAACACTTGATTACGCATCGATACCTCCTCATCAGAGAATTTGCCCGCAACACACGATCGCCTGCCATATGGCACCATCAATGGATGTCATTCTATGTTAGTTATCCCGAGAGTTGGGATTAACATATAGATACTCCGGCACAGCGATCATGCCGATGGTGTCAGTTCGGTCGTGTAGAACGGCTCTAAGCTGTCAAGGGCGTCAACCGGCTCGCTGTTAACATCCCATTTAAACAACTGGACCTCCATATGGTCCGAGAAGAAATCGACTAGTGTGAACCCATGTTGCTCTACAGGAGCGGCTAGTTCTTCCAGATCGATATGCTCCGACGGAGTCGCACCAATACCACGACTACCAGACGGCCAAGAACGTGCTGCTGTGCCAACTGGACCACTGAGAACCGCGGTCATGGGATTCGCGGACATATCCACTCCTCCCGATCGTTGCATTCGGCCCAGGCCGATAGCGTGTAAATCACCACTGATCACTAGTGGCGCGCGATCACGTTTTTCTGTCAACGCCGCCACCAACCGGTCATGCTGGCGTAGCCAGCCCTCTTGCCAATACGGCTTAGCGATCGCCGTAGTTAACCCGGTTCGCTCCTCGTTGAGAACGTCCGGGTACCACTCGCCCCATTTTCCAGCAGTCCAACCAAGCGGATTCGAAGGAGCATGAACAACATGAGTCACATCGGAAGATCGCGTCCGGTCTAGTAGCCAACGCTCCACCTGACCGTCAACAAACACCGCCGTCGGTCCTGCTAAACTCAATGTCCGCCTGACATCATAGAGCAGCACTTCCGCCAATCGTCCGTATCGCAAAGTGCCAAAACTTTCCGACAGATCACCACGGACCGTTGAAGTCGACCATGGCAATCCCATGGGGCGCTGTGAATCCGCCAGAAATTCAGGATAGTAGAGCTGCTGTGTCGTTCGAGCCAACTGTAGCTGAAACCATGGAATCGGAAAATTGACGATCTTGTCGCTTGCAGCATCATTCTCCCAGTGGTCATGGTCATCTTGAATAAAAAACACCGGCGTTGAGCGAAAATCCACTCCGTAAACAGGAACAATCTGGGGACCCGCCGCAGCCTTAAGCGCCGTTTCATTGTTAGTACCGAGCACTAGGGACGAGAAGTCAAAATTGGACAACTCTCCATTCCGACTCAACGCACCATCGTCGTCACCGCGCCATTGATGCAAATCCCAATACATATGGTCGCCGTTCGCCACGGCTGCATCAGGTTGAAACGAGAGCGCCCGGCGCAAGAGCCGATTGCGAATATTCGCCGGCAAGAATCCCTGTCTAACCCCGATCCCATCGTAGGAACCACTCACACCTCCAGCACACGTAAAAAAGAGAATTCGAAGTCGCTCAGGTCGCGACGTAATCGACGGAAACGTCCGTAGGTCCCATGGCTCACAAAGCGACCGGCCCCCATTCGACACAAGAGCCAGGCGATAGCTTCGGTCGGGTTCCAAATCCGTTGCATAGAACTGCCAGTGCTCTCCGGCGGTGTCATTCATGTGGCCATCGAGAGTAGTCGACCCTACCTGCAGTCGAGGCGTACTCGACACCGCTTCCTCGAACGACACCTTAAGAAGCATGGTTGAGTCACTGACGCTGGGCAACAGATGTCTTACTGAACCTCGATCCCAATCGTCGGTCACCGGAGTTGTCGTCTGACCCGTAGTGGCTTCAAGCGGCAACCGCCCAAACAGGCTAGCGCCAACGGCACCACTTGTCTGAGACAGGAATGTTCGTCGATCAACTATCCACGACTTGGGCATGATTCCCTCCTATGGTCTATGGTAACGTCGGAGTGCAGAAGGGGGCATCATGTTCTTTAGGATCTGTGCAATTATCGGTAGCATCCCAGCTTTGGGAGCTGTTCTGGTGGCTCAAAGTTTTCCTCCCGGATATCTCGATCCGGAACCGATCATTCGCGCGGCGGAAACGGCAATCGGCACCCAAGACCTCGACTGCGTCACTCTCTCCGGAACCGCCTACACTGGCATGGTTGGACAACAGCGACTTAATGGTTATGACGTCGATTGGCCACGTGGGGAACGACTCACCGAGTACAGTCGGATTATGAACTGGCGCGATGCGAGCATGGTAGAAACGTTCACGCGTGTGCCAGGTCTCAATCCAGCCAGCTGGAAGCATGGTCTCGGATGGCGCGGGGGTACCCCACTCCAATCGAATTCACGGCAAACCTTTGCAGTCAACGGCCTATACGCCTGGCACAAAGACGGCGAAGAGGGCAGACCTATTGCGGCTCATCCAGGCGATGCCGAGCGGTGGCAGCTCGACCTCTGGCTCAATCCGCACGGATTTCTCAAA
>CAZWIL010000226.1:0-3493 GCA_964634175.1 uncultured Vicinamibacteraceae bacterium
AGTGATCCTTCAGATCTACTGTAATCGAGACAGGACTGTTGCCAGGGTGGTTGGAAAAGAGTTCTGCCAATGTCTCCAACGTCTCCTTCGTGTGCGGCGGAGCTGTTAGGTGAATCTCAAGTTTCCGGTCTGGAACCTCTGTTACGTTTTGGAAAGTTTTAATCTGACTGGCAGTTAATTTGGAACTCTCGTCATCCTTTTCGAGTTTTCCGGTAACCACAACAAGCTGACCCACCTCTAAAAGCGAGCGATATTTAGTGTAGGTCTCGGGGAATACGACCGCGTCCAGGCTTCCGCCCCGATCTTCAAGTGTGATTACAGCCATCGGGCTACCCTTTTTGGTCGTCAGAGGACGCAACTGACTTATGATTCCAGCAATTCCCACGGACCGTTCGCCTGTTAGCAATTCTTCGATACGTTTTACGCCAGCCATGCGAAGGGTTTCAGCATATCGATCAACCGGGTGTCCACTCAGATAAAGCCCAAGGGCTTCCTTCTCGAAAGCTAGTTGTTCGCTCTCAGTTAACGGAGTAACACTCGGAAGCCTGCTTTCGCCTTGCTCACTAGCCGGATCTGATTCAGAGAACAATTCGTTTTGGCCAAGCTCTCGATTCTTTTGTCGACGATGTCCATGTTCAATAGATTGATCGACCATTGCGAGCAGGTGTGCTCTTGCGAGCGGCACACTGTCGATGCCGGATTTCGAAGCCAGAGCATCAAACGCTCCTGATTTTGCGAGACTCTCTAACACGCGCTTATTGACGAGTCTTAAATCAACATCTTCACAGAGTCGATTCAGAGACGTTAGTCCCGATTGTCTCGATCGAGCATCCAGGATCGAGATAATCGCCGCCTCTCCTACATTCTTAATCGCAGCCAGCCCGAAACGCACACCCTGTTCTGTTACCGTAAAGTTCACATCGCTAGTGTTGATATCAGGGGACAGTATGGGCACCTTCATGTCTCGGCACTCTCCGAGATAGACTGCCAGCTTGTCAGTATTCTGGCGCTCTATCGTTAGTAATGCCGCCATAAAGTGCCAAGGGTAATTCGCCTTCAAAAAAGCAGTCTGGTAGGCCAGGAGCGCATACGCAGTCGAATGACTCTTGTTGAAGCCATAGCCTGCAAAATATTCGATGAGGTCAAATATCTTACTTGCCTTCTTCACTGAAATATTCCGCTCGACAGCGCCATTGACGAAACGCTCTCGCTGAGCTTCCATCACTTTCGCGTCCTTCTTACCCATGGCCTTTCGCAGGACATCAGCTTCGCCCATAGTAAATCCGGCGAGGTCGTTCGCGATTCGCATGACTTGCTCTTGATAGGCGATCACTCCGTATGATTCTTCTAGAATTGGTTCCAATTGAGGCACTTCATAAGTAATCGCAACCTTGCCATGCCGGCGACTGATGAAGTCATCGACAACGCCACCACCAAGCGGTCCGGGTCGATAGAGAGCATTGAGGGCGATTAGGTCATCGAAGCGTTGCGGCTTGGCCTTTCTTAGGGTTTCTCGCATTCCAGAACTTTCAAACTGAAACACACCTAGCGTCAAACCATCACTAAATAACTTGAAGGTCTTAGCATCATTCAAGGGGATTTCTTCGAGTGAAAGGGTCTCGCCAGTGCCTTTCTTAATCTGATCTACTGCATATCGCAGTAAAGTGAGGGTGCTTAGGCCGAGGAAGTCCATCTTCAACAAGCCAACACGCTCGATTTCCTTCATTGCCCACTGAGTAGTAATCTCATTCTTTTGAGTCTTGTACAGCGGTGCAAACTCAGCAATCGGCTTTGGCGCGATGACTACTCCCGCCGCATGGACGGAAGCATGCCGCGTTACGCCCTCCAGTCTTTTGGCGACATTCACAAGTTCTTTTATACGTTCGTCCTGTTGCCACAACGTTTTGAGTGTTACGTTTTCTTCTAAAGCTCTGTCGAGTGTCATGTCCAGAACCGGTGGTATCTGTTTGGCTACCTTGTCGACATCCGCGTACGACATTCCCAATGTCCGCCCCACGTCTCTAATAACCGCCCGCGCCTTCATTCTTCCAAAGGTAATAATCTGAGCAACGTTTTCACGACCGTATTTGCGCGTTACATATTCAATTACTTCACCTCGCCGTTGTTTGCAAAAGTCGATATCGATATCCGGCAGAGTCACCCTCTCTGGATTGAGAAATCTCTCAAAAATGAGTCCAAACTCGAGTGGGTCAACATCTGTAATGCGCAGACAGAAAGCCACCAGACTCCCTGCGGCTGATCCTCGGCCAGGACCAACTGGTATGTCATGATCTCTGGCATATCGAATGAAATCCCAGACAATCAAGAAATAGCCCGCATACTTCATCCTCTTAATTACGTCGATCTCATAGGCCAAACGGGCTCGATAAGCGTCTAGTTGATGCGCTGACAACCCTCGGCTTATCAGGTCTTCGATTCGCTCCAGTCTGTTCTGAAAACCTTCTTGAACAATCTTTTCAAAGTATTCGTCTAAGGTGTGGTTTTTCGGAACATCAAAGTTTGGGAGATGGTTCTCGGATCGACTGAGGTCTACATTGCAGCGCTCGGCGATCAGCGTAGTATTCCTTAACGCTTCTGGAAAATCTCCAAACACCGCAGCCATTTCCTCTGCCGACTTCAAATAAAACTGATCGCCGTGATACCGAAGTCTTTGACTGTCCTGAACGTTCTTCCCGGTCCCAATGCATAGCAAAACATCATGGGGATGTGAATCGGCCTGGCGGAGGTAGTGAACATCATTCGTGCAAACCAGTGGAAGGTCGAGCTCCTTGGAAATTGGCAGCAATCCGTCATTGACAACCTTTTGGTCAGGGATGCCTTGGTACTGCATTTCGAGGAAGAAATTGTTTTTCCCCAAAATGTCACGAAACGACGCCGCCGCGGACAAGGCTTGCGGTTGTCGTTGCCTTGTGATCTGAGTTGCGACCTCACCTTTTAGGCAGCTGCTCAGACCGATCAATCCCGCATTGTGCGTGGCGAGCAGGTCCTTATCGATTCGCGGTTTATAGTAGAAACCTTCTGTATATCCTGCCGAGACAAGTTTAATCAGGTTGTGATAACCCTCCAGGTTAGAAGCAAGCAATACGAGATGATTTGCGGTATCACCAGGTGTGCCCGTCCGACTCCGCCGATCCCCGTTTGCAACATACACCTCACATCCTAGAATCGGTTTAACACCTCTCGCTCTCGCTTCATCATGAAATGTAATAGCCGAGAATAGATTGCCATGTTCGGTCACTGCGGCCGCCGGCATCTCTCGTTTTTGAACTTCGTCAAGAAGCTCCCCAATGCGACAGGCACCGTCCAAAAGTGAAAACTCGGTATGTAGATGGAGGTGAACGAAGTCTTGTGCTATTCCCACTTAGTGCTCATTATTTTGTTCAGTTAGTACAATTAAAAACTTACGCACTTTATTTCATTCCCATTCGATCGTCGCCGGCGGTTTTGAACTAATGTCGTACACTACCCGATT
>CAZWIL010000227.1:0-3492 GCA_964634175.1 uncultured Vicinamibacteraceae bacterium
ATTGCGTCACGGTCGTCCAGTACAGGGATGCATTTTCTTCACGGTGTGGGATGTGCCGAGGCCACCAGTTACTTCACGCGTCATCCCACAGTGGCGCTTGATAACCGATTAGACCATGACCCGTCAGAGATCACCTGTGTCCTTTCCGGTGAAGGCTCAACTAGTCAGGGCGAGTTCTGGGAAGCGGTGAGCGCAGCCTCGTTGGGTGAGCTGCCTGTTCTGTTCGTGATCGAAGACAACGGCTATGCGATTAGTGTGCCAGTTGAGGCGCAGACGCCTGGTGGTGATATTTCGAGGCTTGTTGAGAATTTTCCGCACCTTCTTGTCCGGAAATGTGACGGGACCGACCCGGTTGCGAGTTATAACGCGTTATCAGAAGCCGCTGATTACTGTCGTTCAGGCGTAGGACCGGCATTGGTTCATGCCAGCGTGCTGCGCTTACATCCGCACTCGAATTCGGATGACGACCGAATGTATCGGCGAGGTGCGGAACTTGAGGCAGAGCTTGCACGAGATCCGCTGCCGAGATTCCGTGAATATCTGGTCAGTGAACAATTTGTGGAGCAAGCAGCGCTAACAGGGCTTGAGCAGCAAGTTGAGGACGAGGTGTCCAAGGCGGCTGCAGTTGCAGTCAATGCGGAACCACCGAAGCCGACCAGCGTGTTGACGGCGATATATTCCGATGTTGATCCGACTGGTTCTGAATTTAGCCACCCAGCCCAAGGTACAGGCGATCCTCAAACAATGATTGAGTTGATCAATCGATGCCTTGCTGACGAGTTGGGACGTGACGAACGCGTCATTTGTTTTGGTGAGGATGTTGCTGATTTAAGTCAGGATGACCTCTTGGTGGACCTCAAAGGCAAGGGAGGAGTCTTCAAGGCGACAGCCGGGCTCCAGAGGACCTACGGTAGCGACCGGGTGTGGAATACGCCGATTGCTGAGGCGGGTATCGTAGGTCGAGCCATCGGGCTTGCACTCCGGGGGTTGAAGCCAATAGTTGAAATTCAGTTTTTTGATTACATTTGGCCAGCCATGATGCAGATCCGGAATGAGTTGTCGAATATGCGCTGGCGATCGAAAGGGCATTACACGTGTCCGGTGGTAATCCGTGCGCCGTCAGGTGGTTATCTGAGAGGCGGCGGTGTGTATCATAGCCAGTCCGGCGAGGTGGTATTTAGCCACGTTCCTGGCCTTCGCGTCGTGATGCCGTCCAATGCTCTTGACGCAAATGGTTTGTTGAGAACGGCCATACGTAGTGATGACCCAGTGTTGTTTCTTGAGCCAAAACATTTATACCGGCAGGTTCACAATCGGGGTGTTTATCCCGGGCCAGACTATATGGTTCCATTTGGTTCAGCTAGTGTGGTGCGGGAAGGAAGCGACCTGACAGTGGTGACGTACGGTTCAACCGTTGTGCGTTCGATACAGGCTGCGGAGCGACTGTCCCAGCAGAGTGGCATGTCGGTCGAGGTGTTGGATCTGCGTAGTTTGAGTCCTTATGACTGGTCCACCATAAGATGCTCGGTCGAGAAAACGAGTCGCGTGCTCGTGGTGTATGAGGATTGGTTGAGTTGGGGCTATGGAGCCGAGATTGCGGCACGAATTTCAGACGAGCTTTTTTCATCGCTAGATGCACCGGTTCGCCGTGTGGGTGCGCAAGACTCATTTTGTGCCTACAGTCCGACACTGGAAGATGAAATTTTGCCGCAAGTGTCTGATATCGAGGCTGCGGCACGAGAACTGATGGCAATCTAGTGGCGTACTACGGTTTGGGCTGGCCAGCGTCGTCGGTGCGGACAGCTCCCTCTGGGAAATTGTTTGAGAGTATTTTAGCTTCGGCCAAGAAAGCCTCGGCGGCATGAGACATTTCTCCAGATCGGCGATAAATTAACTGGATCTGACGAGGTAGTTCAAGACCAGGGACTCTCACCGCCAGCAGTCGCCGACTTGCCAACTCGGACAGAGCGCATCGTTTGGGCAGTAGTGCGACACCAAGACCCATTTCAACTGCCCGTTTAATACCATCGAGACTCGGGAGAGCGATCTGAATGTTGATGGGAGTGTGGCGTTCTTCGTACAGTCGTAAAACACGCTCACGTGCTGGTGACGGGTCATTATGAGCGATCACGGTTTCCTGGCGAAACTCTTCCATCGTGACATTTGACCGATCAGAAAATCGGTGTTCCGGATTGATCAGCATGACAAGTTCGTCCTCGCCCAGCGTGACCCCGACGAGTCCACGATCAGGTGGCGAAAAGGTGAGCACACCGAAGTCCAGGGTTCGATTCAAGACTTCTTCGGCGATTTGTCGTGCGGGTTGTCTGCTGACCTCAACTTGCGCTTGCGGATGTGCGGATCGAAATTGTTTTATGACCGGCAGTACGACGTGAGCGGCGGCCTCATTGGCGCCGATTAACACGCGTCCGCGGCGAAGGTCTTGAAGCTCTTGCATGGCCCCTCGAGTCTCAAGACTGAGGCGCTCGAATCGGTTGGCGTAGTCCAGCAAGACGGTGCCGGCTTCGGTTAATTGACCACCTTTCGATGACCGGTCGAACAGTCGTTCGTTGAGACTCTCTTCGAGACGTTTCACGGCCTGACTAACCGCAGGCTGTGTTTTGTGCAACTTCGCGGCTGCTCGAGAGAAGCTGCGTTCGGTGGCGACGGTTCGAAAGACCAGTAATTCTGAGAGGTTCATGAGACGTGAGACAGGAAGATTAATATGTGGTGATGATAATTGCCACATGATAACAGAGAGTTATACCTGTCCGTTGACGGGGCCGATGTGGGCGGTTAAGGCGCACGCTCTGGTTTTAGCGACGTCCTCAGGATTGGATGCCTTCCGTATGGGACCGCCCGTGGAACTGATGAGCGGACGTTGTTGCCAACTCTGTCAATATCCGACAGCTTGGCCATCTTTTCTGGGGTCGGTTCCGCCGTGCAACATTCCGGTATCCGGATTGATTTGGATCGCTTGATATCCGCCCATTCCTCCTCCACCAGCTCGTTCAACGGTATGACCACGTCGCTCCAATTCAGCGATTACTGCGTCTGAGATTCCTGGTTCAACCGCAAGAACGCTGCCGTGGCGAACGCGTGCGGCGTCACCAGCTTCTTGGACATTCATCCCGAAGTCGATCATGTTGAGTAGCACTTGGACGTGGCCCTGGGGTTGCATGTGGCCTCCCATGACGCCAAACGGCATTATCGGTCGTCCGTTTTGTGTGAGAAAACCCGGCATGTTCGTGTGGAGGGACCGCTTGTGAGGTTCAAGGCTATTAAGATGACCTTCTTCAAGTGAGAATCCGCTGGCACGGTTTTGAAGCGCGAAGCCGAGATCGCCAGGGACGACTCTGGAACCGAAATTTCCGAAAATACTTTCGATGAGCGAGACCGCGTTCCGGTCTTTATCGACGACCGTGAGATACACCGTCTCGCTGTGCTCGTAAGGGTTTCCCTCAGTCACGACACTTGCTTGATTCGGGTCAATCA
>CAZWIL010000228.1:0-3453 GCA_964634175.1 uncultured Vicinamibacteraceae bacterium
GTCGTAAAAGTCGGATGCAGGAATTGCAGGTCGCGACAGGCGTTCGATTGGAGGCTCGGCCACTGTATATTTCGAAAACTGGCGGATTCGTTGGAGGCGTCAGTCGACGATGTGTTGAAGTTCTTTGCCCGGGCGAAAACGGATCGTTCGGCCGGGCGGAATACGGACTTCTTGACCGGTACGCGGATTTCGACCAATCCCTCGTTTTCTCGGTTTAACCTGGAATACCCCAAAACCGCGAAGTTCTATACGTTCACCTCGTTTCATCGAGGTTCTCATGGCATCCAAAACTGCATCTACCGCCACTTCAGCTTTGACCTTAGTGATATTCGCCGCCTTTGACACTTCATTGACGATATCGCATTTAATCATGATCAGAGGGCTCCAAGATGATCGTAAATATAATAGGTACTATAATTTAGAGGTGTCAAGACCCCAGTCAACTTCACTTGCACGTAGGGAGCAGAGATGATGGCACAAAAGCCTTCGCACTCTCCCTGTGTCGTGCTCGTGGGACGCCCTAATGTAGGGAAATCTACTCTGTTTAATCGACTTGTTGGGGAGCGATCAGCCATAGTGAATCCACTTCCTGGAACAACACGTGACGTGCTACGGCGGTCCGTCGAATGGCAAGGAAATCTATTTCAACTTGTGGATACGGGTGGAGTCTTTGGCGCGAGTGTCGATCCATTACAAGTCGAGGTGTCGAACCAAGGACTGAAGGCGCTGGAGGGAGCGGCTGTTGTCGTAATGTTGGTTGATTGCCAGGAAGGTCTCGTGCCGGCGGACCACGAAGTTGCAGCGCGAATTCGCCAAACAGGACTGCCGGTCGTGCTAGTGGTAAACAAGGTTGACAGTCCACGGATTGCAAGCGGTGTGGATGAATTTCATGAGTTGGGTTTTGAGCGTCTTTGCAGTGTGGCTGCGGAACATGGTCTTGGCGTTGGAGATCTTCTGGATGAGGTGGTGGCGGCGTTACCAGGACGCGCACTGAAGCACGAGACTGCAACAGTTGATGACCAAGGCGGCATTTCGGTTGCGATCGTTGGACGTCCGAATGTCGGAAAGTCTTCACTAGTAAACCTCTTGGCGCGAGCAGATCGTGTACTAGTCAGTGATCTTGCAGGAACTACCCGGGACGCGGTAGACACAGTCGTGAGGTGGCACGGCCGGCGCATTCGATTAGTGGACACGGCGGGCATTCGACGACCTGGCCAGGTCGTCGAATCAGGACGACTCGAGTCCGTCAGCGTGACATTGGCCAGACGAGCCATGAGGCGCGCGGATGTCGCAGTGGTCATGATTGACGCGTCGGCTGGAGTTACAAAACGCGATGCTGCTATTGCTGGAGAGGCCGAGCGGGCTGGGTGTGGCGTGATTCTGGCGGCGAATAAATGGGATTTGGTTAAAGGGAGTGAAAGCGGTTTCGCGATGGAATTCGATCGACAGATTCGCGACGAGTTGAAGTTCGCAGAGTATGCTCCGATCATTCACTTGTCTGCCTTGACTGGACATCGGGCATCCAAACTGATGGAAATGGTGGCCGAGGTGGACGCCGCACGTGCTGGGCATATCGCGACGGGAGAGCTGAATCGATTCTTGAAGCGCGTCACGAGAAGAAAGCCTCCGTCTGCTGGTCCTGGTGGGCGAGAGGTCAAACTTCAATATGTGACTCAAGTTGGGGTGAAACCACCGAAGTTTCTGATCTTTACAAACATCGCCAAGTCGCTTCATTTTTCATACGAACGATTTCTAAAGAACAGATTACGCGAGTCATTTGATTTCACTGGTACCCCAATCAATATTCAGGTTCGAGCGACCCACAAAAGGACTCGAAAACGTTAGGCGGAATATGGCGGTGATATACTCGCGTCCATTCTTGACTGTTATGCCGTCTGGTATTGAATATGGCAGCTGACCTGTCGACGTCGGAGAAGCAAACATTTAAGACTGGCGATGTGTGCAGCATCGCAGGGATCCAACCGTTTATCCTCCGGTCATGGGAAGCTGAGTTTCCGGCCCTGGCACAAACAGGGACAAAGGGGGGTGCCCGTGTCTATCGTCGCGCGGACGTCGAGTTGGTCCTGCGGATTAAAGCATTGGTGTTTGAAGAAGGACTCACGCTCGGAGCGGCTCGCCGAAAACTGTCAGGCGTAGAAGACGAGGTCTCAAATGAGGTTTCGGATGTTAGCTTTGCCGGACTATTGGATTCAACAACTCGTCAGACGATCGACGGGGCGAAACAGGGACTTCGAGAGATTCTGAATCTGTTGACAGAGGGTGCGGACGCTCAGGAACCCGCTGAGGCATCCGTAATGACCAGTGCAACAACGAAGCAACCTCGAAAACCTTTCGAATCCTCAGGTTCATCGAAGCGTACAAAGACGATGAAGGTTGTGAAGTCTAAGAAGGTTGCCAAGGGTGAACGTTCCGCTTAAGAAGCCCTGCGGTCGTGTCGTATCCGATCTCACCACCAGCTCAAGAGGCCGTACACGTAATTCAGGGTAGCCTGAAAACGAACAGCATGTTGCCACGACCCGGCTGCTGGATCTCGGGTGTCAACCCCCGGTGGTTGATGCCGCCGCCAGCGGCGATGGCGATGTACTGCACTCCGTCGTGCATGTACGACACTGGAAAACCTCCGGCGCTGGAATTGAGGATCTGTTCCCACAGGATGTCGCCGGTGTCGGCGTTAAATGCGCGGAAGCGACGTGCGTCGTCACTGACAAATACGAGCCCGCCTCCAGTGGTCAACACAGAACCGGCGATGCCAGCCTGCTGTCGATAGACCCAGCGGGGTTCACCCGTTCGTAAGTCGATGGCGGAGAATTGTCCGATCTGGTCCTCGAATCCTGGGGCCGCGATTCGCGGCGCGCGGGCTGATCCATGATGGTAGCCTCGGCGATCACGGAACTGGTTTACGGTGTAATCCATGCAGACGTTGTTGGTCGGTGCGAAGAGGGTGTTGGTGCCAGGGTCGTAGGCGGTGGCGTTCCAGTTGATGCCCCCGAGGGTACTAGGACAGACAAAGATGGGTTCACCGACCTGAGGAAATTTGAGCGCAGAGTTCAGGATAGCTCGGCGATTTTCGGCATCGATGTCTTCGATCACGTTCTGGTAGCTTGTGGGTTGGCCCCAGAGGAATGCACCGGTGGCAGCATCAAGTGCCCAGACGATTCCAGTCTTGCCGGGAATGCCGGTCACTATCTTGCGTCGATTTCCTGGCGTGATGGCATTGTTCTTCCATTCGACATCGCCCGGTGACACCTCCGTCTCCACAACCAGGCGTGCAAATGGATGATCAAGGTCCCATTCGTCGTTGGCGATGTGTTGGAAGTACCAGACGATTTCGCCGGTGTCTGCGTTCAAGGCGAGAGTTGAATTCGTATAGAGGACATCACCATCGCCGGTCCCGCGCTGTACCGAAGCCCACGGAATCGGCACACCAACGCC
>CAZWIL010000229.1:0-3436 GCA_964634175.1 uncultured Vicinamibacteraceae bacterium
GATATCTAGTAAGCTCGAAAAAGCGCTATGGTTCGGCGGCAAGCTGGAGAGCGTCTCAGCGATTCCTCGCGCTGCGAAGCCGTTTCCGCGACCCCATGTCACCGGTGCATTTGGTGCGTGATGCCAGAGTCCAGAAGGTCGCTGCAGCTGATTGGCGTAGCGAGTGATCAAACGAACTGCAGCTTCCATGCCGAGACGGTCTTGTGCGGTGGTTGCAGCTATAGTTCCGAGGAAGACATCATCGCTCCAGCCTGAACCGTAATCGGGTAGACCAGGCTCTGATTCTTTGGCTGCGAGTGCTATGCCTTCGGTTGCTAATTGTTCGGCAGCTTGACGTTGAGGACTAGCTGTTTTCGCTAATTCGCCAAAAACCATAGTGCCAGCGAGACCGGCCAAGCTAATACGGTCACCCGTAAGTGGCTCTTCGCCGCTTAGCCACGGTTGAACGTCTCGAATGACTTTGGCTCGCAACGAAGAGTCGTTGAGTAACGTAGCGAGTCTTAAGGTTTGAACCCAGGCAACGCCAGGAATGTAATTCATACTTGGAGTGCCTGGGTATCGTTCAGCTAGAAGGCGCGCGATTTCTAACGGTCGACGTCGAATCCGGTTATCGATGGTCGTTCTTAACTGAGAGCGAGACTCAGGCGCTCGTGCCAATATTTCTCGCATGACCCGTTCCCCGTCTTCCGTCGGGCTCGCCAGAGTGACTACTGGGACACCGCCAAGGTTGCTGTTGCCCGATTATCCTAAAACGGCGGCCGACAAGGTGCCCTCGAGACCGGCGTCTTTGACCTGAAACGTATCTTCCACAGTAAGTTCTACAACTAGGTCAGGGGCCTGATAAGCGACCCACCGCCAGATGTATCTGGTGTCAGGATGTTCGGAGTCATTAAAGAAATGTTCTGTTGGTGGAAATGTGTCGGCGGCATGGTCAGTCGGGTTTGCCAGCGGCATCGCGCTGACATCCCAGGTTCGACGAATCTCGGCGTTAGTTTCTGACTTGAACCATCTCACCGCGTCGATCGCGAGCCGTGCGCTTTCGGGGTTACCATCGAGTCCAGCTACGATTACGATACGTCGTCTGGTGGAAGCACTGTAGGAGCTGTTGTTTTCGATTGTGAGTAGTGGGGTTTGGTTACTTGTCAGGCCACCAGCGCTCACGGTTGCTGGTTGACCGGGTAGTGCCGCGAGGTCGTTCAAGTCGGAGCGAAGCCACTCGAGGTCTGTGGCGACTTGGTCTGCGCTTTGAGCGTGTCCGGTCGGGGCATTCCCGGTTAGGCACAGAACAACAATCAGAACTAACGTCTTGTTTCGAACTAGCCAACAAGCCATATTGCATTGAAGTTTATAACTATCGGACGGGGCGGGTGCGCATTCCCTTTCGGGCTAATTCAATGTTGGTCTTAGGGAGTCGAGTTGCCCTGCATGGAGCTGATATCCCCGCCGCCGCACTACCGACGACGTTGGAACGTTACACGTATCAGTTCTATGTGTCAGTCAAAAGGTCTAAGACTGCGGACTGACCGAATACAGTTGTCGCTATAACATGCAGAGTCGTCTTAGCTGAGAGACTGGGCGGCTTGATTCAGGATTGCCTAGTTACTGGCGCAAATGTGAATCACTGCACGGGCTGATGTTCGTTGTGGATGCATGGACTGCACCATACTTGAATTCTGCAATGGGTTCTAATGTTCCCCAGGCAGTACGGCCTACCTTAAAATCAAAAAAAGGTGAGGTCGCCTGCACAAAGATTGTATCGACGGAGTCTTCCCTGCGGTTATTCACTGTGGCTAGTAGCGTGGCAGTGACGGGTTCTAAGGATGGGGCAAGCCCTTCTCTTGGTGTCGTATCCAAGCGTTCAACGAGGTTGATCATAGACTGAAGAAGATTTGACACCGACTCAACTTCAGGCGTGACGTTCTCTGCGCAGCCTGAGTCACGTGATGCGTAAAAAGAGTAGCGTCGGCCACTTATACCGTACACCTCGTTAAATGACGCTGGTGATGAATAGGTATGTGAGTACATAGGAAAATCAGAAATCAAGGGTTCATGTTCTGTTCCGGACAGTGATGCGACTAGCTGAATTCCTACGAGAATCACGAGAACTCGACTGACCCACGTAGGAGTTGGTGAAACAGTTGCAGTGGGAAGAGAGATAGGATTTCGCTTTAATCGGTTAGCGATTAGGTTCCACGGTAAAAAGGCTAACAGGAGAGTCCACCAAGCTGGCCAAAACACACCTTGCATTAACCAGAACCCAAGCAATAAGGCTATTCCAAGAGTTCCTCCAAATAGCCTCAGTAGATCCGTTTTACTGAGGGCAGTTAGTAGCAGTAGTAGTTCTGCGAGGATCGCTAGCGTCGACACCGCTACCGCGATCTGTTCATGAGATGCTATCCAGAGACCAAGTGTCGAGACGGCTCCCTCAGCATCCTCAATAAAGTGGTAGCGGACCGCTCCCGTCGTAATCCATGAGAATCCTGACTCGCGTAATTTTGCGATGGCGGCAGCGCTAAATGATAGCCCGAGCAGAAATCCTGGTACCCATGCGGCATATCCTCGTACTCGGGGGTCCACAGTCTTAAGCTTGTTCCATGGAACCGGTGTCAATGCCCATACTGTGAGAAGTGGTAACCCCCAATCATGACTGGAGCCATGTCGGAGTTTGGCCAGCACAAGCATCGTCAGTACGGCGGCCGTACAGACTAGCACCTGCCTTGGTAAAAAGATCCCTGTAGCAAATAGCACGAGTCCGAGAGTAGCGGCGATTTGGAGTGCGTGTATGGCATTCGGAGATGATGCAAGCACTCCAATCAGTTCCCAATCGGCAAGCCAGTCAGTTGTTCTATGGACGTTGACTGGGACTACTAGATCGGGAGAAAACGAAGTCGCCCAGACCGCGATTGCGAGTAGCACGCCGAACGTAAGTCTCATTAGTTCGGTGGCTTCGAGGGAGAGTTGAGGTAGACGATTTCCGAACATTGAACCAATTTGACGGGCCGTTGGGAGACAAGCCAAGAGTCCTGCGAGGACAGCGAAGATCAATAAGGAAGTGCCCTTAGATTCCTTGGCGGTTTGTATCGCGTTTTCTGCTTCTCGACTATATGAAGTCAATTGATAACGTGATCTGTCGGATAAATCATGATCTACTAATCTGAATTCAGTCCGATCGATACCGTGGGTATCTTCAGCAAGTGGGTGGCTAACGATGGCTTGGAGTGAAATGGCATCTGTGGCTGTGATTACGTATTGCCATGTTCGTCCTTCTTGTTGTGTGCCAGCAGAAAGTCCAAGTGCAGACTCAGCGGTTATTCGAGCCTCCTCGTCTATGGCATCAGTCCACCGGACGTTAATATGGCTAGGATTAGCAGCTGTATTAGGCCAGTGCCATGCGATAGCAGCAATCGTTACGAGAACTAAGGCTACGAAAACGATA
>CAZWIL010000230.1:0-3412 GCA_964634175.1 uncultured Vicinamibacteraceae bacterium
GACATTCGAGACATCACTGACGCCTACGGCTCGCGCTGGGGCTACCCGAATACGATCATCGACCCGCGGCTGATGCAGTTCGGCGCGCAGATCGACTTCTAGTAGGGAAGCGTATCGTCAAACCTATCCGCCAGGGTAAGGCCCCGTTTGAGGGGACCTGCCCTGGCGGTTTTTTTGTTGGGAACTGTGTGAACCGGTCGTGGCGCGGTTGATGATACGCCTACAACCGCCACCCTCACGCCTTCATTCAAAGTGCCGTCTTACCACTCAAACATACCGTGCCACAGGAGAAACGCCCTATACTTACAATAAGAACTTACACGGTACAACACTAGGTCATAAGGGTCGTCGGCAACTTCTATGCCGCGGGGCGCAGGCCCGAATCCTGCCGGGCATATTATTTTCCCCACGACTTACGGGAACGGCCGCGGAGGCAATCATTGTCAACGTCTTTTCTGGAAACCCTGTCAGCATCCGATCAACTCGGCGGCAACTGCTCCATCAACGATTGTCGTGGCAGACTTGACTTGGTCTATGGCTGAAGCTGGCAACTACGATGCAGGTTGCATCCCATGGAACACAGACGGCAAGCGAACCCAAATGAAACCAAATGGTTGGGATCTGGAAAGCGTGGTGACATTTGTCGGATGGCCCAGGAGAACACTCCGGTCATCATCAGAGCTACTGCGTCATAAAACACTGTACCGACCTGGGGTTGCATCGGCGAGTAGTAAACCCTGCATCGCTCTAGCTAGTTGTTCGATGTTTCTTCCTATGGCATCAATTGAGTAAGCGATGTCTGACTGGCTGACGATGTCAGCTCCTGTTACCGAAAGGATTTATTGTGCGATCTCTCCGTTATTCAGTGCTATTTGTTCTTCTTGGTGTGCTATCGGCCTGTACGCCTGAATCCGTGACCAGTACGAGCCCCGGCGGAGATGTGCCGGATACCGAAGACCAAAAGATTCTTAATGCGTTGGGTCAAGCGCTTGCGCAGAATCTAGTCGGTGCCGGTTTTTCGGCGGACGAACTCGCGTTTGTTCAACGTGGCTTGAGCGATGCCGCCCTCGGCCAAGATGCTCTGGTAGAACTCAGTGAGTACGGGCCACAAATTCAAGGTTTTGTTCAAGGGCGACTTGCAGGCGCCGCGGAGGACGAGTTAGCTCAAGCGACCGAATTTATGGAAGAACAGGCTGCAGTTGCGGGAGCGAACCTTACTGAATCCGGAATCGTGATACAGGAGATCACCCCTGGAACCGGGGATAGCCCAACCGCTGATGACACCGTGCAGGTGCATTATCACGGGACACTCCGTGACGGAACAGTGTTTGACAGTTCAGTGGACCGAGGCGAGCCTGCTACCTTCCCTCTGAACGGCGTAATTCCCTGCTGGACCGAAGGTCTGCAGCACATCGGTGTCGGTGGCAAAAGCCGCCTAGTGTGTCCCCCGGAACTAGCCTACGGTCCGCAGGGACCTCCTGGTATTCCAGGCAACTCAGCCCTCGTATTTGAAGTAGAACTGCTGGAAATCATTCAAAACTAGCGATCCAACCGGAGGAACCGTTTGTCGATTTTCTGATTAGCCAACGTTAAAGGCTCCTATCTGGATAGACGCAAGTCATGATCATCGCGAGTTTTGTTCTATTCCTGCTTGTCTTCATTACCATCGGAGCCCTCTCAGCTCTTCAGAGTGACCGAAGTAGCGCCGACTATTTGCTTGCCGGTCGGAATGTCAGTCCATCACTCGCTGGCATCTCAGCCATGGCAACCAACAATAGTGGGTACATGTTTATTGGCGCCATTGGCTACACCTATGCCAGCGGCCTCGAATCGATTTGGGTGATGTTTGCGTGGATGGCTGGTGACTTCATGGCCAGTTTTTTCATTCACAAAAAAATGCGCATCGTCTCTCAACAACGAAAAAGTTTGAGTTTTGGTTCGATGGTGGCAACTTGGGGTGGACAAGACTTTAAAAACGTTCGCATGCTGGCAGGTGTCATTACGGTGCTGTTCTTAGGCGCCTATGCCGCGGCTCAATTCAACGCAAGTAGCAAAGCCCTGTATGTTGTGTTTGGGTGGGATTATGGTATCGGCGCAATCATCGGCAGTGTAATCGTCCTGATCTACTGCTTAGCAGGCGGAATCCGTGCGTCGATCTGGACTGATGCCGCTCAGGTCGTGGTCATGTTTATGGCCATGATCCTGATGCTGGTCACCAGCATCAATGAAATTGGCGGTGTTGAAACGTTCTTTACAAGACTCACGACCGTCTCACCCACCTACCTCAACCTCTTCCCTGCAAACGTTCAAGGTAGCGTTTTCACCATCGCACTCTTTATCTTGGGTTATGTGGCTGGCGGCATCGGGATCGTCGCCCAACCTCACATAATGATCCGATTCATGGCCTTGGATGATCCAAACCACATGAAACAAGCACGCGCATTTTATTACTGCTCTTACTTCTCGTTTTGCGTCGTGACATTCTTCGTCGGTCTGAGTGCCAGACTGATTTTTCCTGATGTCTCAGCATTTGACCCGGAACTGGCTCTTCCGATGATGACGACGCAGCTCCTGCCAGAGATTCTGGTCGGTCTGGTCTTAGCCGGTGTCGTTGCAGCCTCTATGTCAACTGCAGATTCACAGATACTTGGCTGTAGCGCTGCCCTGACGGAAGACATCATCAATCAGCCAGAGAACTCCGTGTGGCTGCGGCGATTCGCAACAGCCATCGTGACTGCGATCGCGCTTTGCATCGCCCTTTTGGAACTTGATAGCGTTTTTGGCCTCGTTCTTTACGCCTGGTCCGTTTTGGCGGCAGCTTTCGCTCCTCTGATTATCATTTACGCACTCGGCGAAAAGCTTACAGAGCTCAAAGCACTGCTAGTGATGGTCTCCTGCACGGCGATCGCCTTGGCTTGGCGTGCTATGGGTTGGGGCGCAGTTGTTTATGAAGTGGCCCCAGCCATATTTTTTGGCGTTCTAGGCTACTTCTTCATTTTGAAGCCGCTGTTGGGAACACCGAAAACTCAAGAGAATGATTAGCGCCAGCCTTAGCCCTGAAAAGAAACTGCTAGACTGGACCGACTGCCGATCGACACAAACATCATGATTAGACGTAACAGTTGGTTTCGCATCACGCTCGTGCTTGCACTTCTTATTTTCTCCGTGGAAGTGCATCTTACCGCGCAAGACTCTGACTCTAATGAGGGACGCGAACTGACGTCGTCCGGGGTCCCCTTGACTCGGGCTGTTGCAGTCGTAGCAGCACCCGAAGTTGATGGCAATGTCTTAACCGATTCCGCGTACAACCAAGCCCAAGTCGCAACGGGATTCGTTCAGAGTCGACCGTTTGAAGGACAGCCCGCATCAGAACGAACGGAAGTCAGAGTGGTCTATACGGAAGACACCCTGT
>CAZWIL010000231.1:0-3399 GCA_964634175.1 uncultured Vicinamibacteraceae bacterium
TTCGCGGGACGGTCCTCGGACTCATCGAGCAACAGCGAAACCTTGAAGGTGTCCTGCGCGCTCGACCTACTGAGGCCTATGACGCGATCTGGGGCCAAGAAGCCGGTTGGACAGCCGCGGATTTTGTGCCAATCGTCTATTCTGAGTTGGGTGGCTCGGGACGGCTGGTTGACCGCTAGTTGTCAGAAGGGCAATATCACCCCTTCTTGTCATTTCGTGAATTAATTCCTTATCGACTAGCTGTCGACGCCCGTCAAAATTTTGTTATTGACTAGGCCACCCTGCATTCCGATAATCACCATGAGTATTCAGGCTGTCTTGATGACGCGAGCGGAGGATCTTGTGAAAACAGTATTTTCGTGGCTAGTAGTTGGCTTGGTGGCGTTTGTTCCGTTTGCGGTTGAGGCGAACGAGGTCACCATTACCGATTGGCGGGGGGCGTCGGTCGACGTCACAGAAGGGTCGGTTGATTCGAACGGCGTCAAGATTGTCTACCACACGGTCGGTGAAGGGCCGTTGGTTATCTTTGTCCATAGCATTAGTGGCCCCTGGTTCGATTTTCGCCATCAGATGGTGATGTTGTCCGAAAAGTATCGGGTGGTCTCAATGTCGACTCGTGGGACTGACCAGAGCGACAAGCCAGAGGGGTATGAGCACTATGCCTCCGCCAGAATTTCTGATGATATCAATGCGATCATTGATCATTTTAGTGAAGACAAGGCAACGCTGATTGGCCAGGATAGTGGAGGTCTTCATGCGTGGCACTTCGCGATGACTAATCCGGAACGGACGGAGCGGCTTGTGTCTCTGGGGTCCATTCATCCGGCTGGATTGATTCGTGAACTGATTGACAACGCTGATCAGCAGGAGGCGAGTACATTCCAGCGCGGCATGCAGGAGAATCCTGAAGCCGGGAAGCAGTATGGCGAGCGATTACGGAGTCGACCTGCGAATCCTGATGAGGCTCCTGAATTGGCCGCGTTACGCAAGCGGGCGTATGAAAGCACGGATCCTGAGTCAGTTGTTGGTTTCTATAAGGCGAACTGGCCGACAACTCCGGTGACGATGGATACTGAAGGGTTTGGCTTTAAAATTGGCGACTTTCCACCTGTAACGGCACCGACCTTGTTTTTGTATGGGAAGGACAGCGGGCCGTTCCAGAATCCAACGCTGAATAATATGTGGGACTACGTCGAGGGGCCGCTGACCATTCATGTCCTACCCGGCGTTGGACACGGACCGCACACCCAGGTGCCTGAGATTGTGACGCCCCGTATTATGGAGTGGCTTGAAACTGGTCGGTAGGTTGGGTCGTGGATAGACGGTTGAATTGTGATTTTGACCACAAGGGAGAACACTGAATGACCAAGCAGAGTGTTGTGAGCTTATTGATGGTTAGCGTAGCCGTGATGGCCGCGCCGAGTCTGGTAGCTGCCAACGAAAATCCTGCCGGTGACAATGTGCCGACGTTCAATAGTGACGTAGCGTCCATTGTGTTTGAGAACTGTTCGAGTTGTCACAGAGATGGTCAGGTGGCCCCCATGTCGCTGACCTCCTATGCGGAAGTCAGACCGTGGGCCCGGGCGATTAAGGCCAAAGTGGTGTCTCGAGAGATGCCGCCATGGTTTGCTGATTCTCGGTTTGGACATTTCAAGGACGTGCCGACGCTTACGCAGGCTGACATTGACACGATAGCGGCGTGGGCTGACGGTGGGGCGCCACTGGGTGAAGGTGTCACGCCGGACATCCCGGACTTTTCGAGCGCGTGGCGCCACAATCGTCCGCCCGACTACGTCGTTTCTATGCCCCTCGAAATTGAAGTCCCTGCCCAGGGCGAGATCGAGTACGTGAAGATGTGGGTTGAGAATCCCTGGAAGGAAGACGTGTTTTTGGAGGCGGTGCAAATGCGGCCCGGCAACTATGCGCTGGTGCATCACGCGGGTGTGCATACCCGGGCATTACCGCCTGGCACCGAGATTGGGCAAACCGAATTTTATCCGGGCAGTCAATTGATTCCGGCACCAGTCCCGATTGATGAGAACGAAACAGTTGAAGCTCAGCAGGCGCGGGCGGTAGCAACGGCGACTGCTAATTTTGGTAAAGACGAGCTGCTCTTGTTCTACGCGGGTCGCAAGGGATTCGCAAAATATCCTGAAGGCACAGGTAAGCGGGTTTATGGCGACCGTTATATCGTGTTTGACCAGCACTATCAGATGACTGGCCGCCCGGAAAAAGACCGGTCCGAACTGGGAGTCTGGTTCCCTGAGAAGCGTCCGCATCATCAGGTGATCACTACCAGTGGCGCCGGGACCGTGCGAATCGTCGAGGGTGTTGAGCAAACAGCCAGACCCGTGGCTGTGCCGGTGCATCGCTTCAGCGGCGATATAGAAGGGAATGAAACGCGGGGTGCGAATCTCCCACATCAACCCTTGATTCCGGCCGGGGCTGGCGATTTTAGAGTTACCAGCATGTGGCCACTGAGTGAAGACATTACGTTGTATGGTTTGTGGCCGCATATGCATTTTCGGGGCAAGGACATGTCCTACCTCGTGTCGTATCCGGACGGAACGGAAGAAATTCTGTTGAGCGTGCCGAACTACGACTCTGGTTGGCAGTTGGCCTACGACTTTGTTGAGCCAAAGAAGATTCCGGCTGGAAGTACCATGAAAACCATTGCGCATTACGACAACAGCGTGAGAAATCGTAATAATCCTGCCCCCGATAAAGAGGTGTACTGGAGCGAACAAACCTGGGACGAGATGCTTATTCCCTGGGTGAAATTTTCGGTTGATAAACGCGACCTTCGGTTGGAAGACGAAGCCGGCACACAGAACTAGGGCGGGTATTGGGTGATTTTCTTTCAGGGGCTGAGCAGCGATGCTCAGCCCTTTTTCATTTGAGGGTGTTCGGCCTATTTGGGGGTTCGAGATGGTGATACAGACACGTAGGGTGTCGTCTTTCTTGTTAGTTTCGGCAGCGGGCGCGGCGGCGCTTATGGGAATGATGGCCTGTGGAGGAGAGGGGCCCACCAGTGGCGAGATGCCAATGGCGGAGGATGTGCCGGTGATGTTGCTGGAGAGTTCGACTGACCCCAATGCGATACGGCCATTGACGATTCAGGTGCCCGACGAGGTTCTGGCGGACCTCCAGGCAAGGCTCTCTCGTACACGGTTGCCAGACCAGATTCCCGGCACCGGTTGGGACTATGGTACCGACCGCGCGTATCTTGAAGAACTACTGAGCTATTGGCAGGATGAGTTCGACTGGAGAGCCCAAGAGCGAACGTTGAATGAATTCGATCACTTTAGAACGATGGTGGATGGTATTGATGTCCACTTTATCCATCAGCGCTCCCCGGTCGAAGATGCGACGCCTCTGCTTTTGACTCATGGTTGGCCT
>CAZWIL010000232.1:0-3392 GCA_964634175.1 uncultured Vicinamibacteraceae bacterium
ACGTACGGGAAAGCGTCTTTTCAGAAGTGTTAACGCGGGGCGTCATGCCTTCGCACGGTTATTAAAATGAATACATTAGTGGTCGAGCAACTCGGTAAGTGCTATCACCTTAAGAGTAAAGATAAATCTAAGACTAAGCCGACAAAGGGTGTCAGTGTTCGGAATTTGCTTAGTGCGCCCAGGAATTGGTTCCGCCCGGCCGAAACAGAGGAGTTCTGGGCGCTGAAAAATGCAACGTTTTCCGTAGAACCTGGCACGGTTCTTGGCATCATCGGGGCGAACGGTGCCGGAAAGAGTACGCTGCTCAAAATTTTGGCACGGGTAACTCCGCCGACCGAAGGTCGGGTTGAGGGTTTGGGTCGTGTTGTGTCTTTGTTGGAACTGGGTGCGGGGTTTGATCCGGATGTGTCAGCTCGCGAAAACATTTACATGAATGCCGCGATGTATGGGATACCCCATGCGGATGTGCTTAAAGGATTTGACAAGATTATTGAGTTTGCGGAAATTGGCGAGTTCGTTGATCATCCGCTGAAACACTTTTCGAGCGGTATGTACTTACGATTGGCGTTTTCCGTGTCAATCAATATGCACCCAACGATTCTGCTGGCAGATGAAATTTTGGCGGTGGGCGACATGATGTTTCAGGAACGGTGTATGGAGAAGGTCGCTGAACTTGCCAAGGAGGGATTGACGGTACTATTTGTGTCGCATGATATGGATGCGATCACCCGCGTGTGCAATCGTGCGATCTGGCTGAATCGTGGCGAGATTGTGAATCAGGGTGACCCAGAAGATGTTGTTAACGAGTATCAGAATGCCTCGTGGGCGAGTGCGGGCTCGCAGGTGCGTGGCCGGCACACTAATCGGATTGCGGAGGTGGTCAGCGCTCGTTTGATCAACAAAGATGGGAAGGAGATTGGTGCGGCGCCATTGTCGGAAGACGTGTTTGTCCGTATTCGGTTTCTGATAAAGAAAACGGGTGTGCATGTGCGGTCTGCATTCGATCTGTATCACGGCAACACTCTGTTGTTTCGGTCTATTGACGCGCGGGAGTATGCGATCGATGAGACCGGTGTTGGGATGTATGAGGGGCTGGCGCGGATCCCGAAGGAACTCTTGGGTGAAGTGAACTACCGAGTCAATGCGTCGATTATGTTGCGTCGTGAGGAAAAGGAATCTGCGCTCACCCTGCATAACGCCCTCTCGTTTATGACCTATACAAGCGAAACGGCCGCGGTTCACGGATTGGTAGACAAAGCGAATGCGGCGCTTGCCCCACGACTGGATTGGACCATGCAGAAGGAACCTGAGGTTGTGACTGAATCGGAGATTGTGGATGGCCAATGAGATAAACACGGTTGACTCTACGACGGCGATCGAACGGCCGACAGCGCCGTGGGTGATCGAGCCTGTCAGAGCTGAACTCTTCCAGCGCGTCAGGGAATTTTTTCGTTATCGCCGGATTACATGGTTCTTCGCCGTCCGTGCAGTCAAGGACATGTATGAAGGGACAGTACTCGGAAAAATATGGCTGTTTCGCCCGATTATTCCGATGCTTATTACGTCACTGATTTTTGGCGTGATGCTCGGGGTGCCGTCGGATGGTTTGCCCTACCCATTGTTCTTTATTGCTGGCGGTTCGCTCTGGATGATGTTTGAACGATCAATGATGTGGGTGACGCGAAGCCTGGATGGTGGAAAGAGCCTCGTAAAGAAATTATATTTTCCACGATTGGTTCTTCCGGTGTCGGCCGCGGCTCCGGCTTTTCTCTATTTTTTTGTCTTCCTCATAATGATCCTGCTGTCGTGCGTTTATTATTTTCTACGGTACGGTGATTGGTATCTTGTCATCGGGCCGCAGTTGCTGTTGCTGCCGGTGCTCGGCTTGGGGACGTTATTGTTAGCCGTGTCATTTGGGTTGTTTACCGCCGTTTGGCAAACACGCGCCAAGGATGTTCGCTATGCCGTTCGGTATGCGATGCGGTTTTGGCAGTTTCTGACCCCTGTTATTTATCCGTTGTCTCAAGTGCCGGAAGAGTACCGGTTACTAATTAGCCTGAATCCGGTAACAGGGTATGTTGAGACCTTCCGGTGGGCGTTGTTCGGGGTTGGCATCCTTGATTTGAGGGCGTTGGGCATGTCTGTAGGACTGACGGTGGTCATCTTTTACGGAGGGTTGTGGTACTTCACGAAGGAAGAGACGGCCTCGGTCGATAGGATGTAGTATCCCGTTTCCACTTTACCTTCCAGGCAAAGTGATTCTGAACCATCCGTTATGAAAATCGTCTTTGCGACTAGCCATTTCGGCTTTTTACGCAACTTTGAGCCGGCCCTTCGTCTGCTTGCTGAGCGTGGTCACCGCATTCATTTGCTCGCAGACCGTCGGGACAGTGTTGGCGGGATGACGACCGTTGAAACTCTCGTCAACGAGTACGAACAGATCACCTATGGACATGGACCCAATCCAAAGACACATCGCTGGAATGCTCTTGCAAAGGGTATTCGACTGTGCCTTGACTACTGGCGATATTTGCACCCACGGTACGACAGCTCACCAAAACTCAGAGAACGGGCTGCGGCGCAAACCCCGACGTGGGCGGTAGCCTGGACCCAGCGGTCGTCATTCTGGGGGCGCTTGGTACAACGCAGTCTCTCAGTGTTGTTTCGCCTCGTGGAACGGTCGCTGCCATATGACATGGCTGTGCACGAGTTCTTGAAGGCACAGGCCCCAGATGTCCTGCTAATCACTCCACTGTTGTATTTCGGTTCGTCGCAGGTTGGCTACGTGCGTGCCGCTCGCGCTCTAGGTGTTCCAAGTGTCTTGTGTGTTGGAAGTTGGGATCATCTGACGACGAAGGGAGTCATCCATGACATCCCTGATGTGGTGACGGTCTGGAACGAGGCGCAGCGGCGGGAGGCGTCAGCGATTCACGGTGTGTCACCGAAGAAAGTAGTGGTTACTGGCGCACAAGCTTACGATCGTTGGTTCGTTGGCAAGTCGAGCACTTCGCGCGAGCAGTTTTGTTGCAACATCGGGTTGGACCCTGCGTGCCCGTTTTTGCTTTACGTGTGTTCATCGCCGTTCATTACGCCGCACGAAGTCGGTTTTGTTGAGGCATGGATTCGCGCGATCCGGTCTCATGGGAATCCACAACTTAACCGGGTAGGCCTACTGATCCGTCCGCACCCACAGAATTTTAAGCAGTGGGCCACCGTGGACTTTTCGAACTATGAGAACGTCGCAATTTTTCCGCGAGCTGGTGCAAATCCTGTCGACGTCGACGCTAGAGCGCAATACTTCGACTCGATGTTTCACAGTGCCGCTGTTGTTGGCGTAAACACGAGTGCTCTAATCGAATCTGCGATTGTGGGGCGGCCGGTTTATACGGTGA
>CAZWIL010000233.1:0-3364 GCA_964634175.1 uncultured Vicinamibacteraceae bacterium
GGTCACTCAGCATCGATTCGACTGTCTTCCGCGACAGGATGCGCGTACCGTTCAATTCACCGCCGTTCAGCATCATTTGTAGAAACGTAGCGTAGTCAGTGGCGGTTGACAGAGCCCCAGCGCCAGCGGAAAAGGCCATGCGGGGGCCGTTCACGTAATGACCCTGCCCCACCATGTGACCCGGGTCCGGCGCGCGCTCAAAACTGCTGCCGTCTCCAACAGACGAATAGACGGTGGCGAGTCGACCTACCTTGTTCTCGGGCAGGAAGAAATGCGTGTCGGTCATTCCGAGGGGATCGAACAGTCGTTCCTTTAGGAACTCGCCCAGCGTCTGGCCGCTAATCTCCTCAATCATCGCGCCCAAAATGTCGGTGTTATAGCCATAAATCCAACTCTCGCCCGGGTGCGCGTCCATCGGCAGCCCTGCAAGGCGGGCCATTGTGTCAACCACCGGCTCGTCGCGATTAGCAAAGTACCAACCGGTGATCCCCGCCTCTTGCCATTTTTCGGCCGCTGGTCCGCGTTCGTCAGTCTGGCGACCGTAGCTGATACCGGCAGTATGCGTCAGCAGATCGCGGATGGTAATGGGACGTCTGGCCGGCACGACGTTGTAGCCACCGTCCCCGTTCGGTTCGCCTACGGTCGTCTCAGCAAACATCGGAAGATACTTGCCGACCGGATCGGTGATCAGAAGTTTTCCCTCTTCCTGCAGTAGCATGACGCCAACACTCGCCAGCGCCTTCGTCTGCGACGCGATTCTGAAGATACCGTCGGATGGCATGGGTGCCTGGGCTTCCACATTGAGGTGACCGATCCCTTCACGGTAGGCCATCTTCCCCCGCCGAACTACGATAGTCACCGCGCCGGCGAGGCGCCCCTCGTCAACGTAGTTCTCAAGAGCCAGACTCAGACGGTCGAGTCGGTCGGACGACATACCAACCTCTTCCGGCGTGACGCGGACCAGCCCCTGAGCGACCAGCGTCTGCGGAACGAACAACAGTGCGAACACGACGGCGAGCGCCGTCAAGCGAATGCGTAATGTCATCGCGTCACCTCAAAGACATGGACTAATTTCAATCACTCGTACGAGCGTTATGCCGTCCCATTCTGAATGGGCTCGGCATCAGACATAATCTTATTGAGTATCGTGTCCATCGGACAGATTTTTATAAATGGACTCGCCATCTGAAGCGCAGCAACTCCAACAGCTACATAGAGCCCACTCAGGCCAACTTGTTCGGCAAGAGCTATAGCAACCAAATACATCAATCCCATGATCCCATCGTGGACTCTCACTTTAATCACATCTCTCTGGCTCATAAGATTCCGTCCGTCAATCTCAATGGCATGGTATGACGATCAATGTAATGGATAAAGAAAAATCGTTGTCTTACTGCAAGCCAAAACGGTAGGGCCGCGAAGAGACACTTGAACCGACTAGACCGGCAGGTCTTCCGCAATCGCTCAGCTGCTTCGGCGATCTGTATTATCGCTGAACGCACTCAGGATTCTGGAACAGCAAAGACCCAAATCGTCGCGTTGCGGTCTGGCGGGTTTTGAATCTCCGGGACGAGCACATCGTAGGCCTGCGACTGAAATCCGCCAGCACCGACCACCATGGCAATGTAGTCCGTTCCGTTCACGGAATAGCTAATCGGCGAGGAATTCGGCACGTCGTTCAAGCGGGTCTGCCACAGTCGAGCGCCCGTTTGTGCGTCATGAGCACTGAACATGCGGTCGAGCGACCCGGCGAACACTAACCCACCCGCTGTCACGAGGGTGCCTGAAGTCAGCGGCGCCCGTTGACGTTCGATCCAGACGGTTTCCTTGGTTTCGAGGTTGACGACTTCAAGACGCCCGTAGTTCCCATCGCTCTCCGGCCGAGGCCGGACGGTCCACCGCACCCCTGTCGTCAAACTTCCACGTTCGCCCTCCGGCACGGGGACGAGGTCCATGCATGCTTCGGTAATCGGGATGTACAGCATCTTCGTTTCGGCGTCATACGACGTCGGGAGCCACCCTCGCCCACCTCCTACGTGAGGGCAAATCATCTTTGTCTCTCCGTCGCCAGGCACCAGCGTCGGATCGACGATCTTCTCACCGGTCGTAGGGTCGATAGCCGTGACGACGTTCTGAAGCCCAAGATCAATTGACGTCACGTAGGTGCCCGTGTCGGCTTCCAGAATGTCGAAGATCGACTGCTTCCCACCCGTCACGACGACCCGTTTCGCAATCCCGTCAACCGGCAACTCCATGACCTGTCGTTCGAACGCCCAATCTAGGTCCCACTGGCCATTCGCCTGATGCTGGAAGTACCACACGAGTTCGCCGGTGTCCGGATTTAATGCAAGCGTGGAATCGAGGTAAAGGGCGTCATTCGTCACACCCTCTTGGTCGATCGGATCACGAAGCGGAGCCGTGTCGTAGGTATTCCCTGGTCCGAAGAGTGCCAGGTTGTTCACCGAATCGTAGCTCCCAGGTATCCAGACCGACCCCCCGTTACGCTGCTCGAGCGGCAATCCGTTCCAAGTGTTGCCGCCTGGCTCGCCGGGTCGCGCGATAGTGTAGAAGCGCCAAGCTTCCTCCCCGGTCTCGGCGTCGAGAGCCACGATGTAGGGACCGCCCTCCAGGCCACGAAACCCTTGCGTGCCCATCATGACTTTCCCACGCGCCACGAGCGGACCGCCGGTCAGTCGGAGTCCGGTCTCCGGATCACCGACCGGCTTGTCCCAGATGACCGTCCCAGTCTTGACGTCAAGCGCAACAATGTGTGTATCCGATGTCGGCACATACAGACGGTCGCCGTAGATCGACAGGCCGCGCTTCAAACTTGGAGCCACACCCCTCGGTAACCGATGCGAGTACTGCCAGAGGCGGTCTCCCGTCACCGCATCAAGAGCCTGGAGGTGGTCACCGTACCCGTGAATGAACATGACGCCATCGTGGACGAGCGGTGTCGCCTGATTGGGGCCCGGCGGTAATGACCAGGTCCACGCTGGGCGTAATTCACTGACGTTTTCTGTATTGATCTGCGTCAGAGGGCTATAGCCGAACGCATCATAGGTGCGACGCCACAACAGCCACGCACCGTCTTCCGGACCCTGCAGCATAGCGTCAGTGACCGGTCGAATGCGGTCCAACGGATTGACCCGGCCCGGGACCGGCGGCAACACCACGCCCGGTGCCAAACCTCCGCCCGTGACGCGGGGCCAGTTGGGCGACGCCATCGCCAGTAACGCGTCGGGGTCGGCCGGCAACTCGGTGTCGCCAGGCGCCGACCCATTCTCCTGAAGGACGTAAGCAAGGATCTCGGCATACGTCTCATCATCCAGACGACCCGGCCGGTCCTGCGGCATCGTCGCGC
>CAZWIL010000234.1:0-3362 GCA_964634175.1 uncultured Vicinamibacteraceae bacterium
GCCCAAGGAGGAATACTGATGCGAAGGACCTTTACTACTAGCCCCGTTGGTCTGGGGCTCGTCGCACTCGTTGCGATGCTTCTGGTGGCTCCGGCCGCTTGGGCTCAGCAAACGGGTAGTATCGCTGGTCAGGTCACTGACACGACCGGCGGTGCATTACCAGGTGTTACGGTTGAAGTCAGCAGTCCCGCCTTAATTGGTGGGACACAGGTGGCTTTCACCGATGGCGAGGGTCGTTACCTTGCTTCGAACTTACCGACAGGTCCGTATACGGTGACGTTCACGTTGCCAGGATTTTCAACGGTCCTGCGTGACGGAATTGACATTAGTGCTGGGTTTACGGCCGGTGTCGATGTCGAGTTGGCTGTCGGTGCAGTCGAAGAGACCATTACCGTCACCGGTGCCGCGCCAGTCGTTGACGTCCAGACGGTTCGTCAACAGCGAACGTTGCCACAGGAAGAGATTGAAGCTCTGCCCACCGCCAACATTGGTCTTCAGACGTTGGCCTCGGTGACTCCTGGATTCCAGGGTGCCGGTGCAGACGTTGGTGGCACGCGCGACACGTGGTCTGCCCAAGGGCAGTATCAGAACTACCACGGTAAGGATGGAACGCGAGCGGCCTTCAATGGTTTCCGTAATCAGTATTTCATCGGGTCTGCGTCCGGTGTTGGCTACATCAGCAACAGTGACACGATTGGTGAATTGCAGCTTGAGATCACCGGTATGGGCGCTGAGAACGGCTCTGGTAGCACCTCCTTGAACGCGATTGCGCGCGAGGGTAGTAATACCTTTACGAGCACGATTAATACCAAATATTCTGGAGCATCGATGCAGGGTGAGAACATCCTTAACGATGCCTCTCTGACCGATTACGGTCTGACCTCCGGCGAGGTTGAGAGTGTCTACCGGATTGGTGCCACCGTTGGTGGCCCGGTGCTACAGGATAAATTGTGGTTCTTTGGATCGGTTGCTCGGTGGGGCACGTCGAGTCTGATGCCCGGCGCTTTCCACAACAAACGCCAGGGTGAGACGGCCGAGTTCACTCGGTATCATGAGTTTGACCGGTCGCGACCGGCATCGAACTTTGACTGGAACCGGACGCATGCATTACGGCTGACGTATCAGGCCAGCGAGCGGAATCGGTTTGGGTTCTTTGGCGACATCCAAAAGAACTGCCGGTGCACCACCGGATTCACGGGCTCGAACTCGATTGAGTACGAGACCGGATGGGATTGGTGGCCTGCCGGTGTAATCCAGGGCACGTGGACCAATCCGGTCACCAGCCGTGTGCTACTTGAAGCCGGGTGGGGTTGGCAGACGACAAACTGGGTCAACTTTAACTCGTCTGAAGCGGTTCGTGACGGTGTTGACCGCAACATGCGGAACCTTTCGCAAGGCTTCCAGTATGGTGCGCCGTTTGTCATGATTGCGCCGCAAGCGCGCACAGGTCGTGGGGAACAGTATTTCACCCTCTCGTACGTGACCGGTTCGCACAACATGAAGATTGGATTGACGGATGCTCAGGGGTTCAACGACGAATCCCGTTCCGTGACTGGACCGGACAATCTGTCCTACATGGTCTTGGGCGCGCTTGATGACCCGGTTCCCTACGCGCTTCTCTACCACGCGTCACCGTTCTTCCAGCAAGAGCGCGCGAATCATGAAATCGGACTCTACGCCCAGGATGCGTGGACGCTCGACCGATTGACGATCAACCTCGGACTGCGTTTCGACTGGTTGACGATGGGCTATCCGGCTGCGTCACTTGGCGCGGGAAGCGGCGCGAATGCCGCCATTCCGGCACGGAGCGTTGACGAATTGTCTGGAATGCCGGACTGGAAAGACATCAATCCACGTCTCGGCATGTCCTATGACCTGTTTGGCACTGGCCGGACGGCACTCAAGGTGTCCCTTGGACGCTACCTTGAGCTGAGTCGGAGTGACTTCACGCGTCAGTTCCACCCGTTCACCTCTTCGGTGCGTGTGGTTAACCGGCGCTGGAATGATGACGACGGTGACTTTGAAATCGATGGCGACGCGTCCTCGCGCGTGGCGAACGGTGAATTGGGGCCGATGTCGAATAATAATTTCGGCAATTTCAACGCCACGCTCGTCGACGACGGCACTTATCGGGGGGTTGAAAATGAGTTGTTCCACCGTGATATCACCAATGCGAACCGCACGTATCTGTGGGACTTCTTGCTGGAAGTCCAGCACGAACTCTTCGATGGGTTCTCGATCAGTGCGAACTACAATCGCAACTGGGCGGGTGGTTTCCGTGTGAAAGACAATCTCGCGACCGAAACGTCTGACTTTGATGAGTTCTGCGTGCCGATTCCGAACGATGCGTTCTTCGGCTCACGGGCTGGTGGCCAGCAGTGTGGCTACTACGACGTCAGCAAAGAAAAGTACGGGGCCTTCAACAACATCAATACCACCGCGTCAACCTATGGTGACCACGTTAAGAAGTGGGAAGGATTCGTGGTCAGCCTGGATGGACGGTTCGCGAACGGTGCCACTCTGGCCGGTGGAATTGACGTTGGGCAGCAGACACAAAACCTCTGCTACACGATCGATATCCCGAATCAGCCTCGTGAGATGGACGGCAATTTCCATCTGACCGGTGGTAACCAGCTCTCGTCAGACTTCTGCAACACCGTGCGGACGTATGGCGACCTCGCAGACTTCCGGATTCGTGGCAGCTATCCGATTCCTGGCGACTTCAACTTCGCTTGGATTTGGCGTGACCAACCGGGTCAGGCTGTGAACCCCACGATGGGTGTCGCCCGAGCCGAAGCCACGTTTGTGGATGCGAGCCGGACGGACCCGCTGAACGCGAACTCAATGGTTGTCAACATTAACCCATTGAATTCGGTGTTCACCGACCGACTGCGTCAGCTGGACATCCGGATTACCCGGACGTTCAATGTGTCGGGGATTCGGCTGGATACGAGTCTCGACCTTTACAATGCGTTGAACAATAATCCAGTGTTGACGATGATCAACCGGGTCGGGGGAGCATTCCTGAAACCGCTGACCGTTCTCGATGCCCGATTGCTCCAGTTCTACGCACAGATCAACTTCTAAGGACCAGGGAAAGGAGACATTATGAAACGCACAGTGTTATTCACGTTGATCATCTCCCTGGCATCCGCGCCGCTAGCCTTGGCCGATGGGCCGATTCTCAGCTCAGCGAAGCGGCAAGCCCAGGAGTTGGTACGAACAGATGCAACCCTAAGCCTCGAGGCGAACTCGTCCAGTGCGGCTGTAGTGCAGGATGGCGGCATGAGCGGGAAGTCGAAGATGTTAATGGCGGTTGCCATTGGCGTCGTGGCGGCTATTGGGATGAAGATTATCGATGG
>CAZWIL010000235.1:0-3362 GCA_964634175.1 uncultured Vicinamibacteraceae bacterium
CTCTTCCAATAATCGACCCGTTTTGGGTGCGGCCTGACAATCACGCCAATGTTGGAAATACCCGGATCGCTCGATTCACGCAGTGCTGTCAGCCAACGTCTAACGAACTGACCTTCTCCCGATGCGATACTCGCGGTCGAACCAAGATACAAGACAAACGGTTGGTCGCCCCTAAGTCCTGCATCTTCTATAAACTCCTGCTTTGTTGAACTGGGTGACCAATTAAACCAGTGATCGAATAGGTGGGCTCCGGTAGTTACCACCCGCGCAGACGGCACTTTATGCAACTCAATCGCTTCGGCTTGCTGTGCAGTATTCCAAACAAACACGCGGTCCGGAACCACTCGAATCAATCCTTTGTTGGTCAGGTTATCCCAACTGGGAATCGCAACCACACTGCGTATGCCGAGCTCCCGTGATGCCTTTACGTAATCGACCTGAGACGATCCAACATCCACCAACGGTGCGATTAGCACCACGTCTGGTTGTTCCTGCTCGAGAAACTGCAGTAGCGGTGTGTCAACGGGAATCGCTGCTTCAAGCGCGTTCAGGACTCGCATCAATACGTTAATGCCTCGGTCCCCGGCAAAGCGACAAAGCCTAGCGAAACGAACCAACGACGGCAGGATCGTCTCCTCAACCCGCACCCGCAAGACATGGGCGTTCCGGAACCGTGGACCCAAGTAATGCAAGTAGTCCCAGAACCGCCGAAGCTCCTTGCTAAAACGTCGCCAGACCTGACCGTCAGATGTATAGCCCGGGACTCTCCGATACGACACCGTCGGGACGTCGTCCACGAGACGGTCGAGCGTGGGCGCATTCGTTAAACTCTCAAAAACCAGTACAGTTTGGTGTTGTCGCGCACCAAGTTCGCGCAACGCCCATTCAAAGTAGGGAAGTTCCTTCGGCGTTCGGAGAAAGAAAACAACCTTCATACGAGTCGCAGCGAAACGATTACAGTCTCTCTAACGTACAACCTAGTTTGGCAAGAAATTGATCGTTTCAGCCTGATGTCTATCACGGGTTGGGGTTGATTCAATGTAGCGATCCGCAAACGAACGCGCAATATAACCCTCACCTAAATACGTTGGATCGGGCGACCCCTTCAACGCCAACATCGAACTGATCCGCGGCAATGATCGAATCGCCTGAAGTTCGGCTTTAAACTGCACTTGATTGGTCGCGGGCGTCGTCGCACCAGCAAGCACGTCACACATTTCCTTGACTGCCTCGAGAATATCGTTCTCCGTGTTATTCACCCACGCAACATCCTTCTGGCGATGCAGCTTGTCGACATACAGGGCACGAAGCATCGCTTTAAGCGGCAACACACCTCCTGCACGAGGATCGGACAAACCCTTCAGAATAATTCGGTCTCGTGGTCGCGCCGCATATTGTTTAAGTGGATTCGTGATATTCGTGAGCAGGGTCGGAGTATTCGTTAATAATGGAATAAAACTGGGACCGGAATTGCACCCGACAAAGAATTGACTATTGAGTACTGCCCACAACTGCAACCACCTCGTATCACGATCGAACGTTGCCACATCGACCACGCCCGCCTTGACTAGAGGTTGCATAGTCGGGTCTCCAATCCTCACCACCACATAACCATGGTCGACCAGAAACTCCATCGCTGGAATATAGGTCTCAATATCCACGTTTCGGTCTTGCTCTTTGGGTGTCTCCTGGTACCCGAGCGAGGACAGGTAGCCAGATTCACGTGCGTGCATAGTTACGATGGGACGCCCGACGATGCCAAATTCTTCGGCCTCACGGGCAAGCGAAAGATTGAGACTTTTCGGAAACTCAACGGCAACCGCGGTCTGACAGTACAGCTTGCGAAGATCGAGGCCAAGATATGGTGGCTTCGACGGACGACAATGATCGAGCGCATTGTATTCGGCCAGTGCCGGTGCCCGCTTTTTTGACGAAGAACATAAATCGACGGCACGCTCGTCGCGGCGGCGGAAAACGTGGGTCACACCGTTGATGCTCTTCGCCACACGGACGCGAAACCGAGATACGGCACGTCCAACCCGAAAACGCCAAGTCTCGTCAATTTCCCAGACCAGCGAATACAGAACCCTCCGCCACCAAGTGCGGTGGAGAAGGCTCACATCTTTCGTATCCAAATGAAAGAACGCTGGATTAAGCGATTCTGATGGCACAAAAAAATAGGCCTTGGCACCAGTTGCCCGTGCCATGTGAAACCCTTGCAGTAAACCCATTGGAAGATGTCCGAGCCCTGTTGACCGAATCTTGACCAAAATAACCGGCTGGCGAACCATGGCGAAATACTTATATTCGAATGCCACGTTACGATCCGCTCCCCCGAGTTCTTTCTCCCATAAGCATTCGGCGACTCGTCCCAATCACCCACCGCAGCGTCTTCATCCCTTTTTTTACCGGCCGCAACCAACTGCCGGCTACCGCCACGAATTTCCACCAGCGTTCCGCGCCGATGGTGAGCAAGGGTTTTTCGATTCCATTTAACCGCGCGGGAAAACGCTTTTTGATGCTGCTCAATTTTGTGGCCATACCGTCGCTGATGTCGTCGTCGCCACCGATTTACTCGCTTCGCCACACTCCGCCAAGAATTCTTAGAATCAAAGGTCACGTTCCATACGATTCTGAATCCGTAGTAAACCAAGAACCACAGCGCCTTGTGTAGGCTTCTTGGAAGAGCGTGCGATCCAAACCCCACGGGATACCGATAATAAATCTTTCTGTGCCAATACTTTCTCAATCTTCGCCTGAACCGTAGTCCACGCTCAGCCACGCGAAGCCCGAAGACCGTCGCACTTTGCTCGATAAATGCAGTCCGGCGTGCTCGGGCCAATCGACTCACTAAACGCTTGCGACCGAGACGGCGAAGTAGTCCGAGACCCAGCCACCACGGAGCTTGTTTGTCAAACAGTTCCCAACTTAAACCCCGCTCGATCGAGTGTCTGAGTACAGACCGTTGACTGATGCCGGACAAGATCGTTCGACGGAACGCTCCCCGACCACGTTTCAGCGTCAAAAACATCCACACACCCAAAGCAACCGCTTCAGATTGTTCCTTCACACGATGGTAGGCGTCGATATCTCGTCCGGAAATCTCTCGCGCATGCACGCGCATCGGATGAAGAAATAATCGACGGTGATGGAGATTGGTAAATTCAGGACTCATCCTGGCCATTCGCCAAACCGTATTCGGTCTATCCTTCGTCTTTTGCGGATGCCAATACGCGTCAGTTTGGTAACCATGGTGTTTCTTTCGAATTTTAGTGTCGGTCGAACCAAATGACTCTTGAGGAAGAGGCGACAGGTCCACAAAAAACCCGTCGTCAGAATCTTCTACGACATGAAACAAGTTG
>CAZWIL010000236.1:0-3294 GCA_964634175.1 uncultured Vicinamibacteraceae bacterium
ATTTACGATAGTAACATGTGCTGTCATTCTGCTGACGTTACTTCCCAAGCCGACCGGCTACAGCTGAACCGATATCCGCCGGACTTTTCACGACTGTCACACCAGCCGCCTCAAGAGCCCTCATTTTTTCGATTGCTGTGCCCTGGCCACCTGAGATGATGGCACCAGCATGCCCCATACGACGACCTGGTGGCGCCGTTTGGCCAGCGATAAACCCAACGACTGGTTTCGAAACCGCATCGCTCGCAATATGACTCGCGGCAGCCTCTTCCGCGCTTCCGCCGATCTCGCCAATCAGAACTACGGCCTCAGTCTCTTCATCGGCTTCAAATAGATCAAGAGCTGCCACAAAACTCGTTCCAATCATCGGGTCACCGCCGATACCGATGCAGGTCGTCTGTCCCAGACCAAGTAGGGTCAATTGATGAATCGCTTCGTAAGTCAATGTCCCACTCTTGGACACGATACCAACACGGCCTTGGCTGCAAATATGTCCTGGTATAATTCCAGCCTTTCCTTTGCCGGGCGAGATCACGCCAGGGCAATTCGGACCAATCAACCGAGGTCCCACATGGGAAAGATCTAGAAATCCTTCTTCCACGACTCGCATAACTGGAAGCATGTCGATAACCGGAATACCTTCGGTAATGCAGACCACAACCTTTATGCTGCTATCGAACGCCTCCAAGATAGCATCGGCTGCGACTGCTGGAGGCACGAAAATTACAGAGGTATTCGCACCTGTTGCATCCGTTGCCTCTCTTACCGTATTAAAAACTGGCCAGCCCTCGTGTGTCGTGCCTCCTTTCCCAGGAGTCACACCTCCTACGACAGTTGTTCCAAACTCAGCCGCCTGTTTTGCATGAAAGGTACCCTCGCGACCAGTTAAACCCTGGACCAGTAAACGGGTATCGTGATCAATCAATACTGACAACTCGTCCTCCGCGCGGTTGAACCGACCATGAATCAACAGTGTCCAATGTATCCCCTATAAATCCTTTCACTTCTGCGTTCTAGGCCTTGCCATTCTTGGCGAATTTGACAACGCTTTCCGCGGCTTCACCCATTGTGTCTGCCGTCGTGAAATTCAATCCGCTCTCCTGCAACATGCGCTTCCCGACATCTACGTTCGTGCCTTCCATGCGTATGACAATTGGAATGCTAACATCGAGTTTCGTGACCGCCGCAATCACGCCTTCCGCCAACACGTCACATCGCAGAATTCCGCCGAAGATATTAATCAGAACGGCTTTTACGTTTTCGTCTGCCATCAGAATACGGAAGGCATTCCGGATTTGTTCGGCATTCGCGCCACCACCGACGTCAAGAAAATTTGCCGGTTCTCCTCCAGCCAGCTTGATGATATCCATGGTAGCCATCGCCAAGCCTGCGCCGTTTACCATACATCCCACATCACCATCCAAGCGGATGTAGTTGAGAGAAAATTTCGAGGCCTCGATCTCTAACTTCTCCTCTTCTCCAAGATCTCGGAGCCCGACCAACTCCGGATGCCGAAAGAGAGCACTGTCGTCCAAACTAACTTTCGCATCAAGAGCAAGAACTTGGCTCGACTTCGTAACAACCAACGGATTAATCTCAATAAGCGACGCGTCTGTTTGGCGAAACAGCTGATAACAGGCCTTCATGACGGCTACTGCCTCACTTGCAGCGGCTCCTTCTAAACCAAGTCCAAAGGCCAATCGCCGCGCCTGGAAACCGAACAACGTCTCCTGGTTCTTGAATCGATACCCTCCAACGTACTCACGAAGAATCAACTCTGGAGTTTCGGCTGCAACCTGCTCAATGTCCATACCCCCCTCTGAACTCGCCATTAAAACCGGCAAAGCCGTATCACGATCGATTAGCAAGCCCAGATATAACTCTCGGGAAATGTCAAGTTGTTGCTCTACTAAAACACATGACACCCGGCGCCCCTCGGAACCGGTCTGTGGTGTAACCAGAGTACTGCCAATCAATGACGCCGCCGCATGCTCGGCAGCAGCCGCATCATTAACGACTTTGATGCCGCCACCCTTTCCCCGCCCACCAGCGTGAATCTGAGCTTTAACTACGACCCGCCCACCCAGACGCTCGGCAACACCGCCAGCCTCAGCGCCGGTCCTTGCCACTTCGCCCTTGGGAACGGGTATGCCAAAATCGGCAAACAGCGTCTTCGCCTGGTATTCGTGAATTTTCACAGTGCCCTTCAGTTTTCTACGTAATCTGAGTTACACACCGATGATTTGGACAAGTTCGCGTACGGCGTCCGCTGATTTCATCAGTGCTGCTCTTTCTTCTGCGCTCAAAGTGATTTCAACAATTTGTTCCAGTCCGGCAGCTCCCAATTTCACAGGCACACCGACAAAAAGATCCGAGATCCCATATTCACCTTGCAAAAATGCCGCGCACGGAAGAATCTTTTTCTTGTCCTTTAAAATTGCTTCAACCATCTCCACAACGGCTGACCCGGGCGCATAGTAAGCGCTACCACTGCCAAGCAGTTTGACGATCTCTGCGCCACCAGCCGCAGTGCGAGCCACAATCGCTTCTACCGTTTCATTACTCATAAGCTCGGTAATCGGAATCCCAGCAACGGTCGAGTAAAGAGGTAGAGGCACCATCGTGTCTCCATGACCACCAAGAACAAACGCATGAGTGTTCTCAACTGATACGTCGAGTTCTTGAGCGATGAAGGTTCTCATACGCGCCGAATCCAAGACTCCCGCCATGCCGATTACACGTTCCCGAGGAAATCCACTGCTTCGGTACGCAACCTGACACATCACATCAAGCGGATTCGTTACCGGTACGATAATGCAGTCTGGCGAGTGTTTGACTACTTGTTCGGTGACACTCTTGATAATCGCGTAATTCTTCTGAAGGAGATCATCTCGACTCATCCCAGGTTTTCGTGCTAAGCCCGCCGTTACAACAACGATGTCAGAACCTGCAGTATCCGCATAATCATTTGTGCCCAATACTCGTGAGTCTGATCCCTCAACCGGACAAGCTTCAAGCATGTCTAAAGCTTTTCCTTGAGGAACCCCGTCCAAGATGTCCAAGATAACAACGTCAGCCAACTCCTTATCAGCGATGCTACGTGCCGCCGTCGCTCCTACGTTGCCGGAGCCTATTACTGAAACTTTTCGATTCATCTTTCACTCACTCCTTAGTAGCTCAACGTACAGCGTCACAACTAAACACTCAGATAGCTAAACTTCTTTTGAAATCAATATTTCTTACGAGCTTCCCTAGCTTCCCTAGCTTCCACTGCTTACAGAATAACGTTTTAGG
>CAZWIL010000237.1:0-3280 GCA_964634175.1 uncultured Vicinamibacteraceae bacterium
CCAGCCACCTTCCGGCCCAATAGTGACGATCGCTTGAGAAGGAACAACATCAGTTGACAGACTGTCTAGCCGTTTGTACGAAGCTTGGATGTTGGGTTCGACGAGCATGATACGTCTCCCGGAGGGATGCTGAGTCAGATGTTGTTCAATTGAAACTGGAGATTCGATCGTTGGCACTACCGCTCTCCCAGATTGTTTGGCTGACGAGATGGCAATTCTCCGCCACCTCTCTTGGGAAGAACTCCGCTTTATGATGGTTTTTGAGACGTCCGTAAATGACGTTACCAATGGTTGTATCGCGGTGACACCAAGCATAGTCGCGTCTCGGATTACCTGATCAAATTTGCGTCCCTTCAGTAGCGCCTGAGCAAGGATGATCGAAACGGGAGATTCGGGCGCAGGCTCAATTGGTTCAAATGTATCGATAAAAGTCCCGTCTTGATCCGTTCTGGCGAGCGTTCCTCGGAACTCGTGACCTTGACCGTCGAACACCTGAATTATGGAGCCGATCTCCAAGCGCAGGACTTTCGTGAGGTGAGTGGCCTCGCGTTCGGGGAGGCGTACCCGAAGGTTAATTTTTGAGGCTCCAGGTGCATAAAATCGATTATTCACGGGCTTTTGGAACTGTGGATTAAAAGCATGATTGTTCGTCGGCCATAACTTAGCATTAGGGTTCTCGTCTCTTCATTACTAAAGCTATCCAGTCAGCTTCATAGAGTCTATCTTTCAGTTCAGCGAGTGATTGAAATTTCTGAATTACCTCGGTTTCATCGCCACTGGGAATTCCACTTAGTATCAATGTGCCGCCTGCTTGCGCACAACGTGAGATAGCCTCGGTCTCGTTTACGAGCATCGCACTTGTTAGATTGGCTGTTACGAATGACGCCGGCGGAATTGAGAGTGTCCGGATGTCTGCCTCATGGAGAGTCACAAATTTATTGACACCGTTTTCCGTAATGTTCTTACGTGCTACGGAGGCAGCATCGGGGTCACTCTCAACTGCAACTACGGATGAAGCGCCGAGTTTCGCAGCAGTGATTGCGAGGACACCTGAGCCAGTACCGATATCGATGACTTCATTATTGTTTAAAGGTTGAGCCTGTAAAACTCTTAAGCACAGCTGTGTTGTTGCGTGATGGCCCGTCCCGAAACCCGTGGATGGATGAATCAGAACGCGAACTGTGTCGGGCTTCATTTGAGGCATGTCCCACGGTGGCGCCACTACGACCGAACCGATTTTGACGGCCTGTAGCATCGCTTGAGAGCGAATCGCCCAAAAGGTTCCATCGTCGACGACGTCAATGGTTGTTGCCGTGACGGCCGAGTCTTCGAAATGCTCACGGAGTGCTATTGCTGCTGCTTGGCGATCGGCGCCAGAGAAGAAATACACTCGTCCAGACCAACTATTTGAACCAGTGTCTTCTCGATCCTTAAAGGCCTGATCGTCAATTGCATAAGGGCGATAATCATCGATTAACGAATTTACGAGGTCTAACAAAGAAGGCGTTGCGCGTGGTATCCAGATATCGACCGCAGGACTATATTTAGCCAAAAATATCTCTTACACGGTCGAAGAACGGACGATCATCAGAAGTATGTCGTGCCTGAGGCTTTGAGTATTTATTGGGAATGGTGTTGTCCAGTTGTTGCAACAGAGTTTTCTGTTCAGCGGATAGCTTGGCCGGCACTTCGGCTTGGACCACAACGTACAAGTCACCACGACCTCTTGCCGATACACGGGGCATACCCTGACCGCGCACAGGAAGTTTTGATTCTGGTTGCGTGCCCGGTGGAACTTTGAGCTTTTCGGTTTTGTTCCCAAGAGTTGGTATGGAAATTTCTCCTCCTAGGGCAAGCGTTGGAAATGAGACTGAAATCTCACACCAGAGGTCGTCGCCGTCACGCCGAAAAAAATCATGCTCCTCCACTTGAACGACGACATAGAGGTCGCCAGTCGGACCACCGGCCGATCCATGTTCGCCTTCACCCTGAAGGCGCAATTGTTGCCCCGTTGCTATTCCTGCAGGTATTTTGACCGTGAGTTTTCGAGATTGTTCGATGCCTCCTTGCCCACGGCAGTTCGTGCAAGGATGTTTAATAATCTTTCCTTGTCCGCGGCATTGACCGCAGGTGCGGGCGACGGTCAAAAACCCTTGTTGATATCTGACTTGCCCTCGTCCAGCGCATTGGGCGCACGTTTCTGGTTGTTTTCCAGGCTCGACGCTTGTCCCGTTACAACGCTCACAGACTTCCATCCGTGGAATCTGGAGCGTCGTTTCCGTACCTGTTGCTGCCTGGTCAAAAGAGATTGATAAGTCATAGCGAAGATCGGAACCACGGGTAGGTCCGCCCCGGCGTCGCTTACCTCCCCCGAAGAGGTCACCAAAACCACCGAAGATATCTCCAAAGTCAGAGAAGATAGTCGGATCAAAATCTGGTCGACCACTGGCGCCGGTAACTCCGGCATGACCAAACTGGTCATATCGAGCCCGTTTTTGTGGGTCGGCTAAAATTCCGTAGGCCTCTGCCGCCTCTTTAAATTTGTCTTCAGCGACTTTATCGTCAGGGTTTCGGTCTGGATGGTATTTGAGTGCTAGTTTACGGTAGGCGCTCTTAATGTCACTTTCGGATGCTGACCTGTCGATGGCGAGTACTTCGTAATAGTCACGATTAGTCACGTCTTGGCCACCCGAACCATTGACGGTCGTAATAGTCGTCCCTCCAAGGTGTAACCACGACGAAGGTCTGAAACAATTTCACCGTCTTTAGTATTTTCTGCTGTCACGGTTTCAACGGCTTCGTGATAGAGCGGGTCAAAGTTAGCACCTAACGCCTCGATTGGCACAACTCCACGTTTTTCTAACAGTTCAAGAAGTCTCTTGTGAATTAGTTCGATACCTGACCTATATGCTGAAGTCGACGTTGATTCTGATGGCGAAGTCAATGCTCGTTCAAGATCGTCGGCAAGAGGAAGGAGTTCTTGAATTAGGTCAGCAGCAGCAGCCTGCTGGAGTGAGGCTCGCTCTCTTTCAGTTCGCTTCTTGTAGTTCTCGAGTTCAGCTGCTTTACGAAGCAACAGGTCGTGGTACTCGTCACGTTCGGCGAGAAGTTGCGAGGCGTCTAGCTCGCTTTCCGATTCGGTCTGTTGTTCAGCCGACTCAGTCTTACCTTCGTCTGTCATTGTTTGTACTGGTATAGCGACTTGGCATTAGCTGCTTTGTGAGATCAGCACGCGACCAATCGCTACGGAAATACTGTTTACCGCTGAGATGGCCTGTGA
>CAZWIL010000238.1:0-3255 GCA_964634175.1 uncultured Vicinamibacteraceae bacterium
GGAAAATCACACGTGCTCAAAAGATTTGACTACTACAAAATCCCTACCATTGACGCAGATACAATCGCCAAAGATGTCGTTCAGGTCGGACACCCTGCCAATGCCAGTATTCGCAGACAGTTTGGCGACGCCGTCTTCCAAAAAGACGGCCAGATTGATCGCCAAAAACTAGCAGCCAGAGTTTTTGACAATTCGTCAGAACGGAAAGAACTCGAGGAGATCATCCATCCGTATGTACGGACAAATATCGATCAGTGGTTCGAACGGGTTGAACTCGAAAACACTTCACCTTTTGCAATTGCAGCCATCCCGCTACTCTTTGAAACGAATCGTCAAGCTAGCTTTGACCGTGTTCTGTTGACAATTTGCCGTCCGGACAATCAATTCGATCGCCTCCTTAAGCGCAAAGGAATCGACGTAATCGAAGCTCAGAAACGAATCGCTGCGCAACTACCTAGTCAACACAAAGAAGAGCGAGCGGACTTTATTATCTCCACCGACGGTAGTTATGCCGAGACAGAACACCAGATCAAAAAGGTCTTTGATGCCTTAAACAACCAAGCAACCAGCTAGCAAGCTTAACGCTCTATGCTGTCAGATTTATCTCGCGGTCGCGGCCAGTCTAAGTTCGGCGGCACGAATCGTGTTTGACATCAGCATCGCAATAGTCAGTGGACCAACACCACCAGGCACTGGAGTAAGAGCGCCAGCCACCGCGCTGACTTCCGGATGGACATCTCCTGTAACAACCGAACCTCGTTTTTCGAAAGCAGCCATCTTTTTCGAATCAGAGCCAAATATATTCTCAACCTCTGCACGGTCATCCAATCGATTCATACCGACATCGATCACTGTTGCGCCCGGCTTCACAAATGCTCTCCTGACAAACGCTGGACGGCCAATCGCAGCCACGAGAATATCTGCCGTCGAAGCTACCTGCGCCAAATTGACTGTTCGTGAATGACAGATCGTTACAGTAGCGTTCCTGTGTAATAGCAACGCCGCCATTGGTTTGCCGACAATATCACTGCGGCCGATCACGACGGCCTGTCGACCGCTAATCTCGATTTTGCAGCGCTGCAGTAATTCGATGACCCCACTTGGAGTGCACGGGATTAACGCCTCTCTGTTCTGTACCAATCGTCCAACGTTGACCGGACTGAAGCCATCCACATCCTTAGTCGGATCAATTGCATCAAATACTTGCTTCTCTGCGTCGACACCCATCTCCTGCGGTAAAGGGGACTGAACTAGGATTCCATCGTGTTTCGGACTGTCATTAAAAGCACGAACGATAGCTAACGCCTCACCTACAGATGCACCATCGCCAAGGCGACGAAGGTCCGTCGCCATACCAAGGTCCTCCCCGCTTTTCATCTTATTCCGCACATAGATTTCCGAACCCGGATCATTCCCCGCCAAGAGTATGCCGAGAGTAGGCGGCCGACCGACTTCTTGAGAGAAGGCTTCAATACGGGACCTCAGCCCTTCCCGAATCTCCGTGGCGACAACGGTTCCATCTAAGCGATGTGCCTGCTGAGGTTCTGTGCGTATTAAATCGTCAAGGCGGTCTGTCATGAGGCAATTCCTCGCGCGATCATTATTTCAGGTTTTGACTCCGTTTCAGTAAAATGCCGTTCGGTCGACTAATTCCAAATACTCAAAACCAATTTTAAAAGACGGATAACGACATCGAGACTGAGATCATATAAGAGTCAAACCCAATGACAATAGACAGAGGAAGTTGGGGAACGCGAACGGGTTTTATCTTGGCAGCGGCTGGTTCGGCTGTTGGCCTTGGAAACATTTGGGGATTTCCAACACAAGTCGGCCAAGGTGGAGGTGCGACTTTCGTCGTAGTCTATCTTCTGTGTGTGGTGTTCATCTGCATGCCTATTATTATTGCTGAGTTCTCCATCGGTCGCCGCAGCCAACAGTCTCCAGTCGGATCATTTGATCGAATCAGTCCTGGTACACGGTGGTGGCTTGTCGGCGGCCTCGGAGTCTTAACAGGAGCCGGCATTCTATCCTTTTATAGTGTGATCGCAGGCTGGACCGTCGCCTACGTCTGGTTCACTCTTACTGACCAAGTTGGGAACAATCAAGAGACCATCGGATTGTTCTTCGCCGATTTCACAGCAAATGCTCTCGCCAATGTATTGCTAACAATTTTCGTGTTGGGCATAACGGCAGTGGTGCTGCTAGGAGGAGTGAAATCAGGAATTGAACGAGTGACAAAAATGCTTATGCCTGCGCTTGTCGCGCTGCTGATTCTCCTTGCAGGACAAGCATTGACCTTGCCAGGCGCGGCGGCTGGTATTTCTTACTACCTGAAACCAGATCTCTCCAGGCTGCTCGATCCAACTATCTACAGTGCCGCATTGGGCCAAGCATTCTTTTCGTTGAGCCTTGGCATGGGTGCGATGATCACATACGGAAGTTACCTAGGAAAGCGGGAAGGCATTGCCGGAGCGGCAATCTTAGTCGTTCTTCTTGACACCCTAATCGCTCTCCTCGCCGGCTTTATTATCTTCCCGGCGGGATTCTCAATTACAGGCTTTGACCCCACCACCAGCGGACCCGGTTTAATCTTCACCGTTCTGCCACGACTCTTTTCCACGCTGCCGGGGGGGCAATTCTTCGGCACGGCATTCTTTGTCCTTCTCACAATGGCAGCGTTGACATCTATGATCTCGCTGTTGGAAGTTCCAGTGTCCCACTTTGTAGACACTCACCACTGGAGTCGAACTCGTGCCGTCGCCCTCGTAAGTGCTGGAGTGCTGTTGTTTTCTATCCCCTCTGCGTTGTCAGCGGGTTCTGTTGGATTCCTAACGCAATTACCGAACTTAAACATCGATTTTCTTACTCTCATGTCCACAGTCTGGAACGACTTTGCCCTTCCTATCGGAGGATTACTGACAGCTATTTTTGTAGGTTGGATCTGGAAAATCGATGGTGCTCTCGAAGAACTCCAATTGCACGACGCGTGGTTTCCCTCTCCAAAATTGTGGGGTTTCCTAGTTCGATGGCTCTGCCCTCTCGGAATTATGGCCATCATCGTCCCTGCTGTGCTTGATCTGTTATAAAGACACCGTGGAACGACTAACCCAAACGATTCAAGCAATTGACGCGGTTGTCTGGCAACCGTTCGCAATGCCATTGATACTGGTGATGGTAGGCGGCGTAGTAACCGTAGCCACTGGCTTTGTACAAGTCCGACATTTTCCCCTCGCCGTAAGAACTGTCGTCGGCGGA
>CAZWIL010000239.1:0-3251 GCA_964634175.1 uncultured Vicinamibacteraceae bacterium
TGCATTACCTTAAGTAGATTTACACGTCTGTTTTTTACATTATTTGAAGGTAGTTTGAGGTTTATGGCTGTTAAGGTTCGCCCACTCCACGACCGCATCATAGTCGAGCGTCTCGAGGAAACGGAACAGGTTGTCGGTAGCATTATTATCCCAGATACCGCCAAGGAAAAGCCGCAGCAAGGCAAGATCATCGCGGCTGGCAAAGGTAAAGTCAAAGATGATGGTACGGTCACCCCAATGGACGTCAAAGAGGGAGATACAGTCCTATTTGGCAAATATTCGGGTCAAGAGATCAAACTAGATGGCGTCGAGTTCCTGATTATGCGTGAGGACGAGATCCTCGGAGTCGTCGAAAAGTAGTAAGCAGGAAAATCGAACTGGCATCATTTTTATTGGAGTTTTAGGACATGGCAAAGCAGATTGTTTACGGAGAAGATTCACGAAGGACAATGATTGAAGGCGTCAACCAATTGGCAAACGCCGTCAAGGTAACACTAGGCCCCAAGGGGCGAAACGTAGTTCTTGACAAAAAATTCGGCTCACCAACGATTACTAAGGACGGCGTCACAGTCGCCAAGGAAATCGACTTGAAGGACCCGCTCGAAAATATGGGCGCGCAGATGGTGAGAGAAGTCGCTAGTAAAACGTCAGACATTGCTGGAGACGGAACAACAACAGCGACGGTACTCGCTCAAGCCATCTATCGCGAAGGCGCAAAGAATGTCGTAGCGGGCGCGAATCCAATGGAAGTAAAACGTGGCATCGAACGAGCCGTAGTTGCGGTTACGGATGCGCTCCAGGCCACGGCGGAACCGGTTACCGGAGACATGATCGCTCAGGTAGGCACGATATCCGCGAATAACGACTCGACCATCGGCACTATCATTGCCCAGGCCATGGATAAAGTTGGAAAAGACGGTGTAATTACGGTTGAAGAAGCAAAAACTCTCGAGACCTCTCTAGAAGTCGTCGAAGGAATGCAATTCGACCGAGGTTATCTGTCGCCATATTTTGTTTCCGATCCAGAGCGCATGGAAGTGGTGCTGGAGAATCCCGTGATTCTCATACACGAAAAGAAGGTTAGCTCAATGAAGGACCTCCTGCCCTTACTCGAGCAGGTTGCAAAATTGAGCCGCCCGTTGCTTATCGTGGCCGAGGATGTTGAAGGTGAAGCCCTCGCGACTTTGGTTGTCAACAAACTGCGGGGAACTTTACAGGCAGCGGCTGTGAAAGCTCCAGGTTTTGGTGACCGCCGAAAGGCCATGCTCGAAGATATCGCTGTTCTGACAAACGGCAAGGCGATAACAGAGGACTTGGGACTCAAGCTCGAGAACATTCGCCTGGAGGATCTCGGCAAAGCCAAGAAGGTCACAATTGACAAGGACAACACGACAATCGTCGAAGGTGAAGGAACAAAGGACGCGATTGAAGGTCGAGTCAAGCAGATTCGAGCACAAATCGAAGAAACTTCATCCGATTACGACCGTGAAAAGCTACAGGAACGACTCGCTAAGTTGGTTGGCGGCGTAGCTGTAATCAAGGTCGGTGCGGCAACTGAGACCGAGATGAAAGAAAAGAAGGCTCGTGTCGAAGATGCTATGCACGCTACCAAAGCAGCCGTCGAGGAGGGCATCGTGCCAGGTGGCGGGGTCGCTTTGCTGCGAGCTTCGAGCGAACTCGACAACTTGGAAGTCGATGACCAAGATCAGCGCATAGGGGTTGCCATCATTAAGCGAGCCCTTGAAGAACCTATGCGTTGGATTGCTACAAATGCTGGCCTTGAAGGTTCAATCGTCGTTCAGCGGGTACGTGAATCAAAGGGCAACGAGGGTTTCAATGCGCTAACCGAAACATATGAAGACCTCGTTAAAGCTGGCGTTATCGATCCTACCAAAGTCGTTAGAACGGCTCTTCAGAATGCCGGATCGATTGCATCACTGCTACTGACGACCGAAGCGCTGGTTGCAGAAATCCCTGAAGAGAAAGCCGAAGCTGCGCCTGCTGGACCGCCAGGAGGAATGGGCGGAATGGGCGGAATGTACTAGGCTGAAGTGTCAGCACACTTAGGAATGTAACAGGCCCGGCAGCACAACACGCTGCCGGGCTTTTCTTATCTCAAGTTAAATTCCAAAGCGATACTCACCAGAACGGCCACCGGTTCCCCAAACCGTGTGCCTGGAGCGAATCGCCATTGGCGCGCCGCTCGAATCGCTTCTTCGTCCAAACCAAAAACAGGATCCAAGGACCTCGTTACCGTGACATCACCCACGGTGCCGTCTGACAGCACTACCACTTCGAGCCACACCTCTCCTTGCACCTGAGCTCGCATGGCCTCCGAGGTGTAATTCGGTTTAACTTCGCGCAGTAATCTTGGGTTGACTATGCCCGACCCTGGACGATACACGCCGCCACCAACTCCACCGCCCTGACCGGGGCCCAATCCTCCACCATCACCAGGACCGATCCCCGTACCTTGGCCGGTTCCGGCTCCTCCACCTGAACCACTGCCCTGTGAAGGTGTGGTGCGTGCCAAAACCGCGTCTAAAACCCCAGGCGACGTCTGGAGTGCCGACGCCATCGCCATCGCAGGAATACTCAACCGGTCCGCCTGCAGGGTTTCCGGTTCGGATTCGGGTTCTACAAAGTCCGGTTCCGGTTCTACCGGAACACTCAACTCGGTCTCATCAGCACCTTCCAACTCGGCGAATCCTGGCAGTTCAAGGGACTGATTCCCTCCACCGCCGCCACCACCACCAGGGCCCTCTTGGGGTAAAAACACGATGCCGTAGTTCTCGCGATTCGGCTCGATCAGGTCATAAACCTGTTCCGGCGCTAAACTTATTACGAAGAGAACAAGGCCGACCGCCACCACGTGACCAGCGAACGACGCCGCCAGAGAACCCCTCATCCTTTCTTGGGTGGCGCCAAGAAGGAATGGAACATCCTGCGGACCAATAGTGTCAGGTTTGATCGATAAAGCTGCAGTTGTGGGAGGCTCTTGCTTCTCAGTGAGCTTCGCTCTAGCCACGGCCAAGAGTTTAGGAAGGTCCAAACCCATCTGTCTTAGTTACCCAGAAGTAAACATTTACTGGTTATACGCGACCTGACCAAGCGCCTATCGCTGCATTTCCCCCGCCGTACGAGTGAAACAATGCCAACGCATCGGCCGCACGAGACTCGCTCTCAACTGCGACCAGCACACCGCCACGTTCCGTCAACGTTTGAAAAATGAATCCGTCGTGCGCCTGAAA
>CAZWIL010000240.1:0-3238 GCA_964634175.1 uncultured Vicinamibacteraceae bacterium
TAAGTCTCAGTGTTGGATGAATAGTACTGCGTCGGGTGTCCTGGGTGTCTTACTGTATTGCACTGTTTATGTCTGTTTTGGGACTAGGGAGTCCTAGGGCAGCTTGACCTCAACTAGGTACCATCCAAAATCGGCTAATGGGACTGTCTAACCGTGGGTAGCGATCACTCTTGAGATAGAAGGATTAGCCTGTATCGTTACAATGAACGTGCGGCGCACGCACCGCGAATAAAGCCTAACGAGAAGGAGTGTGTCATGCGGAAGACCGCCCGGACCTGTAGAACTCGATGTGTCGTCACAGTGACCGCGATATTTTTGTTTGGCGCGCTGTGTACTGAAGTGTTTCTTGGAGCGAGCCAGGATGCTGGGCAACAGCGGCAGCGTTTGAACAAGGTTATTGTCGCGCTTGAGGAAGAACGTCCGGCGATCGCAGGCGAGGACTGGCGTTTCATCGATATGGAACACTCACCATTTTCCGCCGAACGATTGCAGATGATTTTGTCGGAAATGGACCAAGACCGAGATCCCGCCGGGCGGTTGGCACTTGCACCACTGGTGCGGATTCCACAAGACGGTGACGAGGATTTTCGATGGGCCGTCAAACAAGTTCTCGACCTTGGAGCGTTCGGCGTTATCCTGCCGCACGTTGACACCCGGGAAGAAGCGGTTCGCTTGGTTCGTGCGATGCGCTATCCCCCAATGAAAGATGCTGCGTACCCGGAGCCACGAGGGGAGCGCGGTTGGGGACCAGGCCAGGCGATTCGGCTGTGGCGTTCCGGAAATGCGCGAGAGTATCACCGCAGGGCCGACGTATGGCCGCTGAATCCTGAGGGCGAACTTTTTGCCGTAGCAATAATCGAATCGGCCGAGGCAGTCAGAAATATTGCTGAAATTCTCACAGCGCCGCTAAGCGCAATCATGGTGGTACCTGGAGATATGAGCATCGATCTCGGCCTTGGCCCTCCTGGTGCTGAGATCTATCCAGAGGTTGATGACGCTTTTCAAGCGGTTCTGGAGGCGTGCATGGAACAGGACATCGTCGTGTGTGGTTGTGGAGATGCACGGAGTCGTATCCCAAGACGACTTGATGAAGGATGGCAGTTTGTTTTACCTCTTGGGGGGTAACGGCCAAGCGTCTGGATTAAATGCTGCAATCAGACTTAGGTTCACCGGTCGGTGACTGTCGGCCATATAATCCGTAACGTCGTTCGAAGGCGATGATTACGAAGAGGCGCGGGGGTATCTCACTGCGACCGACGCAGCAACGGGTGAGCTGCGCTGGCGTTACGAGTCGCCGCAGCCGATGTCATCGACGACAGCCAGCGTCATCGTTTTTGGTCTACCTTTAAGGTTTATTGGATTCTTGAAATGAGGTGCCTGATGAACAGCGAATCCTTAGTCACATGCACGACAGTTTTCGCAGTAATGCTGGGCTTGACGATTCCGGCATTCGGTCAATCGTCGTCAAGCTCAGACGCTGATTGGCATCCGCAATACCTCGCAGACGGCCAACCTGACATTCGCGGTACTTGGAACAATGTTGGTGCGGCTCACATTCCTCTCGAGTTGCCCGAGGAACTGAGTGGTTCGGACGTGTCTGCTGAGGAGGTTCAGGCCTACGTCCAGCGGCGGTCCGATTCGCGGAAGGCCGTCACGTGGAATGGATTTGAAACCAGTGGAGGCGTGGGTGCGTACGCGAACTATTGGTTTGATTGGTTCTGGAAAGAGCCAGATGCCGCGGACGCACCGGCATTGTTGATTTCGCCCTCGACTGGCAAGATGCCGTCGATGACTGAACAAGCGCAAGCCAGCGTTGCGTTTCACCGGGCTGACAACCATCTTCACGATTCCTATCAAACGATGGAATCAGGCGACCGATGCTTGTCGCGCGGCACGTATGGGATCATGATGCCGACTGCTTACAACAACGGCAAGATGTTCTTTCAATCTCCGGGGTACGTCGTGATTTTGAGTGAAATGATTCACAATGCTCGGATCATTCCTATTGATGCGGGTCCTCATGTGAACGACAAGGTTCGACTTTGGAATGGAGATCCCAGAGGACATTGGAACGGGAATACCTTGATTGTCGAGTCGACCAATTTTCGCTTAGTCGAAAATCAGCGAGGACCAGGGTCCAGGGCCCCTCAAACGCCACAGCGACATGTTGTTGAGCGTTTCACCTTGGTCAATCAAGATACCCTGCGGTACGAGTTGACCGTTGATGATCCGGATACATACACGCAACCGTGGACAGTCGCATTCAATTTCAAGCAGGACGACAACTATCAGCAGTTTGAGTACGCGTGCCACGAGGGTAACTACGCTGTGCCGAATTCCCTGAGTGGAGCGCGCGCACAGCAGCGTTAAAACGGATACGAAGCGATTCACCGCGTCGTGTTGCGTCTGTACCTGCTGGAACGGTTACACAGACCAAAACTGGTTTCAAAAAAATCAAACGAACGCTTCGAGACGTCCGAGCAAGATTTACGGTAACGCGAACGCAATGACAGTATTCGTTGCGACAACTGAAATATATTGCTTTCCTGAGATTTCGTAAGTGATCGGGCTCGACCGTATCGGGCGAGGGGCACTGTATTGAAACAACTGTTCACCCGTCGCCGCATGCAAGGCATAGAAGCTGCCATCGTCAGTGCCTTGCAAGACAATGTCACCAGCGGTGACCAGGTTTCCACTTGCCGCGATCGATGTTGCCGCTGGTAATACTTGCTGCCACTGTTCTTCACCACTGACAGGGTCGTAGGCCGTGATCGCTGTGCTGGGTGTGTAACTCGGGATGCGGCTCAGTTCTTCAAAGTTTTCGGTATGACCTCTCGAGTCAGGACCTGCCTCAAGGCTATCGCCGACCGGTTTGACGGTAAGTGAGACGGCAGCGTTTTTTCCTGTGACATAAAGCAATTCCGTGCGTGGACTGAAGGCCGGCGAACCGAAGCTGGAGCCACCATGCGCCACGATGTAATGCTCATTCGTAGAGTAAGGCCAATACATCTGCCTCGCTTGAGCCTGGAGCGCGGGATCGTCGAGATTGACATACGTGGCACAGAGGGGCGTCATTGGAACTCCTCGTGCCGTATGTGGGATAGGTTGTGTCGGATAGACGACTTCCCCGGGGACATTGGTATCAGTTGGAACCAGAGTTTCGACCATGGGGTTCAGTGGGTGTCCGGTTTCACGGTCCCAGAGGTAGAGAAGGCAATTTTTTCCGGCGGCACCGACG
>CAZWIL010000241.1:0-3224 GCA_964634175.1 uncultured Vicinamibacteraceae bacterium
GGGCGTTGATCAGTCCGGGGATTATTGTCTTTCCTGAGACATCAACGAGTTGTGCATCCACTGGGGCAGTGACACTGTCGCCGCTAGCCTCAATCCGGCCGTCGCGAACAATGAGAGTCCCGTTCTCTATTACCGTATTGCTGTCGCCAAGGATTAGGCGGGCCCCAGTAAAAGCGATCAAGCCTGGGGTTGGTTCGACTGGTTCTGGTTCTGGGGTCGCACAGGCTCCAACTATGAGACAGAGCGCCAACATTGGACTAAATTGTGCAGTGGAACGCATCAGCCGCACCTCATTTCAATCTTCCGATTCCGACCACTTTGAACACACTAAGTCGACCTTGTTATTGCCCGCCTTGCAACTGTTCCAAGATATTGCCAAGGTGCTCAATCTCTACACCATATTGAGCCCAATCTCCGTCTCGCTGGGCTCGCAACGCGCGATTGTAGTAGTCCTGCGCTTGTTGCGTAAGCGCATTAGTTCCTAGTGCAGCCGAGGAGTTAACCGAAGCAGTCAGAGTGTCCAAATCTGATCCTGTTTCCGCGAGTATTGTTTGTGTAGTCGCCGGAAAACCGGCAGGTTCTGACTCACCGAATAGTCGCTTAAGCGCCAGGTCTAAAGTGGCCTCCATGACAATTTGATTCTGGTATGCCACTACGACTTGCTTCAACTCAGGAATTCGCCCTCCAGACGCACGAAGATACATAGGGCGCACATAGAGCAATGCTTCTTCAATTGGGATCACTAAGAGTGTTCCCTGAATCACCTCAGAACCCTGTTGGTTCCAAAGCGTTATCTGTGGCGAAATCTCTTGGTCTTGGTTAATGCGAGCCACTACCTGGGACGGACCAAAAACCAGTTTTTGTTTCGGAAATTGAAAAACCATCATTTCGCCATATTTATCGCCATCGCTTCTGGCTACCATCCACGCAGCAAGATTATTCCGGCCTCTCGGTGTGAAGGGCAGCATCTGTATGAATTCAGCTTTCTCTTCACCTGGCAACCGCATGATCGTGTAGTACGGCTCCAATTGCTCACCATCAACGACGGGCACTTCCCATTGGTCCTCACGGTTGTAGAACACAGAGGGGTTAGTCATGTGATAGGTCGAGTACATTGCGGTCTGTAAGGCGAAGATTCCTTCGGGATAGCGCAGGTGACTCTGCAGTTCTGTCGGCATTGACTCAAGCGGCTTGAGAAACCCAGGGAAGACTTTGCCGAGAGTTACGGCAATTGGGTCATCAGGGTCTGCCAGATAGAACGTTGTTGTTCCGTTGTAGGCGTCAATCACGAGTTTTACGGAGTTGCGGATGTAGTTCAGGCCAGTTCCGACCGGTGAGGAGTAGGGGTAGTTACCAGTGACCGTATATGCGTCTCGAATCCAAAACAATCTTCCATCGGCAATCACGAGGTAGGGGTCGGAGTCGTACTGCAAAAATGGAGCGATTGTCGCCACTCGATCAGAAATGTTTCGGTGAAAGATGATCCGACTGTCGCTGTTTAACTGGCCACTTACAAGGATCTCATAAGACCGAAACCGTAGGCTAAAAAGCGCTCTTTGGATGAGGTTGCCAAGCTCGATTCCACCGTCGCCGTCATAACGCGTCGACACGTTGTCGTCGCCTTCAGGATAATGAAACTCGTCGGTGTTTGTGTTGACGAGGACATAATCGTTCGATAGTTCACCGAAGTAGATGCTGGGCTGGTCGACTGAAAGATTGGTGTCGGATTGAGGTGGAAGATCTCGAAGAAACAGAACAGGCAAACCTTCCTGCGTAACCTCGTTGACCGGCCCCATGGCGACCCCGAATCCGTGGGTGTACTGCAGGCGTTCGTTGACCCAAGACCGGTTGGGAAGGCTGCTCGAGTTTAACTCGCGACTCGAGAGCATTGTTTGTCGATACTCTCCGTCCACGACATAACGGTCGTTGTCCACAGACGCAAACTCGTAGTAGGTGCGAATTTCCTGAATCTGGCCAAATGTGTCGAGGAGTGGCTGCTGGTCCCACAGGCGCACGTTGTTGATTGTTTCCGCGTTGTTTTCGATATCTGCCATCACCAACTCAGCATCGCCGGAGACCTGTCGTTCATCTATGTTGTCCAGGTCGAACGCAACCCGCGTTGCCGCAATGTTGTGGGTAAGAAAGGGTGCTTCTTTTGTCTGTTCGTCTGGAGTGACCACGAACTGTTGGAGCAACGAAGCGGCTCCACCGCCGACCACTGAAACCACCAAATAACCCGCTACAGCCCCAATGACCGGCCAAATCGACGACGACAGCGCCCCGTAAGCTGCGGCCAAAGCGCCAACGGCAGCAACGACTGTCAAAATGTATAACACTGGGAGCCGAACAGCTTGGTCGGCATATGAAACGCCATGAACTATCCCAGAAGGTGTGGTTAGCGTCCGAGGTATGTCGAGATAAGCACCGGCGGCGAGAAGGACGAAGATTGCCGCAATTAGCATTGATAGGTGCTGTCTCGATTTAGAGCCAACTGTCAAACCTTCGGGTGAGAAAGCGACTTGTCCGGTGGCGACGTACCCGCCAATGGAACCTATGAATGAAAGGACGACGAGCCCAAGGCCGCTGTATCTCAGGAAGTCAAGAAAGGGCAATGTGAAAACGTAGAAGCCGACATCTCGCCCAAGGATCGGGTCAACCTCACCAAACGCCGTGGCGTTGAAAAACTGCAAGACGACCAACCATTGGCTCGAGACGATTCCAGAAATAAAAAGACCCAAAATGCCAGATAGTCCGGCGGCGAGAAAACCTAGATGGTGTTGCTGCAAGACGATCGGTTGAATGTCGCCGCCGCCCGGGAATAATACGAACGATCGGTTTGGGCCTCGCAGCGCCAATCTAAAATTGGCAAATAGAAAGGCGAAAGAGCAGAGAAATGCAGCGATGCCGAGTAGCGCTTTAGTCGTTAAGCTCTTTAGAAAGATAGGTTGAAACCCGGTTTCTCCGAACCATAGCCACTCGGTATAAATTTCTGCGAATGAGGGCAAGCTTATGATTAGGAAGAGGACAAACAGCACGCTGATGATTCGTAGTGGTGGCATGGCGACTCAGTTTCTCAAAACTTAAATGCGATATAGCGATTCTATCCGGGTAGCAGTCAAAAACCATAGACACTGCTGAGATAAATCCCATGTTGGTAGTAACTCTTTGTGGCAAATATTTGACGATAGTCGTATCCAAACCGAGTCGATAAACGCTGAACCAGT
>CAZWIL010000242.1:0-3196 GCA_964634175.1 uncultured Vicinamibacteraceae bacterium
TCAGAAGGCCGGTTACACTGGTGACTATTTTTGGACGTTAACCGAAACGGAATAGTCTGTGACTGGATCGACTGTTTGTACGCCAGTCTGTAGTTATACATAGGAAGAGAGCCATACAAGACACATGCAGGATCGTGAGACAGTGGTGACCGCCGAGATTGGGAATGATCTACAGCGTCAGTTGTATCGTGAGATGCTGCGTATTCGTCTAGTCGAAGAAACGATTGCGCGTCTCTATCCGGCGCAAGAGATGCGTTGCCCAGTGCATTTGTGTATCGGTCAGGAGGCCATTCCTGCGGGCGTGTGTGCTCATTTGGACACGACTGATTATGTGCTGAGCAACCATCGATCGCATGGGCACTATCTTGCGAAAGGTGGCGACTTGGCAGCGTTTTTTGCTGAATTGTATGGTCGCGCGTCAGGGTGCGCAGGCGGCCGTGGTGGCTCAATGCACCTGATCGACTTGCAGGCAGGATTTCTCGGTTCGGTACCGATCGTCGCGGCGACGATTCCAATTGCGGTTGGCGCGGCGTGGGGTTCGGTGTTGCAAGAAGAAAAGCGCGTTGTCGTCAGTTTTTTTGGTGAAGGTGCAGTCGAAGAAGGAACGTTTCACGAGGCAGTCAAGTTTGCCGCGGTCAAGAAGTTACCAATTGTATTCGTGTGTGAAAATAATCTCTACTCGGTGTACTCACCGCTCGACGTTCGTTACGCAGAGGGGAATGAGGCCTGCGATTTGGCTAAGGGGCACGGTATTCCCGCGTGGCAGGCGGATGGCAACGATGTGCTTGCCGTGTATGCATCAGCTCAGAAGGCCATTGATATTGCGCGGTCAGGTGGCGGCCCGTCATTTATTGAATTCAAGACGTATCGCTGGCTTGAACACTGTGGGCCATACTTCGACAATGACCTCGGATATCGGACTGAAGCAGAATTTCAAGACTGGAAAGCACGTTGTCCCCTTACTCGAATGGAGCAACTGCTCAGAGAAACTGGCCTGCTGAACCAGCAGGAGATTGATAAGACCAAGGCCGGTCTTCAAACGGAGATCGAACGTATCGCGGCAGAGGCCAAGGATGCGCCTCCTCCGGACCCAGGCGGGCTGCTTGGGCATACCTACGCATCCTGATCTGTGAAGGAATAGGACACAGTGAGAGAACTGAAATTCTCAGAAGCCATTCACGAGGCGATCGATTTCTGTATGACCGCTGACCCCGCGGTGCACATTATGGGGCTGGGTGTGCCAGACCCGGTGGGTGTTTTCGGCACGACCGCAGGTCTTCAAGAAAAATATGGACGCGGGCGTGTAACCGACATGCCTACGGCTGAGAACGGGATGACTGGTGTTGCCATTGGCTCGGCGATCGTGGGCATGCGACCGATCATGGTGCATCAACGGTTAGATTTTGCCCTGCTGGCGGTAGAGCAGATCGTGAACCAGGCGGCGAAATGGCATTACACCTTTGACGGTCAACTTCGTGTGCCACTGGTGATTCGTATGCTGATTGGGCGTGGTTGGGGACAGGGACCGCAACACTCGCAGAGCTTGCAGTCGTGGTTCGCACATATCCCAGGGTTGAAGGTCGTGATGCCCACGACACCATCGGACGTGAAAGGCTTGCTCATCAGTAGTATTGAAGATGACAACCCGGTGGTATTTCTTGAGCATCGATGGCTATACAACCTGCGCGGGCCCGTGCCTGAGGGAGAACACCGTATTCCTCTTGGCTTGGCGCGTGTCATTCGAGAGGGTGCCGACCTGACAGTCGTCTCTGCCTCGTACATGACGGTGGAGGCTTTACGGGCGGCTGACCTCCTGGCGGAGCAGGGGATACAAGCGGAGGTAATCGACTTGCGTACGCTTCGACCGTGGGATGCGGAGAGTGTTCTCAAGTCGGTTCGCAAGACGGGGCGGATACTCGTCGTGGATACGAGTTGGAAGAGCGTCGGTTTTGGCGCCGAAGTGGTCGCTCGCGTCGCCGAAGAGGCGTTGTCGTCGCTGGTAACCGCGCCGCGGCGAGTATGTCTTCCTGACTGCCCAACGCCGACAACAGCGGCCTTGGCTGACCACTATTATCCCCGTGCGATTGACATCGTCAGAGTGGCGTTTGAAATGCTCGGGCGTGTGGTGCCACCGGTGTCAGGTGGTTCCCCGGATCACCCACTTGATATACCGGACCCGAGTTTTACTGGACCTTTTTAACAAGCGGATGCGAAGCATAGCCGCTTGACGTTATCAACAACTCAACAACGAGGAGGAAGTGGTTTGTCGACCTATGTGATTCTTGGCGGAAACGGAATATTTGGCGTTCATACAGCGATTTATTTGTTGCAGCGGCCTGACGTGAAGAAGGTGATCTGCGTTGGTCGTAACTCGCAAAAATCTCCGGCATATTCACTCGATGTCGGTAAAGGTGATTCGAGGTACGCCTATCATCAAATTCACCTCACGTTCGAAGAAGACCGGTTGTTTGAACTCTTCGACAGTGAAAAACCTGAGGTCATTATTAATTTCGCGGCTCTTGCCCATGGGGCATCGTGGGATAAGTCTTGGCGGTTCTACGAGACGAATGTCACCGCGCTTGCCAAGATGGTGGAAGGTTTGCTCTCCCGCGATTATCTGCAACGTTGGATTCAGATCGGCAGTTCTGAGCTGTATGGGGCCGTCGATGGTCCAGCGGCGGAGGATACGCCGTTGCGACCGAGTAGTCCGTACGGTATCTCGAAGATGGCAGGGGACCTGCATCTCGAGACGATGTTTGCCGTTCGCAAGTTTCCTATGAACATTATCCGTCCCTCAAATTCGTATGGACCGGGACAACAACTGTATCGGGTTGTGCCAAGGGCGGTGGTGGCTGGGTTAACTGGTGAAAGGCTCCCGCTGGAGGGTGGTGGTACAGCGCGCAAGTCCTATTTTCATGCGCGCGATCTCGCCCACGCCATCTACCTTGTAGCACAGAACGCGGAATTAGGTAAAACCTACAATGTGGGTCCGGATGAGCCAGTCTCAATTCGAGAGCTCGTGGAACAGACGGCACTCGCACTTGATGTGCCCTTTGACCAGTTATGCGAAATGAAACCTGGACGGGCGGGTGAGGATTCCCAGTATTGGTTAGATAGCACCGCAATCAAAAAAGACCTGGGTTGGGAGCTACGTATCTCGCTCGAGGAGGGCCTTCGCGAGATGGTTGATTGGGGT
>CAZWIL010000243.1:0-3181 GCA_964634175.1 uncultured Vicinamibacteraceae bacterium
TCGTGATGGGTAGAGGTTCCCAACTGGTAGACCACGAGATCATATGGATTCTGGTGCTGTTTCCACACGAAGTCATGAGCACTGAAGACGCCAGCCACACCATCGAGCGGTGTATCGTTAAGCGAATCTAGAAAAACATCAATGCGATGGGTTTTGGCAAGAAGCGGAAGAAGTTCGGCATTGAGCCTAGCGATGTCTGAGTGGATAGGCGGTAACGGTGTGAACCAGGCGACGTGTGTCATAAGAGCGCCGTTAGTAGAAGTTTCCAGTATACCGTTTGGCTTTTCAGTGTGACTGCTGGTTTACAAATTCCGCACCCTAGCAAGAGAGTTTATTTGGTGCGGTTAAAGATGTGGTGTAGCAATGCAACTATGTTACTGCCGATATCCATTGGCCACGATGTTGGTTGTTGGGCGTGTCCATGCGCTACTCCACGACCGACAATGTTTCAGTGTCAAGGGACACCACTACTTTATTACGGGTCTTTGGGTATAGCTGACCAGTCGACCAGTCGAAGGCTAGTTCGTCCTTGACAAGTGTGACGACCTCCAATGATTCTCCAGACCTTTCTTGAAAGCTGGCTGCTATCCAGTTGAGACGTTCTCTTTCGTCTATTGTCAGCTGTTCGCCTTCTCCAAGTCTTAAAAGAATGTCGCGAAGGGTGCCGTCAAGGTCAGTGTCCTCAAGTGCCGTCGTGATGTCAGACTGATTCTCACTGGAGTTTTTAAGAAACCTGTATGGTGTTTGAATCGATGCCCGTGCGTCGAATGAGGCTGTGGAAGGATAGGTGCTCGAATACATCGGATAGTTCGAGAACAAAGGTTGTTGTTCAATTTGAAATGCCGACGCAAAAAGTTGGAGAGCTAAGACTAGGAAAATAACCCAGTAATGAACGGGGCTCAGGGGGTTGTCCGCCCAAGGTCTCAAGACGTCAACTGCTTTATCTGCATATCTCTTACGTGACCAGGGGCGGTAGAAGAATTGTGATGACAATTTGTCCCAAGGTATAAAGAAACTTGCCCAGAGCAACCACCACGCCCACCAGACCTCAGCCTGAAAGAAGTAAAACCCTAGCAGGAGCGCGGCACTGCCAGCGCCTATAGCCATACGTGCTGCTGTTGAGCGCAGAAAAATCGCAACAATTAATGAACCTTCCATACCAACCGCGAATGCCGATGCTCCCACGGATACCCAATGGTGGCTCGCAACCCACAGACCCCAGTCTACCGGTGCATTGAGCGCATCGGTTACGAAGTGATATTTAACCGCCCCGCCGAGTATCCAATTCAAACCACTGGAATAGATTTTTGCGAAGGCTGATGCCGCCATTGCTGAACCGAGTACGAGACCAGGGAGCCACACGGCAAACCCGTAGGCTTGACCAGTGGCTTCTGGGTCGGGTCGCTGTTGCCACCACTGTCGAATAGTTCGGTCCAGACTTAGTCCATCACCCCAGCGGACGGCGAGGAGGCACCAGAGCGTCACCAGTAACACCCCCCACGGATGGGTCCCGGTGTGCTGTAAGCGCACTAGTGTCCACAATGTTAAGTTTGCGACGATAATTCCATAGGAAAGCCGGGTTGCTAGACCGATCGCGAAGGCAACTATCGCCCCAAAAGTGAAGCGTTCAAGCCAGGTAACAAGTTGTGGCTGATTGGCGACCCACCGGATTCCGCCCCAATCCGCCAACCAGGCCCGTTCCGGATGGATCTCCCCCGGGGCGGCCCATTCCGCCATTCTGAGTTCACTCAAGACAAAGGCGAGGCCGAACGCGAAAAAAATACGATAAAGGCCGAGTGTTTGAGCGTTGATTGACGGGATTGCACGGGTCAGCATTTGTGGATCTCGGAGATAACCTGCACCGAAAAGCCAGAGGATGGCTGCGAAAGTTGTCAGTCCAGCCGATGCAACGACGAGGCTCTTGGCTACGCCACGTTGTTTAAACAGGGGAATCCGATCGCCAATCCAGGTTGTCGTAACACCTACAGGTGCATTTGGGACAACGGATGACGTTTCAGCATCGATAAAAGTGGTATCAAGAACCCAAGAATGGGCGAGGAGAGCGGCAATGTTACTTGAGGACGTATCAGTGAGGTCATAAGCCCACGCGGCACTGTCAATAGGTGTGGCGTTTACCAGTTGGAGCCGTTGCTCAAGTACGACCCGATTCGAAACTGAGATTCCGGCCTCCCACAAGATTCCGATCCTCGGCGCGGGTGTACTTGTGAGTGTGTGTGCCAGAACCAATACCAGCAGGACGCTCATGCTTGGTATCCCGACCGCTCGCGCGACGGTTTGCATACGATTAGCTGACAAACGAGCAAGAACTCTCATGGTCTGTATGGATCACCCCGTCCTTCAAGACGGCAGCGCCCCGGTGCCAGTTGCCCCTCCGAAGACAATTTAGACTATTGTTTCACTGAGCAGGGCATTGTGAGCAATCATACTGATCACTTTCTGAATTGTGCACAGCTGGTTTTGGCGAGGCTTGACCGCGTGGCTGTTGAGCGTTTAGCCGAGGCTCTTGTTGCGCTCCGGTCGAGATCGGGACGTCTATTCGTGCTCGGTGTCGGCGGCAGTGCGGCCAATGCCGGTCATGCTGTTAATGACTTTCGCAAGCTTGCTGGTATTGAAGCCTACGCGCCGACGGATAACGTATCGGAGTTAACTGCGCGAACTAACGACGATGGCTGGGAGACAGTTTTCGAAGCCTATCTTGAAGTGAGCCGTGCGACCGATCAAGACGCGATTTTTGTTCTGTCAGTAGGTGGGGGAGACGCTGAACGGAACGTTAGTCCAAATCTCGTTCGAGCAGTTGATGAGGCCAAGCGTCGTGGTATGACAATCCTTGGTATCGTTGGTCGTGATGGTGGACATACGACCCGTCATGGTCACGAGGTAATCGTGATTCCGACGATAGATTCCAAGCTTATAACGCCACTTAGTGAGGCGTTTCAGGCTGTCGTTTGGCACGCTCTTGTGTCACACCCAGCGCTGCAGCAGCAGCCAACGAAATGGGAGTCGGTCCCAACCAAAAGCAGTTCTTGAGTCGGCGGGCGGTGTTCGTCGATCGTGACGGTACACTAAATCGTGCCGTGGTCGTCGACGGGAAGCCTTATCCGCCGTCTACGGTCGGTGAGTTCGAATTGCTACCTGGCGTTCGTGAAGGCTTGGTGTCCCT
>CAZWIL010000244.1:0-3142 GCA_964634175.1 uncultured Vicinamibacteraceae bacterium
AACCGTATCGGCCGACACGCGTCATTCTTGTTGTAATGACGCAAGCTCCCGTTCACCGTCCGCAATCTCTTGATCGAGCTTTGCTGCCATCTCCTGGAACAAATCCCGGTCATTGTCCCGTTCTGTCTGATAGTTGGCATACAACTCAAACAGATCGCTCGTTTGTAGCATCTGGACTGCACGTTCAATCGAATCGATACGCTGCCGCACTCGCCCAATCTTGCGGATGACCTGGTCTAGGCCATTCTCAGCGCGACCTGCTTGAACGGCTTCCGGACTAGCCTGCCACTCTTCCAGCAATCGACGAAGGGACTCCTGATCGCTCTGGTGATAGGCCTCGTTCACTTGCGCCATCCATTCATGTCGGCATTGCCGATCTTCTTCGGTGACACCTAAATCAGGATGCAGCTGTCGAGCAATCAATCGATAAAACGATTTTAATTCGGGTGGTGGCTCGAACGGAATCACCGGTTCAGCCTTGTGTTCAGGGTCGTCCTCTGACGCCGACTCGTCAGCACTTTGACGGGCTTGACGCGCCTTCTCTTGTATCGTTGCGTCATCCGGGCTTTCTCTCGCCTCGCCCTCAGCTATCTTCGCGTTGAGCTCATCAAGAATCGCGTACCGAGTACCGACAATCCGTACATATTTCGCTTCGAATGCTACGAGCGTCTGCTGCAGAGTCGAGAGGTCCAGTTCACGTTCCACGACGTCTCGTTCAAGCTCAGCCAACACCACCCGGTTTCGACGGACCTCGTCCGGGGCGGCTACATCACGTTTTGCTAAATCAACCACGGAAGGCGTCTCGATCAAACAATCAAAATCGGAACGTATACTGAACCTTTGTTGCGAGCTTCGAGTCCTGTCTCCGAAAGCTATAACCTCGGTCGATATCTTGAATCCACCCCTGACCGAAGACGAAGAAGACCTCGTTGCCCGGCTCTATAGTCCAGCGGACTCTGCTCTGAAGACCAAGGTTCTCCGAACGATTGTCGAATTGGATTAGATTAGAGAACGACAGGAAGGGCGAGACCGAATAATTGATTTGTGAACTGAAGATTCTCGCTATGAAATTGCCTTGAGGAAGACTGGCGAACGTCTGATTCGTATTGAGGCTAATCGAAAATCTTGGCGGCAAGTTGTAAGTCAAAGCTGTTTCGACCACTTTCGCCGTGCCAGACCAAAAATTACCAAAATTAAATCCGACCCGGCCATGCAGCCGTCGTTTTTGCGCTGTCATAGCCATGATACGCCACGGCGTAAAACGATATTCGCCGGCCGGCAAGACGACTCCTTTAGAAATTTCAAATGGCTCAAAAAGCCGCTCGTAGGTGATGTTTACATCAAACAAGCTGTGAACGGAATCGCCAGAGTTCAGGTGCCAATCAAACATGGTGACATACAAGTTCGATGTCTCGACCAATCCGTTATCTAGATTCGTAAAACGGGTGTAAAACACGTCATGCTGCATCTGCTGAATCCCAGTCGACTGATTCGGGCGCGGGTTAAAACTCCCTCCCAGTCGCAGCATGCGTACATTGCTACGTTGAACAAACCCTACGGCCGGATCGAAGTTCCCTTGAATCTCCCGCCAGAGCATCTGGGCCATGAACTTGTCGTTCGGATACTGTGCGCCAAAACCATAGGACGCGTTGTTCGTCGAGATGCCTTCATTGCTACTCTTGAGACCGAACGCATTCACGACGACATTTCGATTAGTGCCAAGAAAGTCAGCCGTGGCCAAACGCACGTCGACTCCCATCGTACTGCTCGATGCCAGAGACCCCGGATTGCCGGCCGTGACAAGTGCACCCATGTAGGACTGTTCCAAGAAGTTCTGCTTGATCCGGCCAACAAACACATTGCTGGCATCCACCGCAGATACGTCGCCAGTACGCACATCAAGCATTCCAATCTCTGTTCGCCCGACCTTGCCCGTCAATTTGGCACCGAAATCGAGCGGCACTTCTTGTCCTCCAAGTAAGCCGATCCGCCGGCTGAAAAATGGAAATATTTCGGCGCCCGTGTCTGGGATGCCTCCGGGCGGGTCGATCCCGGTCGTTGCGAAGTTAAACACTCCAGCGTCTTGCAGGAAGAATGACCGTTTTTCTGGAAAGAATATGGAGAACCGCGTCAAATTAATCTGGCGCGCGTCCACTTCTGTTTCGCCAAAATCGGTATTGGCCGTGACCGACAACTTCAGGCTTGGCGTAATGTTATAAAAGAGATCGAGGCCAGGCTTTCCAACGATCGTATCCTTTCCGTTTGTCGCTTGATGCCGCCACGTCTGTCCGACGAATGGACGGATATCCAACGCGACACCTTGTCCTAAGTCTTCGAGATTCGTAATTTCGCCGGCCTCGGAGATCTGCAAGAAATCCGTCTGAAGCTGAGCTCCCGTCCAGCGACTCTCTTCCAATTTTCGTTGGATCGTCCGGCTAATATTGAACCCCCACACCGTCGAGTCCGCTGGAAAACTCAAGGTCTTGAATGGAATCGAGAATTCGGCGCTCCAACCCTCGTCGGTCTGCATCGTTCGGACGATCCAGATTCCGTCCCAATCATCGTTTGTTTCCCCGTTCGCAAACACCAAGCCGTCCACCAACGCACCGGCTGGATTTGTCGCAAATCGGAACGCATTACTCTGGTCTCGGAAGGTGTCGAGAACAATCTCGATCCTGTCGTCGGCTCTCAATCGCGCATCGCGACTCATTTCCGATGCCAAGACTCGCGCCGGCTCCGAGTCGAAAGCCATCACGCCAATGTAGAGGTTGTCTTGGTCGTAAAGCAGCGTGACCTCAGTTCCCTCGGTCGGAGGTGCGCCGGCTTCAGGTTCTCTTTGGATCAAGTCGCCAATCGTTGGCGCCTGACGCCACGCTGCCTCCTCAAGCGATCCGTCTATGACGATTTCTGTGTCGATCTCCGTCACGACGGCTGACCTTACAGACTCGCCTGCGGTCGTCTGCTGCGCCGCGGCTACCGGAATAGCGATGAGCAGCGTTATCGAGACAGCTATCGTCGATACAAGGTTTTCGAATTGTGAATCTCTCAAATCCAAGTAAGACCCCGCAAAGTGCTGCCCAGAAACGATGGCGCGCGTGGCAGGATTCGAACCTGCGGCCTACGGCTTAGGAGGCCGTCGCTC
>CAZWIL010000245.1:0-3104 GCA_964634175.1 uncultured Vicinamibacteraceae bacterium
TTGGAACACTCGGTTTAACGATCGAACTTTGGAACCCCGGTGGGATTGTTCCCGGGATCGTAGGAGGACTCTGCCTTTTATTGGCATTTTTTGCTTTTCAAATTCTACCGATTAATTACGTTGGTTTGTTGTTGATTCTGTTTGGCCTGTTTCTTCTTGCTGCCGAAATGATGACGGCTACATATGGACTCCTCGCTGCTGGCGGTATCGTGGGGATGGTGCTCGGCGCGTTGATTTTGGTTGACTCTCCGGCACCTGAGCTGCAGTTGGGATGGCCATTTATCATAGGTTCGATGTTTGCGCTCGCGGCGATCACCGGATTATTAGTTCGACTCGGGCTTCGTGCACAAATGGCGCAGCCTGTCAGTGGTCGTGCCGGTATGATTGAAGGGGTCGCTGAGGCTCTTAGTCCTATCGGGCCAGGAATTCAAGGTCGCGTTGAAACACACGGAGAGATCTGGGGGGCTACATCGGACGAGTCCATCGCCGTGGGTGACCGGGTTCAGATTGTGTCCGTTGAGGGTTTAAAGCTTAAGGTGCGACGCCTCAAGCAAAAGATGACCGGAGGAGCATAAACATGGTTGGACCGTCTCTGATTATCGCATTCATCATCGGTGCCTATCTTGTTAATTCGATCAAGATCCTGAACGAGTATGAACGTGGTGTCATTTTCCGCCTCGGGAAACTGTTTCCGCGACCTAAGGGGCCCGGTGTAATTCTAGTATTCGCTCCGATTGATCGGATTGTGCGCGTTAGTCTTAGGACGATTGTGATGGACGTGCCACCTCAGGACGTGATTACCAAAGACAATGTGTCGGTGAAGGTCAACGCTGTTGTGTACTTCCGTGTGATGGATCCTTTGCGTGCGATTGTTGAAGTTGAGAATTTTCACTACGCTACTTCACAGTTGGCGCAGACGACATTGCGAAGCGTTTTAGGTCAGGTGGAACTGGACGGCTTGTTGTCAGAGCGTGAACAGCTCAACCAAGAGTTGCAACAAATTCTAGATACACAGACCGACCCGTGGGGTGTGAAAGTATCAGCGGTCGAGGTGAAGCACGTCGATTTACCACCGGATATGCAGCGTGCTATGGCGAGACAGGCTGAAGCCGAGCGAGAGAAGCGTGCTAAAATTATTCACGCTGAGGGCGAGTACAAAGCCTCTGAAAAGCTGGCTCTGGCCGCAGAGGTCATTGCGAAACAACCACTTGCGGTTACTCTTCGGTATTTGCAGACAGCCACTGAGATTGCTGGTGAAAAAAACTCCACACTTGTCTTTCCACTACCGATGGATTTGCTTAGTACGTTTATGAATAAGTTTGAAAAGAAGTAGAGATGCACCTCACAGCATAGATGGCGCACGCGTAATCTTATTATGGCGAGGGAAGGTTCCAGCGACAGTGCACCTAGTGCTAAGCACTACGTTTTTCTATTGATGGCTGGGACGGTTGTTGCCGTTGTGGTATTTGTGGTTGGCGTATTGGTTGGTCAAGATTCTCATGGCGGGAATACGACTGACAGCGGGCCATCTATCAGTGAAATATCCATGCAGTTGCCACCTGCTGGGATGGGTTCCCCGGGTTCACGAAGATCACAACAGTCAGCAGGGGCGCGGGAGCGTTCTAGGTTGACCTATGTCGAAACGCTTATGGGCACCGAACAAAACGAGGATCTCCAGCCGCCAATGGAGACGTCTGAACTACCGAATCCGTCAGATTCTGGATTGGCTGTGAATGAGACTGGGGAGCCGATGGTGTCTTCAAGAGCACCAACAGGATTCATTTCCCGGTCTACTCCCAACTCGGTACAGACTGCTGAATTCGTAGAACCTGACTTAAGGTCTACGATGCCTCAAAGTTTTGACGTGCAAGTAGGGGCGCTTCGGTCAGAACAACCCGCCCAAGAAATCGCTAGACAACTTAGAGCGAAGAACTATCCAGCCACGGTGATTTTGCCAGATTCGGATGCGCCTATTCCTTGGTTCCGAGTGCGAGTCGGACCATATCAGGATAGAGCACAGGCCGAGCGTGTACGGCAGCGCTTGATAGACGAGGAACAGTTCGACGCGTTCGTTACCCGCTGATGCTCGCCCTTCTCTCGGGCGTGTTGCTCTTTCTTAGTTTTCCCAGTTTTGGGCATCCGGTCTTTGCGTGGATTGCCTTGGTTCCGCTATTACTGACAACGCTGGCCGCACGGTCGTGGCGCGTAGCTCTGTATCGAGGTCTCACGACTGGCGCTATCCATTTTGTAGGTACCATTTATTGGATTCCGAGGGTCGTTGAAGATTTTGGTGGGCTTTCGTTTGTGGCTTCATGGAGCGTGTCTTTACTCCTAGTCGGCTACTTGGCACTCTTTCCAGGTTTGTTTGCTTTAGCGTTGTGGTTGTTGCATAGACATTTCGGGACAAGTGCGGTGTTTTGTGCACCAATTCTTTGGGTGAGCACTGAATTAGGCAGGATCTATCTTTTTACCGGTTTTCCGTGGGAACTCCTAGGCTACAGTCAGGCTTCTGTCCTTCCGGTGGCGCAACTTGCGAGTGTTGTGGGGGTTCTCGGCGTATCTGTGCTCGTGGTTTTGGTGAACGCATCGATCGCGTTCGTTGTGCGGACCGGTCGCGCTAGATCGACTGGCGTAATGTTAGCCACGGCCGGTTTGATGGCAGCGGTTCTCCTATTCGGGACCGTGCGGTTGCGGTCGGGAGCATTGATCGATCTGGGTGTGCCGCTACGCGTCGCTGCTGTGCAGGGCAATATCGCACAAGTGGACAAGTGGAATCCTGAATTGAGTGATGCCATCCTCGACAAGTATCTGCAGTTGACGAACCGTGCTGCTGACGCGGGAGCAGACCTTGTGGTGTGGCCGGAGGCTGCAACCCCATTTGCATTCCAAGTTGACCCACGTTCCGAGATGATTCGTCGATTGGTTCGGGAGCGGAACGTTCATCTTCTGCTAGGGACAACCGATGTTACCTGGCAAGACGACCTCAAGTACTATAATGCCGCCGTTTTGGTAGATCCTCGAGGCGAAACGGCTGGGGTATATCACAAGCAGCATTTGGTGCCATTTGGCGAGTATGTTCCGCTTCGGAGGCTTCTTTCGTTTGT
>CAZWIL010000246.1:0-3068 GCA_964634175.1 uncultured Vicinamibacteraceae bacterium
GAGCACTGGGAATCTTATGGAAAGCCATCGTAATCAACGATGTAACGATAAAGAGAGTGCCAGGTAAATAGAGTGGTTGAAAACTTGCGGTGATCGTCGTGCCGAATATTTCAGGCCAGCTCACCACCCATGCCTGTAGAAAAACACGGAGTGGGTCGACTAGACGTGAAGCTAATAAGAGGAGCGCTACGATGGCGTATGGTGCCCACGCCTTAATCAGAGTCATCGAGCCAGTGGCTGCCACGTCTTTAACCTCGACCGACCCAGTCCACTCTGCTGGCCAATCTTCCTTTTTTTCAAATTGCCACGTCGTGTCTTTTGGAATGAGAAACCCAGCACGTGCGGCAGACACCACGACCATCAGGCCGACCATACTTCCAACTAACGCAGGAAATTCAGGGCCCAGAAGATACGCCGCCGTTAGATAGGGAACCGTCATTGAAAATGCGGCAAACAGCGCAAATGGCCAAATCCGTAGGCCTTCAGAGAATGTCTTGTTTTTTCCAAAAAATCTGGTCAGAAACGAGACAAGAATCAAGGGGATTAACGTGCCGGCAGCGGCATGCAGTATCGCGACACGGAGTCCAATCAAGGCCAAAAAATCGTTCCATTCGGCGTACCCCAGTTGCGCGGCATACGCCACGAGGTTTGGATCGGCACCCTGTCCGAGCCCGGTATTGACCCCAACGAGAATTGGCGTTCCAAGTGCTCCGAAACTCACCGGCGTACTTTGAATAATCATTCCGGACATAACAGCGGCCATACCAGGAAATCCGAGTCCGACTAAGAGCGGAACGGCGACCGCGGCTGGTGTACCAAAGCCAGCAGAGCCTTCGATAAAGGATCCAAACAGCCAGGCGATAATAATGACCTGCACGCGTCGATCAGGTGTGATGTCCGTGAATCCCTGCCGTATGGTTCGGATCGCACCGCTTTCTTGCAGGGTGTTCAAGAGAAGAATGGCGCCAAAAATGATATAGAGAAGCGTGAAGGCGACGATCAGTCCGTTGATGCTCGCCGCAACAACCTGCACGGCTGGAACTTGCCATACGAAAAACGCGAGTCCAGCCGCAACGATATACGAGAGCGGCATCGCACGACTCGCAGGCCATCGCAATCCGACGAGAAAAACAGCGACCGTGAGAATTGGAAGGAGCGCGAGAAAGGCAAGAATTGCGGTATTCATGGGTTCCCCAGTGATTCGGCTCCCGCTACAGCCCTGAGCTCTGCGTCGCAGAAATTAATAGCTGAGAGTTGCCGGTGCCTTGATGTTGGACCTCTCGTTGGGCGATTTGAGGCGACATTCTACCCCAGCTACGCCTATGGTGTCTTGACTAAAACATGGTGTAGCACTGGGCCAACGAAAACAAGAAATGAGATTCGGCCAAGTTGAACAAGTTTCGGCACAGGATTATCGCAGTGGGTGGCTTCGCGAGAGTGTCTAGGTGGCAACCCGAATTGTGGATGTAGCCTGCAGTCGCCGACGTTGGTCTATGCTTCTGATAGCTGTCCCTGAAGACATAGGCGCTGAATGGCACGTGATATAGAGGTCGGGAAAGAGGAAAGTTTGCCTCCTGGGCGGTCAAAGAGGCTCTACGTAGGTGACCGCCGAATTGTAGTATTTAATGACGGTGGCACCTTTTACGCTATAGATGATGTGTGCACTCACGCTGGAGGACGTCTTTCGGAGGGGCCCTGCGAGAATGGTGTTGTGACCTGTCCCTGGCACGGCGGCCGATTTCGACTTAGTGATGGCAAAGGTTTAACACCCCCCGCCTATCGAAGTGTCTGTACGTATGGTGTACAACTTGTAGCTGGCGTCATTAGAGTGACAGTTCACCTGGACTAACATGCGGCAGGACATCACGAGATTTAATAATGTCTAAGCGCTAATTCTAAGAGACGTTGTCGCTTCGTCTGGATGTGATAATCGAATTACTTCAACCGTCACTGGTCAGGACAGCCTTCACCGTATGTCACTGGCAGTCGTGTCCGGTGGCGAGGTTGGCAAGGGCACTAGCAACGTCTTGCAGGTCTTTGAATTGTTGCGATCTTGACCCTCTGTCTGACGGCATAGTACGGTGTGCGCTGTCCACTGACTGGGTATCGATGGTTTTCCTTCTATAGCAATCAGGCATGTGACGAATCCCGCGAACAAGAAGACTCCGCTAAATAGTCACCACCGAGCATTAGGTGCGCGCATGGTGTCCTTTGCCGGATGGGACATGCCCGTTGAATACACTGGTATAAGCACCGAACATATGGCCGTGCGAGAACAGGCGGGTCTTTTCGACGTCAGCCATATGGGCGAGGTCGAGATTGCTGGTGCCGATGCGCTTGAAGCGGTTCAGAGAATCAGTTGCAATGATGCGAGTCGACTTGAGATTGGGCAGATTCAATACTCTGTGCTTACAACACGCGAAGGCACGGCAATAGATGACTTGCTTGTATACCGCCTAGCGGACGATCAACACATGCTAGTTATCAATGCAGCGAATGTTTCGAAGGACATCAAATGGATTAGGGAAGAGATAGAGTTCATAGATGATGCGTTGGTAGTAAATTCGAGTAGTCGTTACAGCCTGTTGGCTCTACAGGGTCCATGTGCGCGAGAGATATTGCAACCTCTTACGGGCGTTGATCTCAATGCGATTCGATATTATTGGTTTGATACCGGCGAGGTCGCGAATGTTCGCGCAACGATTTCACGGACTGGCTATACCGGAGAGGATGGATTCGAATTGTTTGTTCCACCTCAGTCCGTAGGTCAGGTCTGGGATAGTGTTCTTCGTGGGGGACTGACGATGGGTGTCAAGCCGATTGGATTGGGCGCACGAGACACGCTGCGGCTCGAAGCATCGATGCGTCTCTACGGAAACGACATGGATGAGACGACGACGGTTCTCGAGGCGGGCTTGGGCTGGGTAGTTGGGTGGAACAAGCCGAGCTTCAATGGCCGCGATGTTCTCACCGCTCAGAAGGAGACCGGGATTTCGCGGAGGCTGGTAGGTTTCGAAATGCTGGAGCGGGGCATTGCACGGCATGGTTATGGGACCTACGTAGATGGA
>CAZWIL010000247.1:0-3045 GCA_964634175.1 uncultured Vicinamibacteraceae bacterium
AAACAGCATTTCCGGACCAACATCCGTTCCGCAACATTGTCCCGATGCCATCCGACGTTCGATTGCCACCAATCTGGATGCTGGGGTCAACGATGGCCGGTGCCACTATCGCGGCATCTTTGGGATTACGGTACGCTTTCGCCGGGCATTTTGCGATGCGTAACGCACGCAGTGCATTGGCGTTGTACCGAGAGCAGTTCCGTCCTTCCACCGATTTGGTGGCACCGCGCGCAATGCTCGCGGTTACGGTGATCTGCGGTGAAGATGATGCCCACGCCAATGACCTGACGATTCCGCTGAGATTGGCTGTGGTCAGAAATCGTACCGGCACACGGGCACCGCTCCCGTCAATTGAGGAGGCGAAAGCGTACCGGTTCACAGCAGACGAAGAACGAATTGCGGATGAATTTTTACACGGTGCGATCGTTGGTGGAACTAGCCGGGTGCGTGCGGGTCTTGAGCAATTGGTGTCGGAGACGGGCGCAGACGAGCTCATGCTTGCCGCATTTGTGCCTGACATCACAGAACGTTTGCAATCATACGAACGCGTGGCTCAGGTGGTTGAGCTCGATGATTCGTCAGACGACACATAAACACATAAGTAGATAGGTCCACACAGTCCTTTGTTGCGAGTCTTCTTTAAATGAGTATTGTCGGCTTGAAGGTTCTTCGCTGCCTACACGTTGTCATGGTTTGCTTCTTGGTATCGGGTCTACAGACTGCTAGAGCCCAACCTTTGACTACGGTCACGGGTGTGGTGCTCGATGGTGTGACCAATGCGCCCATCGCAAATGTTGACGTTGTTAGCGGACAGCGCACGGTGGTCACAGGTTCAGACGGTCGCTTTTCGATCGCAGTCGATACCGAGACATCCGAGTTGCGCTTTACGGCAGATGGATATCTCGATAGTGTCGCGCCGTTAGTCGGGGGGGACCTAGAGGTTCGACTCTTTTCCAGCCGGTTTGCCGAGACCGTCGAGGTGGTCTCCGACATTGCTGAAATTGAAGGGCCGTCATCTACACCAGTGACTCCAGACGCTGTGTTCAGGGCACCGGGCAGCATTGATAATGTCTTTCGCACTCTCGATACATTGGCGGGAGTAGCCTCGACCGACGATTTCGGGAGCCGTTTGGCTGTGCGAGGTGGAACCCCTGACCAGAACCTGACGGTGATGGACGGTATCGAAGTGCACAACCCATACCGACTTTTTGGTATAGCCAGTGCGTTTAACCCTGAAACCGTTGAGAATTTTCAGCTCACCGCCGGGGGGTTCGGAGCTGCATACGGGGACCGGTTGTCATCCCTCTTGATTGTTGACAACCGACGCGGACGGTCTGAATTTCACGGATCGACCTCAGTCAGTGTGACTGACGCCAACGTGGTCGTCGAAGGTGGTGTGCCGATAGGTCAGGGAGGCAGTTGGTTGTTTAGTGCCCGTCGAACCTATTACGACTTAGTGGCTGGGCGGTTACAAGATCAGAATTTTCCATCGTTTGCGGACCTACAACTACAAGTGGGATGGGAGTTTGGTCCAGGGCATCGCCTGACCCTGACGGGGCTTCGAAGCATCGAAAACGCCGATTTGGATTTCGATATTGATCGACCCAACGAACGCGCAGCATTGGGTTCTGATGTTGTGAATAACTTGGCGTCGGCGCGTTTCGACGCCGTCCTCGGCAGCAGGGCGACGACGACGACGACTCTGTCGTGGTACCGCAACCAGGAGACCATTGATTTTGATGGACTTATACGTGCGGATGCCAGACGGTCGAACACTCCGGATGACGCACTAGCATTTGGACTGTCAACAATCTTGTTCGACCGGTCAATTAATGTTCGAGACCTTTCGTTCCGGCAGGAAATTGGTGTCCAGGCTTCTCCGCGCCATTTATTGAGTACAGGAGTTGAATTGCACGGGTTGGCGACGAGTGTCGGGTTTTCAATTACCGGAGATCGTAACGAGAATGTTGCAAACGGGTCCAGCGTGCGAGGTGGCGCGGGACTACCCGGGCAGCTCGACTCACGACTACAGGGCACACGAGGTGCACTTTGGTTTCAGGACACCTTCACGCCGTCGACGAGATTTTCTTTTGAGCCCGGGCTACGTCTGGACTGGAGCACTGTGAATGGAGGGACGACGCTCTCGCCGCGCTTAGCGGCCAGTTATTTACTCGGTCGAGGAGCCAGAATGCGATTGGCGACCGGGTTATATACGCAGAGTCCAGGTTACGAGAAGTTAACCCAGTCCGACTATTTTATTGACCTGTCGTCGGCACGAGAGGCGGGTCTTCTTCATGAGAAGGCCGTGCATGTGGTCCTTGGGATCGAACAGGAACTCAGTCCTGATCTGACCGCTCGGGTGGAAGGGTATTTTAAGCGGTTTGACGATCTACTGGTTGGTCGTCTTGAGACGGATGCTGAACGAGTAGCGCGCGTCGCACAGTACGATTTTCCTGTGGCGTTGCGAGACAGTATCCCGTTCGCTCCGAGTATCGTCAGCGATCCTACCAACGATGCGGGTGGGGACGCCTACGGCCTGGATGTGTTCGTATCTCACTCGAATCCGACGGCGCCGGTAACTGGATGGCTGTCCTATGGGTGGGGGCACGCCAATCGGGAAAGTTACGGTCGTCGCTATGCATTTGAGTACGATCGACGCCATGCCTTCAATGCTGTCGGTCGGTATCAATTGACGAGTCGCTGGGACGTGGCAGGTACGATGCGTCTTGCGAGTGGGTTTCCCCACACGGCTCCGGTCGGGCTGCGGGTTTCCGCCGTCCGGGATCGCCGAGGGCGACTGGTACCGGCAACTGACGCGGTTGGCAACCTTGTTTACGGCGTGGACTACGGAGGGACCGACAATCTTAACCGGGAACGCTTACCTCACTATGCGCGGGTAGACCTCCGTGTGACGTACCAACGTGGCGGAGCTAGTGGGCCTTGGTCGTTCTATATCGAGGTGATTAATTTGTTAAATCGGAACAACGCTGTGGTACTAGAACCTCGGCTGAGCCACGATCCCGGGTCTGAAAGACCCCGTCTCTC
>CAZWIL010000248.1:0-3021 GCA_964634175.1 uncultured Vicinamibacteraceae bacterium
GTAGACGCATCTGCGATCTAGCGTCGTTTTGACTCCACGCTTGATCCACGTCATCAAGAGTAACGATGATGTCTCCAACCCGAGCCACTTCAGCACTCGCAGCCGGCTGACCGTATACAACGGTTGTTACAGGTCCCACCAAGATAAAAACCGCGACCGCACTCATCAATAGGATCTGTCGAATCACTTGCATCGCCTAAACCTTTCCACCGCTTAACCACACTTGACTTTTCAAGTGGCACTCTACACCGGTCGAAATAGTGAAGTCTATGAGCCCGCTGATTGATGGCTGATGGTCTGTGCTCCCAGCTACTCCACTCGGGCGAAAATGTAACTGGATAGTGACATGGTTTTGAAGAGTCTTTATGGTCACAGAATGAGTTACTTCCTTAGACACTGGTTGTCGACAGCGGTCGCACTTGGTGCCGCCTCCTGGATGCTACCCGGAGTGGAAATCTCGTCACTGGCCTCCTTGATAGTCGCGGCACTGGTATTAGGCTGCGCTAATGCATTCGTCAAACCCATGCTGCTGCTCCTAACCCTGCCAATCACGATATTGACATTGGGTTTGTTTTACGCCGTCGTCAACGGCGTCGTTTTCGCGTTAGCAGCTTTTCTAGTACCTGGATTTAGCGTGCGCTCCTTTGTCTGGGCCATACTGGGCGCGTTTATGGTCGGTCTCGTTTCGTGGTTTATGGGAACTGTTCGGCGTCTTAATTAAGAAAAGAAAGACGTTGCCGATCTGGTTTGAGTTGTTAAAGTCACACTGCGATCAGTTCTCGCGAGCGAGACTGCCAAACCAAGAATTTCGAAAAGCTTCTTGTGCAACCGACAGCGTCTGACCAGTAGATTCAATAGTGACAATTGTAAAATTCTGCTCTTCTGCCAAGGTCACCAGGGACTCAAAAGGACTGCCATGCCTAGAAAAACCAACGGCTACAGTTTCACCCGGATGAATACTCTGGAGAATGCGGTCGAGGTCCCGTATCGAAGACACGGGCTTATCATCAACTGTTGTTACTGTGTCACCGCGGTCGAGTCCCGCATTGTATAGCGGGGACCCATACGGCGTGGCTGCTGTGACCGTCATGCCGGCACCCCAGTGGACCCGACCCAAAGAAGACTGGCCGGCGGACTGAGGCTGCAGAACTAAGCCAGCGTGTTCCAACAGGTCAGCGTAGTTCACGACATCCCGACCTTCAACGAACCGTTCAAAAAAATCTATGGCGAATTGATCGTCCCCGGATACTGTTGCCAACACTGACCGCACATCGGCCAAGGTGTACGGGTTATCCACGAAACCAGGCACTAAACCACCGGGCTCACCGAACCGCTTCCACAGCGCCTGCATATAATCATCCAACGTTACAGCCCCGCCAGTTCGCACACGAAGCGATAAGTCAAGACCCAAGGCGATTGCCTCTCCCCAGCTGTAATAGGAAATAAATGTATTGTCAAAATTTGTTGGATCGATCGCGGTCGCAGCGTCCGTAAACGGAGCCAATTGACTCATTTGAACCGCACTATTGAGTAGTCGGCCAGGACTTGAAATAACCAAATCCAGCGTCGACCCAAAACTGTCGAGCGTGCGTTGTAACGTTGTAAGGCCCGACCGTTGCATAACCAATTTTCCGTAATAGTTGGTAAAGCCCTCCGCCAGCCACAGCTCCCCCGAGATATTCGCGTCGGTGAAATCAAACGGTTCAAGTGATTGCGGGCGTATACGTTCAACATTCCAGACATGGAAAAATTCGTGGGCCGCTGACCCCAACAGACGTTCCACCTGCTCCGGAAAGTCGAGCCGACCATTGGAAGTCAACACCGTGCTATTACGATGCTCCATAGCATCGCCACTGGCGCCTGGCAGATAGTCTGCTATGAAGGTATAGGTGTTCGTTTCAAACAACGGAAATTCACCAAATATCAGAACCATCTCTCGCACGATTGCCTCAACAGACGACATGTAGTGAGCAATATCGGCACGGCTGTCATGGTGAAGGGCAATTCGAAAAACCGGTTGATTCGCAGGCGAAGATGGATCGGTTACCGAAAATGTATGAAGTTCAAAATCACTAAGTTCAGTTGGACTGTCCATCAAATACTGCAAATTGGGAGCAGTAAAGGCCATTGGATTATTAGTCGGATAGAGCTGTGTGGCTACCTTCCAGTTCGTATTCGCCGGTGGCTCGAAAACCAAATGGACCGGCCGGCCCTCCAGTCCGATACCCCACATGAGGGTCGCGGGCATATTCATGTGCGCGTGTGTGGAATCAACCGCCAGATAGGTTCCGTCGATCCGAGAACCAAACAACCGATATCGCAAGTGAACTGACCCGTTGTGATCAGCAACTACCCACTCATGCGGGTTCGGCCGAGTTGCCATTACCTCAGTGCCTGTTCCGTCGAATGCGTGGACGTCAAACACGTTTTTTGCGAACTCGTGACGAGCATAGCGGCCTGGGGACGAACTGCTCATCCGTGCGCGAAGCGGAAAATCGCCGAGCTGAGAAAAGGTAACGTCAACTTGGAGCCACCGGTGCTCAGGAGAAGGAAATGACAGGTGGTACTCTACGGGCTCAATTGTCGGTTGCTGTTCAGCTGTCGCCTGGTCCGGATTCCAGCAAACAGCTAAAAAAACTACCGACCAAGTTAATGCGAAGCGAGCTAGTTGGTGATTCAACCCACCGTTCCTTTCTACGATTGCCGTGTAACCTGCGCGACTAGGACATCCTCCGACTGGACGCCAAGAAGTTCAATCGTGTCATTCACGACCGTCTTGGGCACACCAGACACCTGATATCGTGCGGTAAGATCGGGAAACTCCGTTGCCTCAACAACAGTCGTAACAATTTGGGGACTCGCCACCGCAAGTTCATATGCCAGACCCACGGCCTGGGGACAAAATGCTCAAGTAGGTGTCACAAAGACCTTGATGTCGATTGGTCGGCTAAGAGTGGCAAGTGCCGCCAGACTCTCTTGCTTTAACGTCAGCTCCCTAGTTCCGACCAAGACTACCGCTTC
>CAZWIL010000249.1:0-3019 GCA_964634175.1 uncultured Vicinamibacteraceae bacterium
GTCGGTACCGCGAATCACCAAAGAAGATCTCCACACGCAACTGGAAAGCGATACACCGCCCTGCCTAGTTGATGTTCGTTTAAAGTATCCCTATGAGCACAGCTCGGTGAAACTTCCTGGAGCAGTGCGAATCGAACCTGCGGCTGTGGATTTATCACCACTTCCACGTGACCGCAGTATCGTTGCGTACGACTCAGACCCCAAGGAATTGGTGAGCTCTCGTGTCGTTGCTCATTTAATTAGAGAAGGATATCAAGCCAGTGCCCTAGAGGGAGGAATCTCAGAATGGCTGGCCGCCAAACTTCCGACAGAGGAAAAAGCAGCACCAAAACAAGCCCCTCCCAAAGCTGGCGCCCTCGGCTAACTCTACCCGTCACCAGCCTGCTTAAATTGTCTAAAGTTGAAGACCGGGCTTTCATCCTGATTCTGTTGATAACGTTTTGTTTTATTGCTCATTCTAAAAGCGCTGTTGCACAGCCACTTGGAGCTCCTCCAATAGAGCAACTTGTCGAAGATCTTCAGAAAAAATACTCTTCCGTTCAAAGCTTCTCAGCACGTTTTGAACATCGATACTCCGGTGGTCTTATAGCGATATCAATTACAGAACAAGGAACAGTCTCCATAAGAAAACCGGGCAAAATGCGTTGGAACTACGAAACTGCGGACGGCAAGGTCTATGTCTCTGATGGAAGAACCTTGTATTCCCATTTTCCTGCAGACCGACAAGTAATAGTGACCCCGATCTCCGGCGAGAGCCAAACCTCGACAGCAGGACTATTTCTAACCGATGACGGTAATCTCTTAGAGGACTTTACTGCGAGTTACGAAGCACAACCCGAAACGGAACAATCTTGGAACATTCGTCTCACACCACATTCTGGCGATACCGATTACGAATGGATCATACTCACGGTAGACCGCCTCAGCTTAAGCATCACGGGGCTCTCAACAGGAGACCTACAAGGGGGACAATCGACCTATGTTTTTACAGATCTAAAAGAGAATCCCGATTTCCCAGACTCTCTTTTTCAATTCGAAATTCCTGAAAACACAGACGTTATTTCCAATGATTTATTCAACTAACATCGTGTATAAACTGACTGGGACGTCACTCTTGCGCTGGTTCTAACTCGATTATTGCACCAAGTGACTTAAGTCGCTTTACAAGATCTTCATACCCACGCTCAACAGTTTCAATCGGCCCAACACGGCTAATCCCGTCGGCCGCGAGAGCCGCAGAAATCAGAGCCATTCCTGAACGTAGGTCACGAGTATCTAGATTCCGTCCTTTTAATTTAGTTGGCCCATTGACGATCATTCGATGTGGATCGCATAGAAATAGATCAGCCCCCATCCCACTTAGTTGCTCAAGAGCAAACAATCGCAATTCATACATCCAATCATGAATCAGTGTTCGACCTTTCGCTTGAGTGGCCAAGACGCTGACCAGACTTACCATATCGCTTGGAAAGCCAGGCCATGGTGCTGTCGTAATCTGACGAATATTTACCACCTCCGAAGCTGACACTCTTAGAGAACCTTCCCCAATCGAACACATCACATTCATCCGATCCAATATCGCGACGATAGGTTCCAGATCAGAGGCTTCGACACCGCGAACCTCAATTTCTCCACCCGTCACAGCAGCTGCAACCGCCCAGCTCCCTGCTTCAATATAATCGCCCCGAAGCTGGCGACTCCCACCGGCAAGCTTCATCCCCCCTACAACTTCGATGGTTGGAGTGCCATCACCTCGAATTTCAACTCCCATACTCCTGAGAAATTCACACAGTTCCTTTACGTGCGGTTCACACGCCGCATGCCTGATCTCTGTTCGACCTAATGCAGCTGATGCAGCAAGTAACGCAGTTTCGGTACCGGTGACGGACGCTTCTTCTAAATAGACAGATGCTGGCTTCAAACCATCCGGAGCCAAGAACTCGTGGAATTCACCAGATGAACCCACGACCCCCATCGCGCCCAGCGCCTGTAAATGAGAATTAATAGTCCGACGGGCCGGAAAGTCACCGCCAGGAGGCGCGAGACGAACTGAACCCATTCTCGCAAGTAACGGCCCAACGAGAAGTACTGAACCACGAAGCCGACCAACGAGTTTGGGATCAGGCTCGTTACCGGTGATGTTGCGACATTGAATTTGCAAACTGGTAGTTCCAATTCCATCCACCTCTGCTCCAAGTCCTCGAAGCAGTTCTACCATCACACCCACATCCCTAATTTGAGGTACGTTGGTCAATTGACATAGTTCATCTGTCAGAAGGCAGGCCGCCAACAATGGAAGCGCAGCATTCTTATTACCCTTCACATCAACAATGCCATTCAGCCGAGTGCCACCTTCGACGACAAGAACTGTGGCAGTTTGGCCATCATCAATTGGTGGCACCGGCGCCGTAAATCCAGTCAAAATTCCCCCAAATAGACGATTTCGTCACGAAGAGTGATCCCGAATCGTTCATGAATGGATGTCCGACAGGTTTCAATCAATGTTCGAATGTCCTCCGATGTTACCGCTTCATTAGCCACAATAAAGTTTCCATGCAACGTTGACACCCGTGCACCTCCGACCGAGTAATTCTTTAATCCAGCTTTCTCAATTAGCGCTCCTGCCGAAGCGACGACTCCGTGTAGCAGACTACCAGACTCCACGTCTGGATTCTGGAATATACAGCCCGCGCTTCTCGCACTGAGCGGTTGAGTCCTTTTACGATAAGCCAATGACTGCTTTGCTATATCTCGTAACTTTTGAGGCTCTTCTTCATACAGAGACAATTCCGCCCAGAGGGCCCATTCTTGGTTCACTTTCAACCGACTGGTGTCGTAACCAAAACACATCTGCCTAGCACTTGCATCAAACACCTTCCCCTGCCGAGTGACAATTCCCACTGACGCGACTTTGTCTCCAATCAAATCACCTTGAAAATGAGCATTGCCGTGCAGTGCACCCCCAACCGTGCCAGGAGTTCCTGCCCATTTCGAGATCCCTCCCAGTCCACGAGCGACT
>CAZWIL010000250.1:0-3016 GCA_964634175.1 uncultured Vicinamibacteraceae bacterium
TGTTCGGCTCCGTGTTCTGTCTCGTCTATGTGATCAGGTTGGCTCATTGGTAAAAGATAGATTGCTCTAGTTTGGTTACGACGACGTCCTGTTCAATAAACACAGCCGGTACACGTAAAACGCTTCTACCAAGTAGAGCGCTACAAAGTACAACGTAAAACTTACAAAAAAAGCAATTACATCAAGCGCCATCACCGCAGTTGCAAGGACGACATACAACCCGAAAACCACCATCTTCGTCACAAATGCCCGAATCAGTACCCGCGTTAAACCAGCCGGCGTCCGTCGAGACGCCCGCTCCATCACCAGGATGGAACCAACTGCCACAACAACTGGTCCAGCCATTCCTACGAGAACCTCCGTTGCGACCGACGGCATGACGTATGTCGCGACGAATACACTCGAAACTATGGAACCCGAGACCACCACCCACATTAAGCTCACGGTTTCCAAACCGCTTTTGCCACTTCGTAGAGACCAACCACTACGCCGAGGAGTAACCCCACAAAAAGTCCCCACGGCGCACTATCCTGCCATCGGTCGATTACTGCGCCCCCTCCACCAAGAAGGAGAATCGATCCAATCAGCGTGTAACTCGCCGTTGCTGCCGGTCCAGCCCGTCGGATGTTCTCCTGCATGTAGCGCAGAGACTTTCCTAGAAACGGGTCACGCTCATCGGGCATGTTGTATATGGCACCGGTTGGACACCGGATCCGCTCTGACGTTAACCCAAAAAGGTAGGATACAACGCCGTTTCCCGAAGCTGAACAAACAGTGAATGATAACAAACACGTTCTGTGCCCGGCAACAAACCAGAACGGCTAAGAAGAAAGATAAAATTCTTTTATTGTATTTTTTCAGCTAGTTCAGTCACCACACCTTAAATTCGTAGCATCCTGGGGTGACCAGTAAACTATTCGTAGTCGAAAAAGATAGGCTATCCGGTTGAATAAGGCCGGCAGCTTCAAGTCTCACGGTCCGAAGTTTTTCACCATTAGTGTCATAGACGTAGATCACAGGCACCGTCAAAGCGACCCACAAGTGACCCAAGCGGTCAACTGCGGCTGTTCGGACCGTGGGTGGAATTACTGGAAAGTCACGGCCTTGTTCGTCCCCACGCCGGCGCCAACTTGTGGGAAGCGAGTTAATGATGGGGTCTAGCTCGGAGCCTTCGATGTGTCGCTCAAAGACGAGTGCACCTTGCGGGTCGTATTTACGAAAAACTGGGACACCAGTCTGAAAGACGAAGTAATAGCCTCCCGTTGGATCGACAAGGGGGATTCCACTGTTTAGCGAAAGATTAATATCACGGTCGGTTTCATATCCGGTTCGCCGAAACACACCGAAGGTTCTAAAGGGATTTCCCGCGTAGCTGAATTCTGTAACAAGACCACCCAATTCAGGTTGATTCATTACGATCGACTGGTCGGTTAATTGGAGTGAACCCACACCATTAAGAACCATATTTCCGAGCGTTATCCGCGGTGCTGCTCGGCCCGGTAATGTGAACTGCCCGAGCGGCGCACCGTTTTCGTCAAAGATTTGGACTCGCTCCCGACCGTTTGGTGCATCTGCGACTACGAATCGTCCACTCGGACCCACATGCAGAGAAATTGGTCCGAGCAGTCGCCCCTGCTCCGGTCCAATCTGCACAATCTGATCGGTCTCTCCGGTCGGGGTGATTCGATAGACAGACTGCCCTCGCCGGTCTAAGACATAATAGTCACCGTTGGTAGATTGCTGAAAAGCGACTGGCTGGCGAAACAAACCGACGACGCGGGGTGGTAATCCACCTGTTGAGCGTAGGATTGGCACGTCGCGAAGGTCCTGCGCAGACACAGTGATGCCGGTCGCAGCGATTAGGCAAAGTAGTGCGATGAATTGTGGAAGGACCCACATTGTGATTTTTGACCCTAAGGATACTATTGGAATTCTTAACCCCGTCTCTTCTATCCGTCCTGCACTCATGTTCAGGACGGTTCTGAAGGGATGCAAGTGACTACTGTAGATCTTCATCGTTGGGACGAACTCGACCTTGAAAAAGTGACGGCGATGGTCTCAAGAAAAGTTGTGAGCGGTGGGAGCCTAACGTTGGCGCAGGTCTATCTGAAAAGAGGCGCACATGTCCCGCTTCACCTTCATGATAAAGAACAAATGGTCTACGTCTTGAAGGGTAAAGTGAGGTGGCTGGTTGCCGGACAGGAGATGGTCGTAGTCCAAGGCGAAGTATTACGTGTACCTTCCGGAGTCCTGCATCAGGCCGAGGCTCTTGACGATACTTTTCAGATTTCCATTGTGTCTGAAGTGATTTAACAGAGAACTCTGTAAATGTGGTCACTTGGTTTCCTGAGGCTTCGGAAGCGCCGAAAATCACTAAGGCAGCTCTTTCGTTCAGTCGCTCGCTAGAGATAACTACTTACTTAGTGAATCCGTTTGTCCCAATCTCGGTCGTTACCGCCAGGGTAGACGTCGAATTTTTTGCGTAGTCGTCCGATTTTCCATTTGACGTATCGGTATTTAATAGCTGCAATGATTCCGAGCCGCCCGAACCCGAAGCGGGGTGCTGGGATGGTTCGAAGATGCCGAAGATACAAATAACCCGCGACCAATCCTCCTAGGTGTGTAACGTGTGCGACGCCGCCACCGCGTGGTGTTGAAATAAACGCGATGGCACCTAGGATCATGACAAAGTACTTGGCAGGTACCGGGATGACGAAAAACATCAAAATTGGTGCGTTTGGGTAATGCATCGCGAAAGCCATCAGGAGACCGTAAATCGCTCCAGAGGCGCCGATCGTCACCGTTGTATAGGTTGCCGCACTAAATGAAAAGGGTAGCAGCGATGACACGAGTGTAATTACCGCAGCGCCGACGCCGGCGACCAAATAGTAGCGAAGAAAAAACCGTGAGCCCCATAAGCGCTCCAATTGCACTCCAAACATCCACAGAATCAACATGTTGATGAGGATGTGACCCACGCCACCGTGCATAAAGAGATACGTTAAGGGCTGCCAGA
>CAZWIL010000251.1:0-3013 GCA_964634175.1 uncultured Vicinamibacteraceae bacterium
TCGACCCAGACACCGTGATGTACGAGTTCACATTCGATGACCCGAACAACTTCACGCGCCCATGGACTGCGGCAATCCCGATGCGCCGCACTGACGGCCCACTCTACGAGTACGCGTGCCACGAAGGGAATTACGGCCTAGAAGGAATTCTTGGCGGCGCAAGGCGGCTGAACACGCAGGCCGTTACTCGCTGATTCGTGATTACTCGGAAGAACTTTTTACATAGCAGCTGTAAAAACAGAAAGAGAGATAGGATGAGGAAACATCAGAAAATTGTATCGAACAGTGGCCTTGTGTTGACCTGCGTAGCATTACTGACCGCAATCGCGTGCGGAGGGGCAGCACCAGCGGAAGAAGAAATGGCTGAGGCTACCGAACCGAATACCAGCACTGGTTTCATCGACTTACAGTTGCCAAATCCAACATCCGAGGTGATCACCCAATGGGCAGCGCTACCTGATGGTCGCACGTGGGGTTCAACAGCGGGAATTGACATTGGACCAGATGGCCATGTTTGGGTCTATGACCGCTGTGGAGCCAATGGCCTTGACGGTGGCTGTGAAGCAAACCCGGATGTGGATCCAATTCTCAAGTACGACCGGAACACCGGTGAAATGCTTGCCAATTTTGGGGCAGGGTTATTCGTGCTTCCCCATGGACTGCACGTCGACGATGACGGCAATGTGTGGGTAACGGATTCTCAGGGAAATGAAGCCGGCACCAAAGGACATCAGGTAATCAAATTCAGTCCCGAAGGTGAAGAGCTCATGAGACTTGGCGAGGCAGGGCAGCCAGGGAGTGGCCCTGGCCAACTTAACGAACCATGCGATGTCATTGTGGCTCCGAACGGAGATATTTTTGTTTCAGATGGCCACAGTGGTCAAAGCCCAGACCCACCAGCCGGACGAACCGGTCGAATCCTGAAATTTGACAGCGAAGGTAATTTCATCATGGAGTGGGGCGAAATTGGATTCAGACCAGGCCAATTTCGAACACCGCATGCGTTGGAATTTGATTCGCAGGGTCGACTGTTTGTGGCAGACCGGGGTAATCATCGAATCCAGATCTTCAGCCAAGATGGTGAACTATTGGATATTTACCAACGGTACAGTCGCATCAGTGGTCTGTTCATCACCGCCGACGACACGCTCTACGCGATCGATTCGGAATCACAGGAAACAAATCATTACGGATGGTTAAATGGTGTCCGGGTCGGCTCAGCAAATGAAGACCGGGTAACCGGATTTATTCCCCCGCATATTCCAACCGATGGCCGGGTATTGCAAGGGCTCGCGGGTGAAGGTATCGCGGTCGATGAAGACGGCAACGTATTCGTGGCGGAAGGTCCCGCATCACGGCCTACTGCCGGCGGTGGACTTACCAAATACGTCAGACAGTAAGGCTTTCTAGGGGAACACGGAATGATGATCACTATGAGATGGCGAGTTTTCGTTAAGTTAGTCGCATGTAGTTTGGTCTTGATACTTGCACCGCTACCGGTAGCCGCTCAAGACGACACCCCCATGCGAACGCCAGATGGCCAACCAGACATCTCAGGAATTTTCACCTTCCGGACCCTAACACCGCTTCAACGACCAGCAGCACTGGAGGGTCAGGACACCCTATCGGTAGAAGAAGCCGCTTCCTTCGAAGCATCGGAACGAACTCGTCTCAATCGCGACCTCTTTGACCCTGAATCCGGAGCCCCAAGTGCTGGGTACCAACCACGATCGGATGGTGGCGTACTTTCTTATAACGAGTTCTGGTACGAACGTGGAGTGGAACTGACGTCTGACAACCGTACATCGCTAATCACCGATCCCCCCAACGGCCGTATCCCACCGAGAACTCCTGAAGCGGCACGGCGAAACGACGAGGCACGTGCTTACCGATCCGAGCACCGATATGACTCATACGAAAATCGAAGTCTTTTTGATCGATGCATCATGGGATTCAACTCGGGCCCGCCCATGACCTCAGGCGCGTACAACAACAACGTCCAAATTCTCCAAACCCCCGGGTATGTCACGATCGTCAACGAGATGGTCCACAACGCCCGGATCATTCCGCTCGATGGACGAGCCCACGGAAAACTGCCTCAATACGCGGGTGATTCGCGCGGACACTGGGAAGACAATACACTTGTCGTTGAGACCACAAGCTTTCGCGGCGGACAGAGCCGCGGGACCGGACCAAACATGCATCTAGTCGAACGCTTCTGGCGTATCGACCCCGACACAGTCGGATACGAATTCACTGTGACGGACCCAACGGTGTACACGCAGTCGTACACAGCGATGATGCCACTGCGTAGAACAGATGGACCGCTCTACGAATACGCGTGTCACGAAGGCAACATTGGCCTACATGGCATTCTGGCTGGTGCTCGGGTTCAAGAAATGAGGGGTGTCCCGCTTCGACCGTAAGAGGATTCCTTGATGGGACGCACCTTCAGGCTTTTTGAGCACTTTCCCCAAGGGCACGTGATCCTATAAAACGGGCTTCACTCAGCCCATGACGGCGCCCGCGGCGCTGCCAGCATGAGCGATATCCTTCGATTTTAGTTGTCGCGCGCATTGTTTCCACGACTGCTTGGCGCTACCTAACTGCTCGCCTTCGGTGCGCTCTCAGTCCAAATCCTGAGTCTCGGATGAACGGGCCAGATCTGAGAATTGGTGGCACCGAGAATTGCAATCGTATCTCTTAGAACCTATGTCATTACCTTAGAGGCTAAACGCGGTAAACTAGACGCACCCTTCGTCCCGGAAAGGAACGTACTATGCGCTATAGATCGCCGGCACCGATAATGCTTGCCTTCGTGATGTGTGCAGCCGGTTGGGTTGTAACCCTAGGTGGTCAGTACTCACTCACCGTGAACGAAGATCGCCTAATCAATGCACAGAATGAACCTCAAAACTGGCTTCTTATGAATGGCGACTACGGTTCATTACGCTATTCGCAACTGACGCAGATTAATCGAGAAAATGTCGCAAATCTTCGTATGACTTGGGCG
>CAZWIL010000252.1:0-3005 GCA_964634175.1 uncultured Vicinamibacteraceae bacterium
CTTGTTCGACCTCGTTGCGTGATCCCGTACGGACAATCGTGTAGTAAGCAACGATCCCGGGACTGTCATACTCGACGCTAACGACCTTCAATCCATTCTCGAATTCGGTCAGATTTACTGGAAAAGGAAAAACGTCTGTCTGCGCCTGGGCAACAGACTGCTCAGCCGAAACAATCAGGCACGCGATTACCGCACCTATGGTCATCATCCGAAACCAGTCTCGCGTTCTTGATCTCACTGCGCCCTCACATTCAAATCCAAAAGCACTTCTCTACATCCGTACAGTCTGACGCGGCGTCACGATGACGAGCGATTAGTTCCGCAATTCCAACACTCGCTGAACTGTTGCTCGACACTCTCTCCACAAGAAGAACAGCTCCATGTCGTAACAGGCTGCGCCGGATCCTCATCTTGACGGGCCACATAGTCGGAAACAATGTCGCGCGCTTGTGAATACTTATCATCCTCAAGAACCCACACGGACGGTCGCACTTCAATGTTAAGCATCAAGTTACCACCCTGCAACGGTACAACACCGTCCCCTCGAATCACCGCATTGATACCAGCCGACTCCAAAAGTCCTCGCATTACATGGGCATCGCCTATTCCTTGTGCGGTATACAGCTTCTTTAAATTTGCCATGGACTATGTTTCATTACTTCTTATGTAGCTTCAACAGTTGAAACGCTCTATCTGCGCATACTAAGGACAGTTACGAAACGTCTTCAGTTGATCAATATCTACATCCCGCCTACGAACCCACTCGAATCTCTAACTCAACACCAAAAAGAAGCGACTGGTCTTGATCGACTGCAGCCCAACGTAAAAGGGTCTCCACGTCAGGTACAACAAGGGCATCGTGGGACACCACATCATTCGTTATAACTCGAACCGGTCGGGCCAAATCAAACTGGTCGGGAGAAAGCAATAAATTATATTGCCGCACCCCCTGCGTTTTTGCGATAACAGTATTGCCCTCTCTGCGAAGCTCGACTCGACCTGATGACTCGTCATGTCGGAACGCGGCGCTCGTCTGTGTAAAAAACGTCATCGGATACCGCAACGTAAGGTCCAGTAACTCGACGTCACGCCGCACAGAAATCGGCAACTCGTCACCAGGTTCAAAATTGATAAGTGCTTGCCGCAATGAATCCGGGGTCGAAATCGCCTGCCCGGCAACCTCTACAACGATGTCGTCGGGACGAATACCTGCCTGAGAAACAATCGAATTATCACCGACGTCAAACAGCTGAAGACCAGACCCGTCAACAAGCTCGCCAACGGCACTAATTCCCAATTGAGCATCGGGGACCCTCCGGGTCAATGTATTGAAAAGTTCCAACTGACTCTCGCTCTCAACGGAACCTAATTCTTTAATGATCAACCAGTGAGCACGATTAAACTCTTCCGTATTCTCACTCTCCCAGGTCAGTTGGTCAGGCAAAGGCTGACGCGAGGTTCCGAAAATAAACGAATCAATGCTCGCAGAAAGATCAGGCCACCAGTCCATGTTGTGCCCAGCTTGAGGAAGACCTCGAAAATCAATTTCGACATTAGCACCTTCAAATAATTGGATAAAGGGACCCACCGCGTCTAACGGATAAAGGCGGTCCTGGCCTCCATTGACGACCAAGAATGGCTTATTTTGGAGATTCGCAACATGCATCTCGCCGTCAACATCGGAATTGGGATTAGCCAACACACCAGGATGGCCATGAAAAGGAAGAAAGGCAGCCCATGGGGTGGTTGCTTTGAAAGCTTGGTAAAACGCTCCCGTTGCCCCGTCGGACATACCAAGTAAATAGACACGATTCTCGTCTACGTTGTAGACACGCTTGAGGTCATTCAGCATGCCCGCCAGATTTTCAATCTGACTATCTTGCCACCAAATCGACTCCGGCCATGAAACTGGAAACACAACCAGTGAATCCTGTCTTATGAACGGCTCTTGATTACGCCACCAGTTCCCTCCTTCACGAAGGGGCCGCATGATACCACCGTGTAAATACACTCGAACAGGATAGGATTGCATCGCGTCGTAACTATCGGGAACGTGAACCACGTAAGCGTGTTCAAGACCATCTCGATTCCGCCGTGAAAAGAGTTGCCGCCCAGTGGCGACACTCGGCAAATAGGCTCGGCGGACCCGTAACGCCGCAACTACTTCCTCGAATTCTTGGTCCAGCGACATGATGGTATCTATCGCGTCCGATCGGCGTTCTTCTGATTCGGCGACCCAGAACTCTTCGGTCGCCGCCGTCAGCGCTTCGTCGACCACTTCTTGCGCTGGGATCGGCGCCGCCCTTCCGAGCACCCACAACATGCTAACGGCGCACAGTCCACCCCAGCTTCTAAAAAAATAGCGATTTGTCATGGCCATCACACCGAACAATCTAGTGGCTCCAGAGAGTCAGTTCTAAGACAAGACATCCTGCCCAAAAATAATCCTATCAAGTCAACCGCACCGAACTACTCGACCAAGGTGAATCAGCCACAAACTTGCGACCGTCTATAAATTTGGCCGATGTTCGTGAGGCGGCTAACAATTTCTCGTGTAGTATCAGCGAGTCGCGGTCGAGCCGCTGCATAGAACAATTGAGTGCCTCGCATTATATGCTCGTTCGGATTGCAGTACCGAGTCACGTTAACCGAGCCTAATCTCAAGAATCCAATGGAATGCTAGAACCACAGCAGAGTCTCATCCTCGACAATCATCCTGACAGTGACAGGCACCGAACGGACCTATGCGGCGGTTATCGAATGTCTCCTTTTAGATAAACCGGTTTCAGGTATCTACTACTAGAATCAACCTTTAACGATGACCAAGAACCGTAAAAGTTCTCGCCATGCGCTTCTTGCACTTGAAGACTGGTGGGCGGTCTGGTTAGGTGGCCTGCTGCTGCTTGGAGTCGCCAGTCAACTGGTTACTGAGGTCCCTGGAATTGGCCGGTGGTCCCAGTCTCCGTTTGAGGCATTCACTGACGGACGTGGCGTAGGTGTGGTAG
>CAZWIL010000253.1:0-2928 GCA_964634175.1 uncultured Vicinamibacteraceae bacterium
AATCGAAAAGAGTTAATATTTTTAATCTCAACTTTTACTCCCAACTCCCTCTGCCCAATTGGACGAACTGAGACATTGGCATCGCACCTCAGACTACTTTCTTCCATATTTCCGTCATTGACCTCTATAGCCTGTAAAACTATACGAAGCCGAGAGAAAAACTCTGCCGCCGCCGCAGCACTCCGAAGATCAGGATGCGTCACTATTTCGATGAGAGGCACACCGCTTCTATTGAAATCGATATGCGTAAACACGTCGGACCCAGAACAACCATCGTGCAACGACTTGCCAGCATCCTCTTCTAAATGAACTCGCATAATCCTCACTTCGAAGTTCTCCCCCTCCGATTCCCACGCTATCCGCCCATCGACTGCAAGCGGTTCCTCGAATTGCGAAATTTGATAACCCTTCGGAAGGTCTGGATAGAAATAATTCTTTCGAGCGAAGATAGATCTCTGTTGCACACGACACCCAAGAGCCAGAGATGCTCGGATCGCAAACTCCACGGCTCGAGCATTAAGAACGGGCAGCGCGCCTGGTAAGCCAAGGCATATCGGACACACTTGAGTATTTGGTTCGCAGCCGAACTTAGTCCCGCAACCACAAAAGATCTTGGTATCCGTTAGAAGCTGTGAATGAATCTCTAACCCTATAACTGACTCAAACGCCGCTGTCATACAAAAGACACCTTAAGTTCTTAACGAGGACCTGCCTCTCTAATGCCAGCCTCAGTCTCCGATTCGAACGCCTTAAAATTTTCCACAAACATTCCAGCAAGCGTTCTAGCTTTGGCATCATAGTCCACACCGCTAACCCAAGTATCCCGCGGCTGCAGAATTTCATTTCGTACGTTCGGGCATTCTGTAGGAATCTCGAGATTGAAGATCTTCTCGCGTTCACACCGAACGCCATTTAGTGCGCCTGACAGCAGAGACTCGACAATCGCACGGGTGTCTCCAAGGCTCATCCGACGCCCTTGCCCGTATGCGCCACCAGTCCAACCAGTATTCACTAGCCAGACCTGTGCCTTATGTTTCGAAATGCGATCACCCAACTGGCGCGCGTACACACTGGGATGGTGAACCATAAACGGCGCACCGAAACAGGCGCTGAATGTGGCCGTCGGTTCACTTATGCCTTTTTCTGTTCCAGCCACCTTCGCCGTATAGCCTGACAAAAAGTGATACATCGCAGCTTCCGGACTCAACTTCGCAACCGGCGGCATAACACCGAATGCGTCAGCGGTCAGCATGACAATGGTTTCGGGATGTCCCCCTCGTCCTGAAGAAACACTGTTGTCGATGAATGAAATAGGATAAGCGCCACGGGTATTCTCTGTCATCCGGTCATCATCGAGGTCCAGTTCACCCGTCAGTGAGTCGACCGCTACGTTTTCTAGAACGGTACCAAATCGACGCGTCGTCGAGTGTATCTGCGGTTCCTCTTCTGGTGACAAACGGATCATTTTAGCGTAACAACCACCTTCGAAATTAAATACTCCCTCATCGCTCCACCCATGTTCGTCATCGCCGATCAAACTGCGGTTGGCGACACTCGAAAGCGTAGTCTTACCGGTCCCGGACAAACCGAAGAACAGCGCGACGTCATCGCGTTCACCGATATTTGCTGAACAATGCATCGGGAATACGTTCCGAAGCGGCAGCAAATAATTCATGACACTGAAAAGTGACTTTTTGATCTCTCCCGCGTAGCTCGTCCCGCCGATCAACACCAATTGCTGAGAAAAATCGACCACAATAAACACGTCTGATGTAGTGCCATGAATGTGTGGCTCAGCCGCCACAGAAGGCACATCGATGACAGTGAACTCAGGAGCATGTCGATCCGACTCCTGCCCAGCCGGCACTGGAAGAAACATCGTACGAGCAAACAGGCTGTGCCATGCTCGCTCTGTAATCACACGCACAGATAATCGATAGGCGGGGTCAGCACCAACAAAACAATCTTGTACAAAGAGGTCCTTCTTAATCAACGACTGAAGAGTAGTTTTCTGGAGCAGACCGAATCGCTCTCGATCAAGCGCCCGATTGACCGTGCCCCACCACACATGCTCCTCAGTCGAAGGTTCTTGAACAATAAACTTATCGTTCGGCGACCGCCCGGTATGGATGCCCGTTGAACAGACTAGAGGGCCACCTTCGGCGAGTGAGCCTTCGCCGCGCCTGATTGATTCACTGTAAAGTGCGGACACGCTAGGATTCCAGTAAACGTGCCCAGGGTGTATGATTCCGTGGACCTCAAGCATTGAGGCTGACTGCATTTGAATGAATCCTAGTGCCGACGGCAGTGATGCGCAACTTGAAACCTCCAAGTTTCTATATGCTGCTATTCCTAATGGCTCAGACACAGCAGGCGCGAAGCTTCCAAGATTTCGTCGCCCGCTAAGACTTCTACGCGTGACAAATGACTATTTCATCTAGGTTAGTAAAGATTCTCGTTCTTCTTCTATTTCCTGTTACGTCGTGCGTTCGGCAACCCCCCTCTGTGGACCCAACGATAAGTAGAAGTCCTACAGTACGAGTCCAGTTTGAAGATGGAACCGTCGCAAGACTACAGATAGAGGAATATGTCGTGGGGTCAATCCTGGCCGAGGCCGACATACGCGGTCTCAATCAAATGGCGATTGAGCGAGTTGTCCAAACGCAGGCCATCTTGGCCCGCACCTATGCTCTAGCGAATCGCGACCGCCATCAAAGCGACGGGTTCGATCTTTGCTCTACGACCCACTGTCAAGTGTATCGGTCGACCAAACATTTATCGCCCCGTAATGCGGACATCTCCCGTTTCGCGGCCACCTCGACCGCCGGGCTAGTGCTTACACACGACGGCATTCCGATCAACGCTGTCTTTCATGCTGACTGCGGTGGAAGCACAAGTAATGCGGAAGTCGTCTGGGGCTACACAACA
>CAZWIL010000254.1:0-2899 GCA_964634175.1 uncultured Vicinamibacteraceae bacterium
ACTTCCTTGGATATCGCGCCCTCCGAGATCTCTTGGGTCCGCTGGGTAAATCCAGTGTTGGACGGCATGACACAAGGGACCTAGCGACCGGTGTCGAATCGAGTAGCACCTCAAAACCCTATGAATTTGGAGACACCGTTAATATCGACGCAAGCGGCACAATCCTCAAAGCGGTAAGTCGCCTTGGAAACCTTGATAAAACGAATGGCGCAATCGATGTCGAACACCAAGATTTAATGGTGGCCCAAGGGGAATATCAAAGCTCTTGTGCCACGGTGCTGATGCTGGATTGCAGTCACAGTATGATTTTGTATGGAGAAGACCGGTTCACACCAGCAAAACAAGTGGCGCTCGCATTGGCCAATCTGATCAGCAACCAATATCCTGGTGACGCGCTCAATGTAGTTCTCTTTCACGATTCGGCCGAGGAAATCCCCGTAAAACAACTGGCCAGAACACGCGTCGGACCTTACTACACTAATACTCGTGAAGGCTTACGGCTGTCCCGTCGAATACTTGAGCGTCAACGCAAGGACATGCGCCAAGTGATCATGATTACCGATGGTAAACCTTCAGCCCTAACCCAACCTAACGGCCATATTTATCGTAACGCCTTTGGACTTGACCCACAGATCATCACAGAGACCTTTCGGGAAGTTGCAAATTGCCGTAAAGCCGGAATAATGATTAACACCTTTATGTTGGCTCGAGATCATGACCTGGTCAGCTTCGTTGGACGAGTAGCAGCCATGTGCAGTGGAAAAGCCTATTTCACCACTCCAAAAACGCTTGGTGAATATGTTCTCATGGACTACATGAAAAAAAAGACCAAGAGGGTCCATTAGTTCGTATGACTCCGCTCTTTCCACTGCCAAATGTAGTTCTGTTTCCAGGTGCATTCCTCCCTCTTCACATTTTCGAAGACCGGTATCGGATGATGATGCAAGACGTATTGTCAGAAAACCGAACCATCGGTATTGTATTAATCCGTAAAACAGACAGCCCCGTATCGCGAACTCCTGCTGTTTATGACGTGGGATGTTCAGGACTCATCGCTCACTGTGAACGAATGACCAACGGTTGCTTTAACATCGTCCTCCGTGGCCAGCGAAGATTTCGCATTCTTAAAGAAGACCACTCCAAGCCTTACCGTCGAGCGATGCTCGAATATTGGACTGAGCCACTTTCATCCGCCGAACTTCTGAGACAAAAGCGTGAACGCCTAGAGCAACTATTGACCACACGCCTCACTGCGACAGAGTCCATAACATGGATGGCTTCGCGAATGGCTGATACAGACTTTATCAACACACTCTCGCAATACCTGGAACTGGAACCAGCTGAAAAACAAGCTCTACTTGAACAGCACGGATTAAAAGAGCGGTGCCAGTCACTAATCGACCTACTTGAGATAAATAACTTGACCGACCGCAGCGGTTCATCGGCACCAATCGTCCAATAGGCCGAGCAAACGGCCGAATCGGCCGGCTCTCTTGTGGAGGAAAGACAGTAAGGCAAAGCTCATTCCTGAGGCGAATCAGCGGCGGTTCAAGCTAAACGTTTCGCAATCTCGTCCACAACTACCTTGCCGTGGAAACGCCCATTTTCAATAAATACTTCGCCTCTATTCGCACCAGCAACGACGGCGCCAGCAAGATATAGTCCAGAAACATTAGTTTCAAATGTTTTCGGATTATGTGACGGAATGTTAGTGCTCGAATCCACCTGAATGCCGCAACTCCTGAGAAAATTTAGGTTGGCCAGATACCCGGTGAGCAAAAACACGCCGTCTGCCGGAATTTTCTCTTGCATACCAGCATGTTCAACGACCACTTCACTCGCTCGGATCTCAATTAGGTGGGTATCGAACTTGGCCTTAATGGAACCTTCCTTAATTCGGTTCTCTATATCTGGGCGGACCCAATACTTTATGTTAGCACCCAGTTCTGATCGGCGGTGCACTAGTGTGACCCGCGCACCATTCCGATACAACTCTAGCGCCGCTTCTGCTGCTGAATTCTTACCTCCAACGATCACAACGTCCTTTCGGTAGAACTCATGCGCTTCGGTGTAATAGTGTGATACATGATCGAGATCTTCACCAGGAATTCCAAGAAAATTGGGGTGATCGTAACAACCTGTGGCTATCACCACGGTACGCGATGTCCACGATGCCTTCAGCCCTTGAGAGTCGCTAGTTCCCACCGTGAACAACGTTTCACCATCGCCGCACTGCTCGACGGAGACGACGGAATGACCTAGTTCGACTGATATCCCACACGCATCTATAACCTTTCGGTAATAGCGAAGTGCCTCGTCACGGGTTGGCTTATCACGAGGAGTAGGAAACGGAAGGTCTCCAATCTCTAGCAACTCCGGTGTCGTAAAAAACACCATCTGACTTGGGAAATTGAAAATGGAATTAACCAGAACACCTTTTTCAAAAACCTTATATGTGAAGCTCGCACGCTCCGCGGCAATCGCAGCTGCCAATCCAGCCGGTCCCCCACCAACGATAATTAGATCTAATGCCTTCATCTCGTCGTAATTACTCCACCGTTCTCTACTTTGCAAGGCTAACGAGGACGATACGCAATCGTGGCATTACTTATTACCGCCACGGGTCGACCAAGAGCGCTAACAACATCTCGGCCATCGACGCGCATAACTTCAAGGCTTTGTCCCACAATAACCAACTCATCAAGATCTTCTGGAACAGCTAAAGACACCGTCTCAACGCCAGTTGGCGCCACCGCCTTCAACCCACTACCTCCGACATCGCCTAACACTCGGTCAACAAGATCCACAGCTTCTCTGAATTCGCTGAGCACCACCCCGCGTCCAATAATTTCACCCTCCATGGTCGCTATCGAGATCGCTGCCAAATACTGTGTATAGG
>CAZWIL010000255.1:0-2898 GCA_964634175.1 uncultured Vicinamibacteraceae bacterium
AACGAGATGACGAGCTAGGCAATAGGAGGCGGTCTGCTTAACGAAACCTGGTCGCAATTATCAACTTAAAACGGTTGCCGGCTTTCAAACCACGGATGAGCCAACGAGAGCATGTCTGATCGGTTCACGAGGTTCGGTAAGAAAAGAAGTGGCGGCGGCGGAGATTTCAGCGAGAATTGCGGCGGTCCGGTCGGCCTAAAATGCCCGAAAAGTTGACCATCGCCTGCGGTCAATACCAGACCTGGCGCGAGTGGTGATGGCAGTCTCAAGATGTGCGCAGGCGCAGCGAATTCAATCGGACTGGTGAGAACACCTGCTGGTAAACCTAACCGGGTGTCAAACGCCGTGACAGTTGGAGCGATACCAGAAACTAAGATTAATCCACGAGTCAACTGAGGCCCAGAGGTCGGCCGTCCTGAGAGTGGACGCCGCCATTGTTGAACACCGGAATCACGATCGAGGGCTCGAAGGATGTTGTCAAGCGAGACAAAGAAGACGCTATCCTCGTCCACCGCAGGCGGGCCAACAATGTCGCCACCAGTTTGCCAGCGCCAGATCGTTCGACCGTCTACGTGTGACAATCGATAGAAATAGTTGTCTGTTGCTCCTACGAAGAGGTCGTCAAGTGCTAACAGCTCTTCGGGACGGCCACCAAGTGTTCGCTCCCACAAGACTCGACCCGATGCAAGCTCTAATGAGATCACGCGGCCGTCGTCGACCGGAACATACAACTCGTCACCTCCAATCGAAGGCCGTACTCTCAACTCTCCGTGCAATGGTCGTCGCCACAATGGAACGCCATCTGAAGCCCGAAGCGCGACCACTTCACCATTCTCTAAAATAGCGACCAGCCAACCTCCAGTAAGCAAGAGAGGTCCTGAAATTCGCGCGTCCATTTCACGCTGCCAAAGATGCGTTGCGTCGGTAATGTTGCGGGCTACGAGGGTGGTGTCGTGGGCGACAATGATGACCCCATTTGCGACGACTGGACTAAACTCGGTCGACGCGGCCATACTCCAACGAATCGTTCCATCTAAGAGATCGATTGCAGCCACGGTGCCGTTCCCTAGAGGAACGTAAGCATATTCTTGGTCAAAAGCGGGCGCGGCGGTGGGGGGATACTCTAGGTCGACGGCCCAATACTGTTGAAGCGGAAAGAAAGAGTCAGTGGAGTCGTCGCTGTTGGCAAAGGAATGAACTGAAAGACCGCAAGTCAGTAGCAATGCAGCAGCGTAGCGCACCAGATAGGGACAAGATATTGTGGTGCCGCAAACGCTCACGCCTTATAATAGCCGCATTTACTAGCGTGAGTTCTGCAGGCAAGTCCTTCCAATAACGTGAGGTTATAGTCCCGGGTGTCCCAACATCAGAGCATTATAGTTCTCGACTTCGGATCTCAATATACCCAATTGATAGCGCGGCGGCTTCGGGAGCTTTCGGTTTATTCAGAGATCGTACCTTTTGACATATCGCCTGAACGTCTTGAAGCTAAGCAGCCGTCGGGCTTAATTCTCTCCGGCGGACCATCAAGTGTGTCTGCGGACAACTCTCCGAAATGTCGGGTCGAACTTTTTCAGCTTGGTCTTCCCATTCTTGGCATTTGTTACGGCATGCAACTGATGGCTGATGTACTTGGCGGAACCGTCGCCCGTGCGGCAGAACGAGAGTACGGACACGCTGAGGTGAACCTGAAGTCAGAGAGCCTACTTTTTAAGGGCGTGTCTCAGAAGCTTCATGTCTGGGCAAGCCATGGCGACTTCATTACCAACCTTCCGGCTGGATTTCGTGTATCTGGCGCCAGTGCGAACGCACCTGTGGTAGCGATGGAAGAGAGGGCACGAAGGCTTTATGGATTGTTGTTTCATCCAGAAGTTGTTCACACAGAGGAAGGAAATAAGATTTTATCCAATTTTGCTTTGGACATCTGCGGCTGTAAGGGCGACTGGACGATGGCTTCCTTTGTTTCAGAGGCTACTGACCGGATTCGTACATCGGTCGGCGATAGTTCCAGAGTGATTTGCGGATTAAGTGGCGGTGTCGACTCTACCGTAGCAGCGGTCTTGGTCCAGCGCGCGGTGGGCGACCGGCTGACGTGTATCTTCGTAGACAACGGTGTGCTTAGGTTAAACGAAGCCCAACAGGTCCAAAAGCGCTATATCGACAAACTTAAATTGCGGGTGGTCTGTGAAGACGCCGGGGACCTATTTCTGGATCGTTTGGCCGGCGTGACGGATCCCGAGAAGAAACGAAAGATTATTGGTGCTACGTTTATTGAAGTCTTCGAACGATCTGCGGCTGGGTTAGGGAAAGTGGACCATCTGGTTCAAGGAACACTATATCCCGATGTGATCGAGAGCACCTCAGTGGTAGGACCATCAGCGGCAATTAAAAGCCATCACAACGTCGGAGGACTGCCCGCCTCATTGCCGTTCTCTCTCATAGAGCCTTTACGAGAACTGTTTAAGGATGAAGTTCGCGCGCTAGGCACAGAACTTGGCTTGGATGACGACTTAGTCTGGCGACAACCGTTTCCGGGACCTGGCCTTGCCGTGCGAATTCTTGGAGAAGTGACCCGGTCGAGAGTGGAGCTCCTGCAAAAGGTCGACGCGATCGTCACGGATGAGATTCGACGCGCAAGCCTGTACAAAAGTATCTGGCAGTCATTTGCCGTTCTTTTACCTGTTCAGACTGTTGGCGTAATGGGAGATGAACGAACATATGAATCAACTGTCGCAATAAGAGCAGTGGAAAGTAAAGACGGGATGACGGCGGATTGGGCCCGCTTGCCGCACGATCTCCTGGCGCAAATGTCTTCTCGGATTATCAATGAGGTAGACGGTGTCAATCGGGTAGTGTACGACATTAGTTCAAAACCGCCGGCGACGATCGAATGGGAAT
>CAZWIL010000256.1:0-2864 GCA_964634175.1 uncultured Vicinamibacteraceae bacterium
TGGTCCCAGTCTCCGTTTGAGGCATTCACTGACGGACGTGGCGTAGGTGTGGTAGCGCTCGGTCTGGCACTAGCCGTGCTGACTATGGCTGCTGTCAAGGTAATGGGTGGAATCGCCTTAAACCATGTGACGGGATTCTTCGGGCTCTTCGCTCTAGCAGTTGCAGCCTATACCTTTGCCCAACAGGTCGGTATAAGAGCCGCTGGGTTGGGGTACGCATTTTGGGCACTTGTGATCGGTCTCATCATTGCAAATACGGTAGGAACGCCTGGATGGATTAAATCGGCGCTTCGAACTGAGCTATATATCAAGACTGGTCTAGTGCTCTTAGGCGCCGAAATTCTCTTTGGCAATATTCTCAGTCTTGGGCTGCCCGGTCTCTTCGTCGCATGGGTAGTCACGCCTACAGTCATCATCTTCATGTATCAGTTTGGAACACGACTACTGCGAATTAAAAGTCGATCACTGGTCATGGTGATCGCAGCAGCGACCTCAGTCTGTGGTGTGTCTGCCGCGATCGCCGCCGCTGCCGCCACCAGGGCCAAGAAAGAAGAACTAACTCTAGCGGTCGGAATGTCACTTATTTTTACGGTTGTGATGATGATCGTAATGCCGTTGGGCATCGATGCGGTCGGTATGGACCCCATCGTCGGTGCGGCATGGATTGGCGGAACCGTCGACGCCACCGGAGCGGTGGTGGCGGCCGGGGCGTTACTAGGTGATCAGGCTGAGCAGATTGCAGCCGTCGTCAAGATGATCCAGAACACCCTCATTGGGGTGGTTGCCTTTCTCATTGCGGTATTTTGGGTAACTCGGGTAGAAACAAATGAACAAACCACTCGACCAAACATTATGGAAATCTGGAATCGATTTCCAAAATTTATCCTTGGGTTTGTGTTGGCGTCACTCGTCTTTTCGTTTGTACTCATCCCGACCCTTGGTAATACACAGGTAGAGAAAATACTAGACCTGACGTCAGACCTCCGCGGGTGGCTATTTTGCATTGCCTTCGTGAGTATCGGCCTAGAGTCTCGCTTTCGCGAACTAACTCAACAAGCCGCTGGAGGACGGCCGATCCAGTTGTACCTCGTGGGACAAACCTTCAATGTATTACTTACTCTGCTGGCAGCCTATCTAGCATTCGGTGGTGTGTTGTTCGACCGCATTCCAGTACAAGCTGATCACACTAAAACACGTAACGTCATTGCAAATAATGTCGCCGCGGATGTGGAAGCCACTGCTCTTTTCTATACTGAAGTACCCGAATGGGGAAATCGGATCTGGCAAGATCGACCGGAGAACACTCGCTAGTACCGCCGGGTACTTATTAAGGTGATCCGAGTGTCAGTTGTCATTTAATTAGTCTCTCTCAACCGACTGTGACCTTCGGCGCGCGCGAAAATAATCAACTTGGTAACGTTGAACATTCCTATTGTGTTCGCGCAAAGTATTCGCAAACTCGTGAGATCCATCATTTCGACTGACAAAATACAGGTAAGAGACATCTTCAGGATCAACTGCTGCGCTCAATGCCCCCAAACCGGGTGCAGCAATCGGGCCTGGCGGTAGCCCAGGGTAGCGATACGTGTTGTACGGCGAATCGTGCTGCAAGTTGTCCCGCGTCAAGTTTCCGTCATACAGACCATCGAGTTGCAGAGCATAAATCACCGTCGGATCGCACTGCAGGGCCATCCCGATCCGCAAACGATTGTTGTATACGGCCGACACTATGCGGTGTTCACCAGCACTGCCCGTTTCCTTCTGAATCAGTGACGCCAAGGTAACCACTTCCCGCACACTAAAATCGTGACGAAGAGCTTCCTCCTGTAATCTTTGACTGAAGGTCAGGCGAAAGTGTGCAACCATAGCCTCGACAAGATCAGATGCCGTCGCATCGCGCGGCAAAAGGTAAGTTTCCGGAAAAAGATAACCTTCCAGTGTCTCAGCGTCTGAATCTAGATCACTGATTAATTCGACCCTTTGGGCCTCTTGAATAAAGGTCTCACGGGCCCCGAACCCTCGGGTTTCGAAAATGTCGGCCATCTCGCGGACGGTCAAGCCTTCCGGAAATGTGATCGGACGCAAGTAAACCTGGCCACTGGCAATCTTATCCGCGACCTGGCGGGATGACAGCGCACCATTGAAGTAATACTCACCTGCTTGTAGATCACGCGCGAGTCCGCTTCGCCACACAGCTAGGCGAAAGGTCCATTCGTCCCGCACCACACCGGCCGAGGCGAGCCTGTTGGCTATGGTCCCTGATGACTCGCCGGGTTGAATGTCAACAAACACACCGTCTATTTCATACGATTGGTACGGCAATTCCGTGCGTGTAAAGCTTTGGTCGATGGCCCAGGCAACAACTACAACCGCCACTCCAATAACAATGGCCATTCCGATGAACAACTTACGCACAATTATCCGCCTTGCTTAACTCGGTTACTGGTTTTCAGATCAGGCTGACTATCAAGGAAGTCCTGAAGGATGACGGCAGCCGATGCGGCGTCAAGCCGAGCTTTCCGCTGACGCCAATCTCTCTCGTGCTCCGCTAGACGACTTTCAGCTTCATGACTCGAAAGTCTTTCATCCTGAAGATAAATTGGCAGTTCCGTGTAATTGCGTAAACTCTCGACAAAACGTAACACATACTGGGTCTGACTATGGGCTTGGCCGGTTAACGAAACGGGTAATCCCACAACCACGCCCGCCAGCCCGTCCTCCTCTTTTTCGAGCGTCAGAATCTCTTTTGCAACGACAATTACCCCCTTCGCCCCTGTCTTTTCGACCCGGGGAACCGTAAGAACCTTCAACGGCCTAGCCAAAGTGGCCGTCGGGTCACTCAACGCGAGACCAATCCGACGTTC
>CAZWIL010000257.1:0-2852 GCA_964634175.1 uncultured Vicinamibacteraceae bacterium
TCGCCTCTGAAACACCAGTGACCGATGGTCGACGAGTGTATGTCTATCTCGGCACAATCGGACTGGTCACGGCTCTCAATTTGAGTGGTGAAACTGTTTGGCGACGCGAACTCGGAGCATTCGAAACCACCGGAGGATTTGGATCCGCCGCTTCTCCGGTTCTTCACGAAGACCGCCTCTACATTGTTAACGACAATCAGACGGAATCGTTTCTGGTGGCGATCGACACAAACACCGGCGAAGAAGCCTGGCGGGTCGACCGTGAAGAACGTGGGACAAATTGGGCAACACCATTTATTTGGGAGAACGAGCTGCGAACCGAACTAATCACCTCCGGTACTGGTGGCATCCGCTCCTATGACCTCGACGGAAATCTTCTCTGGGAAATCCACGGGATGTCCGGGCTCACCATACCGACACCCTTCGCCAAACACGGCCTTCTCTATTTGAGTTCCGGTTATCCTGGAGGGGGATTAAGACCGGTCTATGTTGTACGCCCGGGAGCCACAGGCGATATTTCTGTGTGGCCACCTGAGGCTCGTAGCACGGGCATCGCAGCAGGTTTCCCCGGACCAAAAGAATCCACTGAATACGTCGCATGGTCATACCCGTTACTCGGCACCTACAACACCTCAGCCTTGGTCTACGGCGACTACTACTACACCTTGCTCGATCGCGGGTTTTTAGTCTGCCACGATGCGCTAACTGGTGACGAAGTGTATGGACGTCAGCGTCTTGAGATTGGAAATGGCTTCACCGCATCACCGTGGGCGTATAACGGCAAGATCTTTCTTCTTAGTGAGGATGGTGAGACATACGTTGTAGAAGCCGGACCAGAGTTTAAGATCCTGCACAAGAACTCGCTTAATGAAATGTCGCTCGCTACACCCGCTGTCGTACGTGGAAGTCTTCTTCTAAGAACTCAATCAAAGCTCTATCGAATTGCCAAGAAGGACATTTCATGATCACTGCCCTGTTTAGCCGCCTAACTGTAGCCTTGATTCTCGTCACAACAGTAGTGGCGGTATCTGCTCCCAGCGTGACCGCTCAAATGTCATTCGAGCAGGTTGGTACCATTCCCGGACCCGCTGACCTTGTGAAGGTGGAGGGAACACAGGTGTTCGTCACCCACCACCGGGAGTTTAAGGTCTTTGACGTGTCGAATCCTGCGATGCCGCGCCAGACGGGACTGCTGACTATGCCGGAGGAAATCTGGAAATTCAGTATCAATGGCGAACGTGCCTATGTCGGCGCCAACTTTCATGGCTTATCGATCCTCGACATCTCTGACCCGACTGCACCACACGAATTGGGGGCGTTTGAATCATTGGGCCAAACCAAGATAGGCGCGGTGTACGACACAAAAGTGGCCTATATCGACCATATGGAAGGACTCGTCCTGATCGACGTTGCTAACGAAAGTGAGCCTCAACCAATTGGCTCGTATTTTCTCGATGGCTATGCGCGGGACGTCGTCACATCTGGGCCCATTGCTTACGCGACCGACTCTCCGACAGGTCTCTACGTGTTCGACCTGACACAGGAGGGCAGTCCCGAACCAATTGGAATACTGCACGCTCCATCCGCACCGCGTAATGCACTCCAAGTTACAGAACTTCCCGATGGACGAAAACTTCTTGCCGGCATCGGCCAAGGTGGCCTTCAGGTTTACGATGTCACGGATCCAGCTGCGCCGGTAAAAACTTCAACATTCGATACACCAGGGCAAGCCAACGGCCTAGCACTTCAAGATCAGTTCGCGTTCGTCTCGGCTGGAGACGCTGGATTACAGGTGGTTGACCTATCAGACCCATCAAGTCCGGAGATCATTACGGCACTATCGACAGCCCGACCGGCACGTGATGTCGCCGTCTCAGATTCGCTTGTGTTAGTTGTTGTAGGACAAGGGGAACGCGAAGGAAACGAGCGTGAGATTCTCGTGATCGAAATACAAGAATAGTCAATTTTCTTGCGACCGTACCGGTTATTGCTCCAGATAGACTAGAACCGCAGACCATTCAGTGAACAGCACCAACCAAGAGGACCTTACCAATGACAATCTGGAAAATACGAATGTTTGGCGTTGCCGCAGTTTTCGCCTTGATTATGGGCCTGCCTGGGATGACCCAAGATAATACGATGAGTTTCTTCATCACAAGTGCAGGACCCGGCGACGGGGCTAATCTCGGAGGTCTTGATGGTGCCGACCGGCACTGCACCATGTTAGCCGAAGCCGCTGGAAGCAGTGGAAAGACGTGGCGAGCGTATCTGAGTACTGATGGAGCCACCGGCACCAATGCCCGCGACCGTATCGGTTCGGGACCCTGGTTTAACGCCGAGGGTGTGCAAATTGCTGGCAGTGTCGCCGAATTGCACTACTCAAATGCTGCGCTAACCAAAGAAACCCAATTAAATGAAACCGGCGAGATTACCAATGGACGTGGTGACGACCCTAATCGTCACGACATCCTGACCGGCTCCCAACTTGATGGAACGCGGTTTACGGACGGAGAAGATCATACGTGCAGCAACTGGACCAGCAACGGTAACGGGAGCGCGCAGGTTGGTCATCACGACCGCACTGGTGGCGGTGCTGTTCCATCATCATGGAATTCCGCCCATGGAAGTCGTGGTTGTGGACAAGCTGACCTTCAAGGAACGGGAGGAAACGGGTATTTCTACTGTTTTGCCACTAATTAGTGAACTGCGCGGCCAAAGAATTAACACTACTGTTCTGAGAGAAATGAACCGATAAACCGATTCAGGAGAATCGGTGAAACCACACCTCAGGACACTAAACGTCTTGCATGCCTCGGTAAGCTTCACGTTAGTGCTGACGGTACTCAGCTGGG
>CAZWIL010000258.1:0-2842 GCA_964634175.1 uncultured Vicinamibacteraceae bacterium
ATTGCCGGACAGTAACGAGAGTCGTCGGCTTCTGCGTGCTTTGATTGGCCGGATCGCTTCAATTTTGCCGGTTGTAACGCTTGATACGGGACTTAATCTGGATGACCATGAGGACTATCTTTTCGACGGCCAGGCCGGTGTGGTGAATCTGAGTCGGTGGATGACTCCGCAAAACAACCTAGGTCTACAGACAGAGGTAATCAGCCGTGCGAAACTTTTCGTTGGAACCTGCGGAAGCTTGACATGGCTTGCGCCACTTCTCGGTGTCAGCACGGTGGCCGTTATGAGTGATCCCCGATTCCTTCATGCACACCTGTACCTTGCTCGGAAAGTCTATCTGGAGTCTCAAGCTGGACAGTTCGCGACCATTGACCTTCGTAGCCTTGCGGGTCTTGGATTGACCTCTCTTATTAACGATGGGGTATTCCGAGACGGGGAAACGATTAGAACTTCTACTAATTAGGGGAACAAGTTGGCAATTCAGAAAGTGCTTGTTACCGGTGGGGCGGGTTACATCGGTTCTCATCTCGTCGATGCGTTGATCGCGCGAGATTACTCGGTCACCGTGTTGGACAATCTCGAACTACAAGTGCATCGTTCAGGGAATTGGCCGAGTTATGCGAATGCAGACGCGACTTACGTCCATGGCGATATACGAGACCGGCAGGCGCTCGCGTCGTGTGTATTGGCTGCAGATGCAGTGGTGCACTTTGCCGCGGCCGTAAGTGTCGGGCAGAGTATGTATGAGCTTGATCGGTATGTCGGAGTTAATACTGGTGCGACAGGAAGTCTTCTCGACATCTTGGTTAACGAAAAACATGATGTTCGGAAGTTGATTGTCGCGTCGTCGGTTGGGGTCTATGGCGAGGGTGCATATAAATGTGGGTCGTGCGGACCGCAGTTTCCGCCTCTACGCGATGCTGCGCAACTTGCGCAAGGAAATTGGGAGCCCAAGTGTCCGAAATGTGGTGCTGCATTGGCCGGACAGGCGACAAGTGAAGACACGCCGCTCTATCGGGACAATATCTATGCCATGACTAAGTACCACCAAGAAGAAATGGCACTGCTGATCGGGCGGACCTATGGCATACCCACCGTCACGCCAAGGTTCTTTAATGTATTTGGTCCGCGACAGAGTCTGAGCAATCCGTATGCTGGGGTAGCTGCAATTTTTCTTGGTCGGCTACTGAATGACCGCGCACCGGTTGTTTTTGAGGATGGGGGACAATTGCGCGATTTTGTTTCGATTCATGACGTAATAGCTTGTCTTACATGCATGCTCGAACGCGATGGTGCTGATTTCATGCCGGTCAATGTAGGATCTGGTACACGGATTACGATTCTTGAAATTGCTCGTACCTTAGCGCGACTGACGGGTAAGTCAATTGAACCAGAGGTCACAAGAACCGGGCGAACCTTTGACATTCGACATTGCTTTGCGGATATCACGCGAGTGTCTGAATCCCTAGATTGGAGTCCGACAACAACTTTCGAAGAAGGCATGTCTGAACTCATTGAATGGGCTGAGCGTTCTGACGAGCGGCCCGTCGATCTATTTGAGCATGCATTAGCCGAGCTCGACACTCGTGGTTTGTTGGCTACACCAAAATCGTGATTCTTTCGTTCGAAGAACTTCCCGAGCATGCTGGTAGAGTCGCGATGGTCGACGGGGCATTCGACCCTCTACATGCCGGGCACATAACGTATTTTTCTGCCGCCACGGCGCTGGAAGTTCCACTACTATGCAACGTGGCGTCTGACGCCTATGTCGCAACTAAACACCATCCTGTTCTTTTCGAGCAACATCGTGCCGAGGTCATTGATGCTATCCGATATATTTCATTTACACATATAAACCACTACGACACAGAGACAGTACTTGAGCAGCTTCGTCCTAGCCACTACGTCAAAGGGATTGATTGGAAGGGACGACTGCCGGCCCGCCAGATTGAAATCTGCGGGCGATTGGACATCGAGCTGGTGTACCTCGACACTGTGCAAGATTCGTCCAGTCGTATTCTCCAGAGATTCATTGAGCAAACACATAGGACGCCGTTATGACTATTGCAGATTTTGAAGACGCAGTCTTTCTCCAGAAGCCAACATCCTCCGAACATTATGATCGTGAATATTTCACCGGAGATTGGCGCGCTGAGGGTAATAATTATTCGCTTGAGACTCGTCGTGAAATTGAAGCGAAAAATCCCGAACTGATCAAAGAGATATTCCAGCCAAAGCGAGTTCTGGACCTTGGGTGCGGTCCGGGAGCATTGATGCACTTTCTGGCTGAACTAGGTGTGGACGTAGAAGGAATCGACTTTGCCGAGAGTAGTCGTGAGCTGGCGACCCCGGAGGTTCGTGATCGCATTGCCATTGGGAATACGTACGATGAACTAAAACCGAAACATTCCTATGACCTCGTGATTTGTCGTGAGGTGTTAGAACACTTGACAGTGCTTCAGGTGAAGGCGACAGTGTCGAATATGGTGCGAATGTCCTCGCGTTTTATCTATTGCACTACTCGCTTTCATCCGGCTCCCAAGAGTCTTATTGATTACACGACTCAATTCGACGTCGACCCCACTCACATAACACTCCTTAATAAGGATTTTCTCCGCGTGATGTTCGTCTTGGAAGGCTGTCGTTCCAGACCCGATCTTGAAACGAAAATGGATTGGCTGGATAAGCGGCGTGTTCTAGTTATGGAAAAAGTCGTGCATGACTGAGTTCGGCTACAATGGGGCCCACAACAGAGGCTCATTTAAGGCACGCTGACTGGTTTTATGTTCGATTGTATCGCTGGATATCACCTCAACCCATGGACTTGCGGGATCGCAAAGTT
>CAZWIL010000259.1:0-2833 GCA_964634175.1 uncultured Vicinamibacteraceae bacterium
CGAGAGTGACATTAGTCGGGAGGATACACTAGTGTCCGAAGGTCGAGACAGTAACGGAACGTCCTTGAGCGATACTAGTAAGGAGAACGAGTTTGATAACGTTGGCTCTTGACACCTCCACGCGTGGAGGGAGCGTCGCCCTAATATCCGGCGGATTGGTAATGGGATGCCTGTCTGGAGACGCTACGGCGAGTCACAGTGAAAGGCTTCCGACTGACGTTGTGACGTTACTAGAAAGGCACGACACAGCACTCACAGAAGTTGACCTATTTTCAGCCTGTATCGGCCCTGGTTCCTTTACTGGACTACGGGTTGGGCTCGCGACCATAAAAGGCTTGGCACTCGTGAATGGTAAAAAAATTGTGCCTGTATCGACCTTACACGCGCTGGCCTATGCTGGCCTCGATTCGACGACACCGCTGTCAACTCCAGAGATCATCGTTCCCTGGATGAATGGCCAACGAGGAGAAGTGTTTTCGTCGGTTTACGCGGTAAAAGATCGTGAGTTAATTGAATTAGAACAGCCTCGTGTAGGGACGCCGGAAATCATTTTAGATGCATGGTCTCACCGATTGACACGTTCGCCCGTTATGTTTGTGGGAGATGGCCCCGTGGACAGCGACGACATTGCCGATATTCGTCTAAAGAGTCATGTGCTTACAATCCCGAACCTACCTCCGTTAGCACCAATTATTGGAATTCTTGCGGAGACGCTCGGCGTTGATAGAGCTCTACCCGCCCATTTAGTGACGCCGTTTTACCTTAGGCGACCGGATGCTGAACTGGCTCGCGAACGACGCGGGGCGGAGTAGGGAGTGTCGCCTAAACGACATGTCGCCAGGATCGTTACGCCTACGGTAATTTCTTGAAACGTCCATTCCCGTATGATAACTTCCGCTTCCGGTCCGGTAGTTGGACTGCTGTCCTAATGTCGAAACTCGAGAGCAATGATAACCGCCAGCTAAGCCTGCAAGGAGGTTGAATGAGCAGCTCCGATATGATGCGCCAGAACCTTTTGGAGAACAGCCCAGATTTTCGCCAGTTAGCCGATCAACATCAGGAATTAGATGACCGAATCACCGAATTGTCGGCCCGACTGTATCGCTCTGACACGGACGTGGTTGAGGAAGCAACCCTTAAGAAACGAAAACTGCAACTAAAGGACCAGATGGAAGTGATTCTGCGGCAGCATCGCACCCATGCTAATGAGCCGGACCAAATAAACTTTGAACCGACAGCCCACAGCTAAAACGAAGCTTTTCGGGTGAAGCAAGCGTTCCAACCTACCTACTAAATGCGAATTGATCGAGCAGGTCTGCCATTTATTCTGGCAGCCCTTGTACCAGCACTCGTCTTGTTGATACTCGGCCTGAACAGCTGGGGGGCAATTCTGTTTATTTTAGCGTTCTTCTTTGCCTTCTTTTTTAGAGATCCTGATCGCCAGATTCCATCTGGCCCAAAATATGGCAACCTTGTCGTGTCACCGGCCGATGGTCGAATTACGCACGCGGGTGTCGCTGAAGAGAACACTGGCCTAGATGGGCAGTGGAAACAAATCAGTATCTTTCTTTCGCCATTGAATGTGCACGTAAATAGAACCCCTATTGGCGGTCGGATACTGGATGTTCAGTATCGCGCCGGTCGTTTTCTTCCTGCGTATCGTCGTGAGGCGGCGACGGAGAATGAGCGAAGCGAGATTCGGATCGACCATGATGGCCAAATCGTAGTGTGCAGACAGGTTGTGGGATTACTAGCCCGACGTGTAGTATGCCGGCTGTCTAAGGGAATGCAAGTAACTACAGGTGAACGTTTAGGTGTTATGAAGTTCGGCTCACGAATGGATGTCTTTGTGCCGATAAATGCACATGTGGGAGTGTCCATTGGACAGAGCGTTCGCGGCGGAGAGAGTGTTATAGCGAGTTTGGAGCCAACTTCCGAACTAAATAGCACGCAACTCGATGAGGCTAACGATGGCTAAGGTTCTTTCTGTATTTGGTTCTCCTCCGCCTAAACGTCGTTTCCGCCGTGGTGTATATCTGCTGCCCAGCCTGTTAACCGTAGCAAATATGTTTTTGGGTTGGGCGAGCATACTCTTGGCTATGCGTGGAGATTACGGAACGGCGGCTCCGTTGATCGGCTTCGCAATGGTTCTTGATACCCTCGACGGTAGGATTGCGAGATTGACCGGTGCCACCAGCGAGTTCGGAGAGGAATTTGATTCACTGGCGGATGTGATCTCGTTTGGACTAGCTCCAGCGATTCTCGTATTTGCATGGGGCCTACAGCCGCTAGGCAGGATCGGTTGGGCCGCCGGATTCATCTATATGACCGCTACGGCAATGCGACTAGCACGATTTAACATCCAAGGAAAATCGAACGATAAAAGACACTTCGTTGGCCTGCCGAGCCCTCCGGCCGCTGGCGTTCTTGCGGCTACGGTGTTCGCCTATCCTGATGCTCTAACGACAGGGGCAGAATCCGTGCTGGCTCTCTTTCTTGTATTGGTGCCCGCGATTCTTATGGTTAGCCGTATCCGTTTTCTGAGTATTACGACCATGATTCCTGAAGGGCGGCGTTCCTCTCTATCGCTAATCGTAATAGCCGGCGTCATCGCCGCAATTGCGGCTCAACCCGAAGCAGTCTTACTTTTGATGGCGTATGCATACCTCGCGTCCGGTCCGATTGGAATATCGTTTGGTAAGCTGAAATACTGGAGGTCGACCAAGTCGAGATCCGAACGAGATGACGAACTGGGCAATAGGAAGCGGTCTGCTTAACCAAACCTGGTCGCAATTATCAACTTAAAACGGTTGCCGGCTTTCAAACCACGGAT
>CAZWIL010000260.1:0-2824 GCA_964634175.1 uncultured Vicinamibacteraceae bacterium
CAGTGTGTATCCAGAATTTTTTATAGCGCCGATGCGCGATGAATTAACCAAACTAGGAATGATCGAGTTGCGAAGTGCGGAGCAGGTTGACAATACGTTGACGAAAGAAGGCACCGTCATGGTGGTGGTGAATTCTGTTTGCGGATGCGCTGCAGGCAAGGCCCGACCAGGCGTCGCCTTAGCTCTAGACCACAACGTCAAACCGGACGTGCTGGCTACAGTCTTTGCCGGAGCGGACGTCGAGGCAACCGAACGGGCACGGAGTTACTTCACCGGGTATCCACCCTCGTCACCGGCGGTGGCATTGCTTAAAGACGGCAAACTGATTTATCTGATGGAACGACACCAGATCGAGAATCAAGAAGCACCGACGATCGCCAGCGAATTGACGGCGGCCTTCGATAAGCATTGTTCGGGTACGTAGACCAAGAGTTTTACCGCTATTGTTTGGGTGTCCCGCAAGAAACGGCTAACCGTTCAGCGAGCCGGCGGTGGCAGTTCAGGTTTCGGTGTCGGCGTCCCCTGTGAGATTTGCAGCGGAATGCCTTTGGCGTAACGCCTGCAGGTTGATTGAATCACATCGGCCATCATGTCCAAAAACGCGGGGTGATCGTTCGCCGCACAAGCGCGAGCCATCGAGATATCCAATTCTTTGGCGACCAGTGCGGCTTCGGTATCAAGGTCGTACAAGACTTCTATGTGATCGGCAACGAAACCGATGGGGCTCACAACAATTGCTTCCAAACCACGACGTTTCTCGTTGCGAAGGTAGTCACAAATATCTGGTTCTAGCCACGGGTCCTGCGGGCGACCACTTCGACTCTGATAGACGATTGCCCAATTTGTCGTTGAAACCTGTTTGGCGATGAGTTCGGCGGATTCTGTGAGGTCCCGCTCATAGGTGGCTTCGTTCGCCATGGTCACAGGAATGCTATGGGCCGTAAAGATTACTCGTGCATTGGAGCGTCGATCGGAAGGCAGCGTATTCAGAGCGCTTGTGATGTGATCGACGTTGGCTTCCACAAATTTAGGGTGAGTGTGCCATCCGTTGATATACGTCACCTCGAGATGGTGAGCGGCTAGGGTGCTGGCGTTGAGGGCCTGCAAGACGTTTTGTTTGTACTGTCCACAACTTGAATAGCTGTGATGGGGCGCAAGTATTAACGCGAGTATGCGCCGTATGCCATCGGCGGCCATTTCCTGGAGCGTATCGTCAAGAAAAGGATGCCAGTTGCGCATGCCGAGGTAGACGGGGAGTGCGTGAGGTCGAAGACGTTCTCGCAAACCTTCGGCTTGCCGCATCGTAATCTCGGTAATTGGGGAAATTCCACCAAAAAGTTCGTAGTGGTGCACCACGCTCTCTAGACGTTCTGCGGGGACGTGTCGCCCCCTCAAAACATTCTTCAAAAAGGGACGAATCTCGTTCGGGCCGCGTGGGCCACCGAAGCTGATGAGGAGAACGGCATCGAAGGGAGCGTTTATAGTCACTCTCCTTCAATCATGCCACAGGTTCAGAAAGCATGACTGAGCACCTAATCTGGCTACGGCGCTCGGGGTTGTTGATTTTGTCGGGCACGTTCCAAAAAAAACCCCGATCAAAGCCGTTCTGACGAACGACCGGCGAGTTTCGGCGCTGAGATACAATACATAGCTGTCGGGGCGTGGCTCAGTCTGGTAGAGCACCGCGTTCGGGACGCGGGGGTCGGAGGTTCAAATCCTCTCGCCCCGACCATTTATTTTGAGACGGCAAACAGCAGGTTGTATCTGAGGAGGTTGGATAGTCACATGCGGATTACAAGAGAGAAGGGTTTCTGCCTTGGGTTGACATGCATGGCCATGGTGCTTATTCCCTTAACGGCTGCGGCCCAACGAGGTGCAAAGGTGCCAACGGAACACGCATCACAGGAGCCGGTGAACCATCTGCCAAACCCATACGAAACCGTTCGCAATTTCGGCGAATTACCAGATGGTCGGTCGTGGGGTTCCGTTAGTGCGATCAATATCGATGTTGATGGCACCCACATCTGGGCGGCTGATCGCTGCGGGACAAACTCGTGCGCTGAATCGAATGTGGATCCGATCGTAAAAATGGACCAACAGGGAAATGTTGTAGCGAGTTTTGGTGCCGGGTTGATTACCTGGCCGCATGGAATGGACGTTGACAGCGAGGGCAACGTTTGGGTGGTCGACGCGAGGTCACCGAATGCGCGAGAGCTCGAGCGCACTCCAAATGCACCGATGAAGGGGCATCAAGTCATCAAATTTAGTCCGGACGGTGAGGTGTTATTGGTGTTAGGGACGCCTGGCGAGACCGGCGATCCGCCGACTCATTTCACAGAGCCAAATGATGTCGTGGTTGCTCCTGACGGAAGTATCTTCGTTGGAGAATCTCATAGTGGGCAATTCTTGGACGAGACGGGACCCACGGCGGTTGGTCGGATCTCGAAGTTTGCCGCTGATGGCACGTTTATTAAGAGTTGGGGGCAATGGGGTTTTGAAGACGGAGAATTTCGGTCTCCACACTCGCTCGACTTTGACTCGCAGGGTCGGCTTTTTGTCGCTGATCGTGGAAATAGCCGGATTCAAATCTTTGACCAGGATGGCGGCCACCTGGACACTTGGTACCAGTTTAGTCGTATTAGCGGTCTTTTTATTAATGATGACGATGTTCTCTATGCAATTGATTCCGAGTCGGACGAGAACTACAACCCCGGTGGGTGGCGAAAGGGACTACGCGTCGGCAGTGCAAACACCGGAGAAGTATGGTATTTCGTGAGGGAACACGTTTCGGAACGACCGTCGGGAATGGGCGGCGTCGGCTCAA
>CAZWIL010000261.1:0-2818 GCA_964634175.1 uncultured Vicinamibacteraceae bacterium
CCGAATAACGCCAAGACACCTGCTTGGCCGAGCCCCTCAAAACGTTCCAGGTCCATTGGTTGTTCATCCTTGTGAGCTGTATCAATTTTATAGTCCCCTGTGTGGACAATCGTTCCTGCGACGGTGTGGATCGCAAGGGCGGCGGAGTCGGGTAGGCTGTGGGTTACCCTGAGAAATTCAACTTCGAGAGAACCTAACGTGACTGACTGACCAGGTTCAATTGGAATGAGTTTGCCTTCGGCGTCTATACCGTGCTCAGCCAGTTTTGGCTTCAGTAGTCCCAGAGTGAGGGTAGTCGCATAGACGGGGCCGTCGAGTAAGTCCCATGCATACGGAACGCCACCGATGTGGTCCTCGTGTCCATGGGTTAAGAAGAGGGCAGCAAGGCGTCGTTCGGAAGTTCGGAGATGATCCAGGTCTGGGACGACGAGGTCAACGCCAAAATGATTCATGCTTGAGAACATGACACCCGCGTCAATTAAAATAGTTGTGCCATTGCTTGATACAGCCATGGTATTCATTCCAAATTCGCCGAGTCCCCCTAGCGGAATGACCTCGAGTGATGGTTCCCGTTCAGAGTAATTTGGCATCATCAATCTGCGCGTCGGCTGCTGATCAATACAACTGCAAAAAATTCGAAACTGAGTAAAACCTGAGCTATATACAGACGTGCCATAGACGCCCTGGCGAGCATCTGTCACACGTGACTCGGCGGGGGTGAATTGGCCGAGCCTTGGCAGGCAACTGGGTTCACCTGCAGATAAAAATCTTAGTAATTATAGCATAGCCTAGAGTCTTAGCTTTGCCAGAACCTCTGACAGGTCAGCAAGTTCCGCCAATTTAAGTTTCTCTGGTCGAAGCTTGGGATCGACGCCAGCTCGTTCAAAGACGTCTTGAGTAGATATGCTCGCTATTTGAGGCACCAGAGGTGCGAGAGCATTGATTGCGGTCTTTCTGCGCTGGTTGAACAAAGTCCTCACAAGCCTGGTAAACATAGCTGTGTCAGTGATGTCTACTGGAGGCCGACAAAAACGGAGGGAGACCAAAGAAGATTGCACTTCAGGCATTGGGCGAAAAGCACCGCGAGGAATCGTCAGCACTTCCTTGGGCTCTGCATGGAGTCGAACACTGACTCCAAGGGGCCCCCAGTCTCGGGTGCCAGGTTCAGCCGCCACACGTTTCCCAACCTCTTGTTGAAACATCAGCACCCCGTCCCGGATTCGGCCACCATGAGCACTTAACCCAAGGAGTTTCTGCAGAATCGGGGTTGAAACACTATACGGAAGGTTTCCAGCAACTCGAATCGGTTGATCGTCAAGGTCTGAGATTTGGTCGAGAGTCAATTTCAGGAAATCACAGTGAAGGATTCGGACGTTGCTTGGTCGCTGGCGTGTCAATTGATTGACTAAGTCAGTATCTATCTCGATCGCGATTATGCGGGCGCCGCTTCGGGCAAGCTCCCGGGTTAATGAACCTGTACCTGCGCCAATTTCGAGAATGGTGTCAGCGGGCTCAGGTTGTAAGATATTGACCACTCGTCTACTCCACGCTGGTTCGAGAAAATGTTGACCGAGGCGTTGTTTCTTTCGTCTTGCCATGATGGTCTAACGCTAGGTCTTTGATTTGAGTGGTTTGCTGTTCGGAATACTCTCGGCCGAAGGGCAATCCGAGGCGACGGAGCATTCAAGGCATAGTGGCCTTGGCTTGCAAATCCGCCGGCCGTGGCGAATGAGTAGGTCTGACGTTTTGATCCAATCGCTCTTGGGAAAAGCCAGACAGAGTTGACGTTCGACTGATTCAGGAGTGGTACCCGTAGCAATGTTCAGTCGATTAGCCACCCGCAACACGTGGCGGTCGACGGGTAGGCCTGGAACTCCTAGTGCGTGTCCAAGGACTACGTTAGCGGTCTTTCTGCCTACGCCAGGAAGTTTGACTAGTTCCTTCATTTGGCGTGGTACGACGCCCCCATGGTCTTTGACGAGTGAGGCGGCCATTCCTATGAGGGACCGCGTCTTAGAACGATAGAATCCGGTCGACCTTATGTGAGTCTCCAATTCATCCGATCGGGCCCCAGCTAATGCTTGAGGGTTCGGATAAAGAGCAAACAGTGTCGCGGTGACCACATTTACCCGTTTGTCAGTGCACTGCGCGGACAGGATGGTTGCAACCAGTAGTTCGAATGGAGTCTCAAAATTGAGTTCGGTAAATACCGCAGGGTGCTGTTTTTTGAGTTTAGCGATAAACCGTTTGGCCGCAGGACGCACGTATTTCTTGGCGTTCTTCATGCAAAGTCGCGATTGCGTTTCATTAATGTATCGGATCCTCGGGGTCTTCTTGCGGCGCTCGTGTTTTTAGTCCAATCTTTGGTGTGCCGTCACCAAATGCACGAAGGTGTTCTTGAAGAGCGGAGATCAAATTAGGCACGAATTGCATTGGCACTACGATTCGAGCTCTGACGGGCGCCCGTAAGACCTTTGCGGTTTCCGCTTCACGAACCTCTTTGTCAGATGGAGGCAGTACTTCGCAAAAGGTAAGTGTGAAGTCGTACGGCGTATGTGCGATCGCGCAGAAATTTGCGTAGATCCGTGACATCTCGGCTGACTCGTCGGGCACGATTGTGAAATTTATCTGTTTTCGGTCACTCATTTCGACCTCCGACACTCGTTTGGGAGTGATTGGAAAAGTTAACTGTCAATTAGATTAGAGCGAGCGGGCTAGTATTTGCGCAGAACACCGACTACAACTCCCTGGATTTGAACTTGGTCGGCATCGACGACGATTGGTTGAATCATGGTATTGGCGGGTTGGAGCCGTATAC
>CAZWIL010000262.1:0-2805 GCA_964634175.1 uncultured Vicinamibacteraceae bacterium
GGAACCGCTACTCCCATTTTGACGCCAATAATTACTCCCGAGAGAACTGGACGATGAGGAGCGACTAGAACTGCTACTACGAGTGCCTTCAGCGTTGACCAGTGAGTCGGTCTGAACTCCGTAACCATTCACTTCAAATTGATAGGCCCGTTGTTGGTCAAGGAAGGTGTCGAACATAACCGCCATCTGGTCATCTCCACCGGTTTCATCGCGGTCACCCCAGTTCACCCTCATCATTCCAGGATTATCGTAGTGTGCATAAAAGGCAAAATAGAGGTTGTCGCTGTCATAAGCCATCCATACTTCGGTGGCTTCAGAACCTGGCGCTCCAGCGTCAGGGGCAATTTGCACAAATTCGGTGATGTGCGTCGCAGTTTGCCACACGGTGTCGTCTAGGCGGCCATCGATTTGTGGTGGATTGTCGGTGCGGCGGATTGTTACGCGAGGTATGTCAATGATTGGACTCGATACCGAGTCGTCACTTGGAAGAGTCTGACGTCGATCCCTTGTCGCTTGGATCGGTTCTTGGTTCGTTGCATCGTCGTGGTTCTCGGCAGTCCTCGGCTGGGGGAGCATCAATGTATCTTTGAACAGGGGGACGACTTGATCCTGCAACTCAAAGAGGTTCTCGATTTCGTCGTCCAACGTCACCGTCTGGGAAACCGCGGTTCTTGAGGCGTCAATGACTCGGGCTACGATTCGTATTTGACTACCAAACCTCTGAAATTCTCCTCCAATAATCCACCCTGCTCCGGCTTCTTGCGCGAGTTGTCTGGCATCTATGTCGGCTGTGAGCCCAAGACGATCTGAGGGCATAATCTCTGGAGACAAGGTTTGTGAGACGACGAAAAAACCCAATTGACGCAGGTCAGCGGCAATGGTTTCAGAGATCCCGATTCCCATCCAGGCATCCCGTGGATCACTAGAAATATTAGAGAACGGAACTACTAGGATTCGTGCCGCATTAGTGGTCTGATTCTGAGTCGAAGGCGTTGTCGAAAGTTGCCCAGCGCTAGCCTCGACCAGACAGCAAAACACTAGCACAAAGACCGCCACGATATGTTGTGATGGAGTAGTTGTCCGCACAGTAGGTCGCGAAAGTGTGACCTATTTCGGCCAGGATGGCCACTTTCCCTGTTTCGACAACGGAGCTATCAAAGACAGGACCAGCATATCAGCTTACAGGCTTGTCGAGATTCAGCGGAATGTTTGCGATTTTGAACGGGAATCATTAGAAATAAGTATGCATTACGTCTATTTGATAATTGCAATTGTGTGTGAAGTCACTGCGACGTCGGCCCTGAAGGCTTCGGATGGCTTTACGCAGTGGGTACCTAGCAGCGTCGTTGTTGTCGGTTACGCCGCAGCATTCTATTTTCTGGGGTTGGTTTTGCAGCGAATGTCGATCGGTATTGCCTATGCGATATGGGCCGGCGTCGGAATTGTGTTGGTTGGAGTTGTAGGGCGGGTGGTCTACGACCAACGTTTAGACCTCGCGGCTATGACAGGCATGGCGCTCATCATAACCGGCGTGGCTGTTATCAATCTATGGTCATCGGCACAAGTTCAATAAACGTTTCTTGCTAGTCGAACGTCTGAGTAAACACCTCGCGTTGTTTAGTTGTGCCCAGCATTACCAACTTGTGTCCATCTTCCAGTGAGACGGAGCTGTCGATTGCGGTTGTTATTTGTTTGCCATCATCGAGTCCTACGACAACCAAGCCAGTGATGGAACTGATGTTGGATTCGGCTAATTTTGTATTGACGAGTTTGCGAGGCACGTCGACTTCAAAGAGTTCGATATCGTGGTCAAGCACGACCATGTCGTGCTTTTCGAGAAGAGCTATGGTTGACTCCGCGGCGAGGGCGGCGTCGCTGAAAGCGAAGTCGGCTCCGGCACGATGGACTGCACTAACGTTACGATTCCGAGCAACACGGCTTACAATACGAATGTCTGGTCTGAGGCGACGGCAGTAAACAGCAAGGTAGATGTTAACGGCATCGTCCTTGCCAGTAAGCAAGACGGCTCTCGCCTCCTGAAACCCGGCAAGGTCCAGATTCTTACTATCATTAGCGTCGCCGACAATGATGCGGTCGGCAAGGTCCACACAACGGTCGCAAACATCGGCATTTTTTTCGAGTAAATACACCGAAACGTTACGCTCTCGTAGCTTACGCGCCGCGGCTCGTCCCACTGTACCGCCTCCGATAATTAGAACGGGATGGCCAGTTTTCTTCTCCTCTCTGTTGAGTAGACTCTCGACATTTTTCAGTTGCTCGGCCACACCTAGAACCACCAAGATGCTGTCTGCCTGAATAGTTGTTTCCGGACGAGCTGGGAGGAGTGTGCCCGCTTGCCACATACCGACAATACTTGCCCCGGTTTTTGTCCGAAGGGCGGTCTCGCTGATCGTGCAGCCGACCAACGCGGTATCCCGAGCGGCGATTTCACCCATTCGAAGACCTTTGATCGAACCAAGGACGTCGGTATGGTCTATCCCAGCACTTCCACGTTCAGCCAGATACTGCCCGAGTTGAATCTTGGGGGAAAGCACCTGGTTACAGCCAGCTAATTCGAGAATATCTATTGAGTCACGATGTTCTGCGAAACCGACGACCGGCGTGGGATTAGTGTTTCCGTTACCCGTTGCTTCTCGCGCGGTCAGTACGATATTCGCATTAGTCGTGTCGTCATGATTCGCGACCAGTAATCGTGCGGCATCAAGATTGAGACGTTCGTAAGTGAGCTTCGCATCCAGCTCTCCCGTGACTGTTGAGATTCCGTCATCGATGAGTCGAGCTGCA
>CAZWIL010000263.1:0-2761 GCA_964634175.1 uncultured Vicinamibacteraceae bacterium
AGTTGCTACTTTAAACGCCAAAACGCCTGACGAAATCAGAGGCATCAACAGCCAGACCGAACTGGCGGAGGTGAGCTCCATCGTGAGAAAAAGTAAGAACGAAGAATTGATGGCGGCGGGGGTTACTATCGAAGACCCGTTAACAACCTACATTGACGACGAGGTTACGGTCGGTCCCGATACGATTATTCGCCCAGGCGTGCGCCTTGAGGGCCGAACGAAAGTAGGACAGAGATGCGAACTTGAGTCGTGGGTACGCGTAGTAGATTCGACTATCGAGGATGATTGCAAAATTCGAAACTGTTGTGTCATCACCGAATCACATCTAGCTTCTGGAAGTTCTGCTGGACCATTTGCACACTTGCGTCCAGGCTCGACGCTAGAAAAGGAGGCGCGGGTCGGCAATTTTGTCGAAATGAAACGCACTCGTCTTGGCCAAAACTCAAAGGCCAGTCATTTAAGCTACCTCGGTGACGCAACCATCGGAGACCGCGTCAATGTTGGAGCCGGCACAATCACTTGCAACTACGATGGTATCGCTAAGAACCAAACGATAATTGCCGATGGCGTCTTCATCGGCAGTGGCACCCAACTGGTTGCACCTGTGAAACTAGGACAAGACAGCTACGTTGCTGCCGGCTCGTGCATTACGGATGATGTGCCATCTGACGCACTCGGCATCGCCCGGTCGCATCAACAGAACAAAGAGAATTGGGTGGAAAAGAAGCGCAAGTCTGAGTAGTTGTCCGACGAATGGCCTTGCTGTCATTGCACAAGACAGACAAATCCGTAATCCTTACTGTCTCGACTCGAGGCTGAGATTTCATCCACTGAGGCTTACTTTTCATGTGCGGCATCATCGGTTACATCGGTTCTAAAGACGCGGTCCCGGTTTTAGTCGAAGGTCTTCGGCGGCTGGAATATCGGGGTTATGATTCCGCTGGGATTGCTCTCATTAAGGCTGGAACTGTCGAGATCAGGCGTAGTGCTGGCAAGCTGTCCCAACTCGAAAAAGCCATCCGCTCACAGCCGGTCCAAGGTGATTACGGCCTGGGACATACTCGATGGGCCACGCACGGACGACCGACAGAAGAAAACGCACATCCTCATCGTGATTGCACCGGCCAAATTGTTGTCGTCCACAACGGGATCATCGAGAATTATCTTGAGCTAAAACACCAGCTCGAAAACGAAGGGCACCACTTTGAAACAGAAACTGACACCGAAGTCGTAGCCCACCTCGTCGAACGCGAAATGCGCGCTGATGGTCTGGAAAACGCAGTGCGTCGTGCACTGGGTCACTTGCGCGGCCTATTTGGCCTCGCTCTCGTCGCAGCTGACGATCCGGAGAAAATTGTTGCCGTTCGGAATGGTCCCCCAATTATTCTCGGAATGGGCGACGGTGAATTCTTGGTCGCATCGGATATTCCAGCAGTACTGAGCCACACCCGGGATGTTGTGTTCCTCGGCGATGAAGAGATGGCAGTTATCACACGGTCCCACGTCGAATTTACGGACTTTGCCGGACGAAGCGTGTCAAAGGCAACCGAAAGAATTCAATGGGACCCCGTCATGGCCGAAAAAGCTGGTTACAAGCATTTCATGTTGAAGGAAATCTTTGACCAACCGTGGGCCGTTCAAGAAACAATCCTCGGTCGACTGTCGGAAGAGCAAGGCTCCGTCATTCTCGGCGAGCTCAACCTCTCTGTCGATGACCTTCAGAACGTTGATCAAGTAGTGATTCTCGCCTGTGGCACCTCGTGGCATGCCGGCCTGGTTGGAAAATTTCTCATTGAACAACTCGCCCGGATCCGCGTCGACGTCGATTACGGCTCCGAATACCGATACCGCAATCCCATGGCCGGCGAGAATACGCTTGCCATCGTGATCACGCAATCTGGAGAAACCGCCGACACATTAGCAGCCCTCCGAGAAGCCAAACAACATGGTGCCCGAAGTATCGCTATATGCAATGTCGTTGGAAGCATGGCGACCCGAGAGGCCGACGGCACGGTCTATACCCACGCCGGCCCAGAAATTGGTGTAGCGTCGACAAAGGCATTCACTTCTCAGCTCGTGGCCTTAAGTTTGCTTGCGTTACACCTGGCCAAAGTCCGAAAAACTATTGCTGAAGATGAAGTTCATCGCCTGATCGAAGGTTTGACACAGTTAACAGGATTGGTCCAACACAGCTTGACGTGCGACACGGCGGTAGCCGAGATAGCTAAGCGGTTTTATCGACATACGAACTTCTTGTATCTAGGTCGAGGTATTAACTACCCAATCGCACTCGAGGGCGCTCTAAAGCTCAAAGAAATTTCATATATCCACGCCGAAGGCTATCCAGCGGGCGAAATGAAACACGGCCCTATTGCGCTTATCGACGAGAAGATGCCTGTTGTTGCTCTGGTGCCCAGCGGCACCGTCTTTGAAAAAATGATGGCGAATCTCCAAGAGGCCAAGACCCGCGGCGGGGCGGTGATCGTAGTAACAGATACCGACCCTGAAGCCTTTCGCGACGTGCTGGACAAGAATGATTTTGTCGTTCCAGTTCCACCAACACACCCACTCTTAATGCCGATTTTGATGGTGATTCCTCTTCAACTTCTTGCGTACCACATTGCCGTACTTCGAGGGTGTGATGTCGACCAGCCCCGCAACCTCGCGAAAAGCGTCACTGTCGAGTAGATGTCGTTTCTGGAACAACTGAATCCGGAACAGCGTGAAGCCGTTTTACATCGTGACGGCCCACTCCTGATCT
>CAZWIL010000264.1:0-2736 GCA_964634175.1 uncultured Vicinamibacteraceae bacterium
TTGGCTCCTCAGGTTGGACTCGAACCAACAACCCTCCGGTTAACAGCCGGATGCTCTACCAATTGAGCTACTGAGGAACAACAAAAAGCTTATAAGCGCTTCGTACTCTCCAACATCGTCAGTAAGGATAACGACGAATAGTAGCGAATGAGATTCTAACGGGTCAAACGAGAGAGCCAGTCAGCCGAGGAATCATTTCCCCCCCGTGGTTGCGGCAAACTAGTTTTGACGAAGAGCCGATGATGTTCTTCTGTTAGTTCTTTTCTTGTGGTTCTTGAACCAAGAGACGTCGTCGACCGTCCCAAACCTGCACGAAGACAGCTAGGCCGGTCAACCCAACCCACGCGACCATGAATCCAAGATCGCTTCTCATCTCGCTCACAGGGGGGAGATACTCCACATTACCCGCTAAAGCTAGAACTGCCGCGCTATTTCCAACCAGTGCCAACGATCCCACTATTACGGTCCACGCACCGAAAAATGCGGTGAAAAAGATAAGAACATAACGCCGGCCGGCTAGTGACAGCAGGGCGCCGACAAGACATGCAATGAGCACCAGCCAGACATTCGGCTCTCCGTCACGAGTTGCCCACCCGAAATTGAGGACTAAAGCCCCCAATCCCGCACCAAAAACCGCTACACCTGCCAAATACGCCATCATGGCGAACGCGGCCCCGGCAACCCCACTTGCCATGACGACCAGAATTGCGAACAACGTCGGCAAGTCTCCCACCAACAAGCTACCGATTGCCAGTCCACCTACTAAACCGTAAAAAGCAAGAAGTAATCGATGCAGACGATAACCAAAAAAACACGCAAGAAGCCCTCCTCCAAGTAAAATGATTGCCGCCGGGATATGGAAGGACACCCACGTCATGACGTCTGATTATGCAGGGTGACCTCAACCGCCGTCCAACGCTTGCCAGCGTTGCGACGACACTGCTCGCACTCGCACTCTTCACATACTTCCTCCGTCGAGCGGGTATCGACGATGTCGGAGAAGGAATTCGCCGCCTTGGCGGAGTGTTCATCATCGTCGTATTGCTCGGTGGGGTCCGGTTCGCAATAAGGGCGGCAGCATGGATTAAATGTCTGGACGGTCCTCACCGTTTAACGGTTACAGAAGTTTTCAAGGCAGTTGTTGTCGGTGATTCGTTAGGCAACTTAACCCCGCTCAGCATTCTGGTGAGCGAACCGGCAAAAGGGATGTTTCTACGACACCGTGAACCCCTCAACAGAACCTTGCCGGCACTAGCTATCGAAAACCTTTTCTACACCTTAAGTGCCATCTTGGTAATTGGTGGCGGCATGATAGCCACGCTTCTGATGTTTCAAACACCGACCCAGTTGGGACCGCCCACGGTGATATTGGTTCTCACACTGGCTGGTCTCGTTGTCGCAGTTCACTGGATCATCTGGAAGAATTTTCGAATTGGAAGCAGCGTACTCAACTGGTTCAAACGTCGTGGCCTCACTACCGAGATATTGGAACAGTTTTCTGCGCGAGTCCGAAACATTGAGGAAACCGTTTATACGCTCTATCCGAGGCACCGTAATCAACTGGTATCTCTGGCATTTCTAGAGTTCTCGTTCCACTTGGTCGCAATCCTCGAAGTGTTTCTGATCTTGTCAGTGGTGAGTCCCGTACCAACAAACTTATTACACGCGTTTATCTTTGAAGCGACTAATCGATTCATCTCTTTTGCGTTTCGATTTGTACCGCTCCGCGTCGGTGTTGACGAGGCCGGAAGTGGAATGTTTGCCGAACTCCTTGCTGTGGGAACGGCAACAGGGGTGACACTGGCCTTGATTCGTAAGGGCCGAATTCTGGTTTGGATAGCTATCGGCGTTTTATTTTTGTTGCGACACGGTCTCTCGTTGAAACAAATATTGAAAACCGGATCACACAAAGTGGCAGTGGTAATCATGGCCCGATCGCCCGTATCGGGTGCCCCACCAAAGACACGCCTGAGTGAAATAATTCCCAGTGAAACCGATCGCCGCCGGTTGTACTCGGCCTTTCTGCGTGACACCGTTCAAGCATGCCGGACGATAGACGGAGTATCAATCCGGCTGGCGTACACACCAGAAAGCGACAAAGACGACTTTACCGCAATGGCGATCGGACTAGTCGACAATGAACTACTTGCGCAACGGGGCAATGACTTGGGCAAACGAGAAGAAGGTGTGTTTAAGGACCTGTTTGCGGCTGGTTTCACAAAAATCGTAATGGTCGGATCCGACCTGCCCACCCTTCCGATCGACTACATAGAACAAGCGGTTAGCGCAGTTACGTCAAAAACCATCGTGCTTGGTCCAGCACTGGACGGTGGCTACTACCTGATTGCCCTCGCCAGTGACACCAATAGAAGCGTACCAGACTTATTCACTGGTATTAGATGGAGTAGCGCTCATGCACTAGCCGACACCATACTTGCCGCCGAACAATCGGGATTAGATATCAAGCTGCTTCCACAGTGGTACGACGTCGATGACAAGAATGGCCTAGAGCGGCTGCGTTCTGACGTTGAGGCACTACCAATTCAGGCACAGGCACCAACAACGACGAAAATATTGAGGGAAATATTTAAAAAGACCACTTCGCCGTAACTTTCAGCTGTATGTCTTAGATCTCTCGGCGGCCGGTCATTGCCTTGTGCATAGTAACTTCGTCGACATACTCAAGATCGCTGCCCACAGGTAGCCCCATGGCAATCCGTGTCACCTGAACACCTA
>CAZWIL010000265.1:0-2717 GCA_964634175.1 uncultured Vicinamibacteraceae bacterium
CGGCCCTATGCTAATCAATCTGGCGGATAAGGGTTACGACCGTCGTTCATTGTTGTCTGCGGTCTCGCCACCCCAGCCGATGGAGGCATTGGCGCCGGAAGGCCTGGAAGTCATTAAACCTGGCGAAGCGCGCGGACGACTATTAGGTGGCACGTTGACGCAATTGGTCGCGTCGCTATCGACGCCGTACGCTTTTACTCCGACGACTGATTATGTTTTGCTTCTCGATGATGTAGAGGAACTTCCTTATCGCCTAGACCGAATGCTTACGCAATTACTGCAAGCCGGAGTCTTTCGTCGTGCTGTTGCGGTAGTGTGCGCTGAGTTTCCTGGATGTCGAGATCATTTTGGTCGTGACGCCCGAAATGTTGTCGAGGAAAGACTGTCTGGATTTTCGGGCCCAATACTTTTCGGATTCCCGACCGGCCATACCGCCGGACCCGTATGGACCGTGCCGCTGGGGCTTGCTGTGTCCGTGCAGACGAGTCCAAGGCCAGCGCTTATCGTTGAGGAGAACGCTGTCCGGTGAGAACTGTCCACCTAATCGGGATTTGTGGAACTGGAATGGCAACTTTGGCGGTTCTACTCAAAGAGGAAGGGTGTTCTGTACAAGGTTCAGACGAACATGTTTACCCTCCAATGAGCGATTTCCTTCGAGAGCACGGGATCGTTGTGCTGGATGGATATAGAACTCAGAACATTACCAAATCGCTTGATTTGGTTGTTGTCGGAAATGCGATTTCTCGTGGCAATGTAGAACTTGAAGCAGTTCTGGACAATCGCATTCGCTATGCCTCATTCCCGGAGGTTGTTAGGAACGAATTTTTATGGAGTCAACGGTCGGTCGTTATTTCTGGAACCCACGGCAAAACGACAACGGCTTCGATGCTGGCATGGATTCTCACTTTCACCGGAGCGGATCCGTCCTTCTTGATCGGAGGGATCTCGCCAAGTCTATCCACAAGTGGTCGAATCGGGCGTGGGGATGTATTTGTGATCGAAGGCGACGAATACGATAGTGCTTTTTTCGACAAGACGGCGAAGTTCTTGAAATACCTGCCGGAGATTCTTGTGATTAATAATTTGGAGTTTGATCATGCTGATATATATCAAGATCTGGACGAATTGCGATTGGCATTCCGTCGATTGGTTGGGCTAGTTTCAAGACGGGGGCTGGTTATTGTTAATTCCGATGATGAAGAGACTCAGGCACTCGGTCAACGAGCAGCTGGCACTGTCCAAACATTCGGTCTTGGACCCACAGCGACCTGGCAGGCATCACAGATCGGATATGAGGCTGGTACGACTACATTTGATTTAGTTTTGAATAACGAGCGGGTAGTGCAGGTAGATATGCCGGTTATAGGCACCTTAAACGTTAGAAACGCTTTGGGTGCAATTGCCGCCGCAAATGGGGTAGGTGTGGGTCCCGAAGAATCAGCTTCGGCTTTGCGGCGTTTTCGCGGAGTTAAACGACGGCTGGAAGTTCGAGGCGTAGTAGACGATGTCACTATTTACGACGATTTTGCCCATCATCCAACCGCGGTCCGTGAGACGTTGACTGCTATGCGTTCGATCTCTCAATCAGGAAGAGTGTGGGCCCTTTTTGAACCTAGGTCGGCTACGGCGTGTCGGCGTGTGTTTCATCAGGAATCTAGTGAGTCTCATCGAGTGGAAGACTGCGTAGCTGTCACGGAGGTTTATCGAAAGAGCATTGCCGCATCTGAACGTCTGTCCGAACGGCAACTTGATTCTGAACTTTGTTCAGCCGGGGTTGAGGCCACTTTTGCTTCTACAATCGATGAGATCGTGTCGATTGTCGTAGCGTCAGTTATGCCCGGAGATCATGTGGTTGCTATGTCGAATGGAGGGTTTGGAAATATTCATGAAAGACTGGTTGTTGCGTTGGAGAATCGCTAGTTGGGGTCGTGTCTTGCGGTGAAGGTACTTCCAGGTGGATGGACGCTGTCGTATGTCGGGGATTGCGCTATCGTTGCTGAGTGCGAACAAGAGATCAGTCCTGAGTTGAATAGCCGAGTGCTGAAGATGGCTCAAGGTATTCGAAGCCGAGAGCGTTCGGGCATACGTGATGTCGTGGAGAGCTACTGTGGAGTGACTGTTTATTTCGATCCGCTTAAAGTAGACATCTCGTCGATTATTTCTGATTTGAGGGCTGAAATTATTCGATGGTGTGACTTTCAAGAATCTTGTTTGAAAGGGCGTTTAATTCGGGTTCCAGTTTGCTACGGTGGGATCTACGGTCCAGATCTTCAAGAAGTTGCCGACTTTGCTGAATGCAGTGAAGAAGAAGTTATCAAGCGACACACCACGGTTGTTTATCGTGTGTATATGCTGGGATTCTTGCCTGGTTTTGCTTACATGGGCTCTGTAGCGCCAAGCATAGCTGTTTCACGTCGCTCGACGCCGAGGTTGAATGTGCCAGTTGGGTCCGTGGGAATAGCAGAACGGCAGACAGGGGTTTACCCTCTTGCTGGACCTGGCGGATGGCAACTGATCGGAAGAACGCCTCTTGCGGTCATAAAGTTGGGTCCGCCGATGGTGTTTGTCTTTCATCCAGGAGACAAAGTTCAGTTCGAGGCTATCAATTCAGAAGTATTTGATGACCTTTCAACAGCGGTGTGAAAGATGAGTGTTCTCGTTCGACGCCCTGGATTGTTTACAACAGTTCAGGATAGTGGTCGTTGGGGCCATCAGCA
>CAZWIL010000266.1:0-2708 GCA_964634175.1 uncultured Vicinamibacteraceae bacterium
ACAATAGCCGGCGAGTCCGCCGAATTTAAACCGTTCTCCCCAATGGTGCTCTAGTCGCAGAAGTTCAGGTTCATTGATCTCGTCGCAACAGGCTCCTTCGGCAAAGCGTGTGTTGGTTGGCGTAAATCCATGTTGTTTCTCCAACGTTTGGTTGAGTCGGATGAAGAAATCTGTCGCCACGGACGCTTTGGGGAAACATTGCTGAATGGGTTCAAGGAGATTCGGCATAGTGGTTTCTTCATTTGGATAGGGCGTTACTACTGGAGTCTATTTCCCAAAGAGTACCGCCCCTCGTGGAATGTGCCGCAGAGTTCACCGACCAAGGGGTGGGTAATCGGGTGACCGCGGTCGTCGGATTCGAGGTTGCGTTCGGCCACGTAGGTCGGGTGTTCGGCACCCTCGACGAGCACGTGATACCAGGGCATGTTTTTCGGCGGCCGAGATCGCGCTACCTGTTCATACCATTCGTCGGTTCCCCGAAAAGTTGCATCGACATCGTAAATGACGCCACGGTAGTCGAATTTCTTGTGATGGACGATCTGACCTACGAAAAATTTTGCCGTCTGTTCCATGGGACTAGCATAGCTGAGTTTGACGCGAGGAACTGAACGTAACTGTTGGCCAGATTATGTCATTCGGGTGTATAAGGGTGGGTGACTACGAAACAAGTTTTGGGATGAAAGGAATAGCACCATGCAGAGACAGGTTCGATCACGGGTGAAGATGCTGTTCGCGATTGCGGCGATTGGTATGTTGACGATGGTTCTTGGGTGGCAATCGTCGATCACGGCGGCTCCGCAAGCCCGTTTCGTTGGCGGTGATCCGAGTAGACCGGATTCAGCCGACATGCGCGCCCTTCGCCTCCGTTTTGAAGCCGGAGCTCGGTCTAATTGGCACAGTCATGCGGGGTGGCAAATCCTCGCTGCGGAAGAGGGACGCGGCCGTACGCAGGTTCGTGGCGAAGCAATGATAGAGCTCCTCCCTGGTGGTGCGCCAAACTACACGGCACCTGGTGTTGTGCACTGGCATGGCGCCTCTCCCGATGAACATGTGATTCAACTCACCGTCATGGGTGGTGCGTCTGGAGCAGACTGGTTCGAACCGGTCACGGACGCTGACTACCGAGGGCAGTAGAGATTAGCCTGGCTTGTTCGCTGAAACGTTGGCGTCCGCACGGGTGAGCTCTCGCGTGCGGACGCCGACTCTCCGAAAACAGTAATCAACGCGAAAACGGTTCGAGTGCGGGCGTTGCGCCCGGCCGAAGTGGCGTCTGTGCACTGTTCAAGACCATCGCGATGAGGGTGTAATAGCCGCTGAGCCCGACCATGTCGACGATCGCTTGCTCGCCGAACTCGGCGAGAGTTCTGGCGTAGACGGCATCACTCACCCTACCGTCTCGGTGTAGTGCGGTGCAAAAATCGTAGAGGGCTTCCTCGTCATCGGCCATGCCTTCTGGGCGCCGTCCATCGGCGATCGCTGCCGCGATATCAGGACTCAGGCCACCTTCTATGGCAAGTGGATAATGGGCCGCCCATTCGAAATTCTGTGTCCACTCGCGTGCCGTAATCAGGATGACAAACTCCGACAAGCGCGGTGGCAACGAACTATTGAATCGTAGGTAATCGCTCACGCCTCGCAGTCGGTTGATGAGTTCCGGGCTACGAAGAATCACAGCCCAAGGACCGCCGGGTTCACCACGTTCGGCCCTGAACTCTGCTGCAGCTTCTTTCTGGGCCTCCGTCATTTCGTCGTCCGGAATGGGCGGCATCCGATCTTGAGCGTCTGCACTCATCGAGAAGAGTGCAATGAGAAGAATGATCCAGGCGAGATGCCCGATTTGTCTCCTTCGGTTGTTGTAATTTTCCATCGATATGATCCCTCCAATCACGGTTGACTGTTTGTCTCCATTAATCTACTAATCTACGGAATTGATAATAGTGGATGGATGCCCTCGGGTAACTGCTGGTCGAATCCCGCGAATATGCACATGGCCAGCGTCTGTACCCATTGCCGCATTGTGGTCTCCTTACTCGTGTGTTGGGTGTCGTTCACGTGCAGCTGTGCATGTTCGTGTTCCACTTGTGCACACTTAAATTACATAGAACCCCACGTAGACGAGCGCTACGCCAACGATCACGCCGAGAAACCCGTGAGTCCGTGCGATGAGCCCATAGTGACCAGACCTTTCGACATAGTCGAGAATGTTCAGAAAGAAGGGCCGGAATAGACTTGGGAACCCGAACATTAATAATGCCGCCAACGTTACGACGGATGCGACGACCGCAAGTAGGGCGCCCATTATCGGCGCATGAAGAGCCGCGTAAACGATTGCAATTGCGAATATGATGGGAATTAAGCCAACCTTTCGAAATTGAGCATCGGTCGAGAGTAAGTGTCTCCGGGAAAAGCGAAGTGTTGCATGCGGTGCGAACATTTGTGGCGCACGTACGACAATAATGAGGATTCCGAGCCCGATACACACCGTTGAGGGCGTATCCATCTGGTCTCTAGCGTACCGCGCCGCTCTGGGCGGTTCAACCCTGAGGGGAGGCGGTTCGTAACGTCAAGGATGATGACACCTGTCGGAGTCGTCGCTAAAACTCGCTGATCAATCGGACTTCCTCTGCAGAAAGCGCTCGCACCATCTGCACGATTAATTCGACCGTATGGTCGTAATCGGCTCGATCAATGATCCCGGACGGACTATG
>CAZWIL010000267.1:0-2706 GCA_964634175.1 uncultured Vicinamibacteraceae bacterium
GGGGAACCGACGACGCTACGTTGAAATCTGACCAGTATTTTCTGACTCCAAAAAGCAAATAAGAACGCCAGCATCCGCGTGCTGCCATTGGGCTGCTACTATTACCCGTACCTATGGACGGACAACAACACCGGAAGTTTGCCGCCACAATACGGGTGCTGCTGGCAGTAACGGCCATCAGCCTGGCTGTTCCTATCGACGCACAAGTCCCACATTACGAAGTCGACCCTTCTTGGCCAAAACTCCCCCTCGGGGAGGGGTGGATCACCGGTGGCCTAGGTGGAATGTGTATCGATGGCCGAGACCATATCTACGTGCTCAACCGCCAAAACGTCGTTCCTGCAGACCTCAATGCGGCGGACTTAGCGCCGCCAGTGATCGAGTTCGCTCCGGGCGGTGAAGTCGTCCGTGCATGGGGCACCCTTGAACAGCTCGGCGAACGGCTGCACGACTGCCATGTTGATGCCGATCAAAATATCTGGATTGTCGCCGCGGCTACTGGTGTCATCCAAAAGTACTCACCCGACGGTGGCGAACGCCTCCTCCAGATTGGCGCATCGGACAAATACGACTCTTCCGATGGAACCCGGCAGGGTCGACCGATGAATTCCAATCGTGCCCAGTTCTTCCTGCCCGCAAGCGTTGATGTCGATCCGGAGACCGGTGACGTCTACGTCGCTGATGGCGAGACTCCTGAGGGAAATTCTCGCATCGCGGTACTCACACGTGATGGTCAATTCTTACGCCAGTGGCGACTGCACCGAACCGAACAGGAGGATGGCATCGTACCACTACCGCATTGCCTGCGGCTCTCGAATGATGGTCTCGTTTACGTGTGCGATCGTCGAGGCGACCGCATCCAAGTATTCGATCGTCAGGGTACGTTCATTCGAAATATTGACGTTCCCTGGACGACGAACGCTCCTCAAGGAAATCGACGGGCTGAAACACGGGGTACTGCTGTCGTCATTGCGTTCTCTGAGGATTCAGAGCAGCGCCACCTGTTCGTTGTCAACCAGAACAGCGTGTTGGTCAATATCCTCGACCGCCAAACAGGACAAGTCGTAGGAAGTTTTGGTGGCGGACCAGGACGCTATATGGGGCAGTTCACCCTTCCGCACGGCATCGCCGTTGATTCCAGAGGCAACGTTTACGTTGCAGAGCAAGAAGGCCGGCGCATTCAGAAGTTTCGATTGGTCGAGCCTTGACCTGTTTGCAGCACCGCCATGAGGGCTAATCGCTACTGAACGACCCTCACCACGCGTAGCGAATAGCTACGCGTGGTGAGTTTGTCATTGAGTGGTTGCCACATGAATATTGATGTGAAATTAATATTTGTAAGCTTTAGCAGGGCCGCCCTTTAATACCCCATGCTTAGCCCGACCAACGCAATCACCTTAGCTCCATCCGTCGAGCCATTGATCGCCTTGAGTCCGTCACCAAAAACCAGCAAACTCAAACTACCAGCGAATTCCCACGAGCCGAATTCAGCTGGAACACCAGCTAATGGGATACCGAGTGCTGCACCTAGGCTAAAAAATCCAAAACTGCTGTTGGAAGTACCGCCTTCGTAATAATCGCTAAGGCTAAGACCTAGCGCTATCGGAATAGAGACTGAATATGTCTCCGTATCAAGCGGAAGCCCTGGCTCGACGCCGAGCTCAAAATAGGTGCCGTCGTTCGATCCTCCGTCAGCACCGCCACCACTGTCCATTTCAATGGCGACAGTCGCATAGGGCGCCACAAAGTGGTCATAGCCAACGCCAATGGCTAATTCTTTAACACTGCCCCACGAACCTCTTGGGCTCATATATTTGGTATATGTCACATCAATCGCTGTGCTGCCCGTGGCCGCAGACAGTCCGGCGTAGAAATCACTTTCATACCAACTGGGAACCGTTGCTCCCTCAGCTTGTACCGAGTGCAGGCTGTTCCAAGTTCCAGCCGTGAAGGAAAAGTTCTCGTTGACCGCAATCCCCGCCTCGAGCCATGGCTGAGCAACAACTCCACCTGTTTCCTGAACAATGCCGCGGAAGTAATAGTCGCTAACAAAGTCGATGCCCGCGCCAACGCTTATATTTCCATCATTTTGCGCAGCAGCCGTGCCAGTCATGAGACCAGTTGCGACAAAAAGGGCAACCGTGAAACCTACGAATCGGCATGCAAATGTTTTCATGGAACTACTCTTTCCTTTCTTTGGACTAACTATCTCCGGATTTATCGAGCCAACCCGGGTAAAGATCAAATTGTGCATACAAGACCAAGACAAGTCGCACGCGCTCACATTCCACCGTACGCTTGCATCCCATGCTCACTAACGTCGAGACCTTGGCGTTCTTCTTCCTCACTTACCCGCAATCCTATCGTTGCCTTTATGACATAGAAGATCGCCAACGCTAAGGGAAACGTAAACGCCCCATACGCCAAGACTCCTATTAATTGGGTGCCGAAAGAGTGGTCGGCGCTGAAGATACCTACCGCCAGCGTTCCCCAAATCCCGCACACGAGGTGAACAGAAATAGCTCCCACTGGGTCGTCAAGCTTGGCACGATCAATGGCCAGAACCGAACCGACAACAATGCCTCCGGCAATAAGACCGATAACCATGGCACTATTAACACTGACGACGTCAGCCCCGGCAGTTCTGCCTACGAGACCGGCGAGCATGCCGTTGAGAACCATACTGAGGTCAGGCTTGGACTGCAC
>CAZWIL010000268.1:0-842 GCA_964634175.1 uncultured Vicinamibacteraceae bacterium
TCCCTTCCTCGAACGATCAGCGTCCGCCGGAAGCTGACCGCCGGTATTACACGGCGCTATCCTCCTCTAACGCGCATCCCCTTGCCCTTGCGTCAAAGTGGTGTAGCGATCAATCTCGACATCACTCCACAACTCAACTTGTCCATTCGGCCACACCACCCGAACCTGGAGTGACTCAGTCGACTCGCCCAGTCCAAAAACTACGCGGGGATCGCTAGCCGACGCATAGCTCCCATCCGTGTGAACCCGACGCCATTGTGTCGGCATACCGGTTCGTATGACGGCTACGCGAGCACCCACCATGTCCCGTCTCTGGACAGACGCAGCCTCCCCAATGGCTCCGACAAGTCTTAGTCCCAACCAGTGATGATGATTCCCCACAGCGTTAATGAGCAGGCGGATCGGACCCGTATTATTTCCGACCAAGACATCTACATCGCCGTCATTGTCGACATCCCCAAAAGCCGCGCCCCGACCGACCTCAGAAAGCGTAAAGACAGAACCGGCGCGGTCACTCACATCCTCAAACCGTCCAGTTCCCAGATTTCGAAATAAACTTTTTCGCTGGTCGTAGGGAAATGAATTTCCTGCCCGTCCCTCACCCGCAATGACCGCACCATTAATTGCGAGGAGGTCCAGCCAGCCGTCGTTATCAAAGTCGAATAACTCTGTCCCCCAACCGGTATACGACAGACTCGCCGGCCCCAGCCCTGACGGCGCACTGCCGTCTTGAAAGACCCCTGATCCATTGTTCACATAGAGATTATTCCCCTCCGTCATGGGGCGGGTCATAAACCGGTCTTCGCCTCCGTCATCGCGTTCAAGATCCGGCAGGAGGATCA
>CAZWIL010000268.1:852-2688 GCA_964634175.1 uncultured Vicinamibacteraceae bacterium
TCTTCGTCTCCGTCATTGTCATAGTCTCCCGCCGTGACACCCATACTTGCTTCCGGTGTACCGAGTGCGCTCAGTGCTGCACCCGACAGCAGGGCGGCATTGCTAAACGTGCCATCCTGCTGATTCAACCAAAGGATATTCTCCGATCCATCGTTGGCCACGTAAATGTCGGGCCAAGTATCACCGTTGTAGTCAGCCGCCACCACGCCAAGAGCTGGGCCAAACTGCCCACTCGTCGAGCGAGAAATACCGAGATCAACGTCATGTACCAGCGCGGTCGCGCTCACGTCGTCGAACGTGCCATCGCCTCGATTGCGATAGAGGCGGTCAGGCAATCCACCATAAACCTGCGGAGAACAATAATCGCGATTTCCTGCTGGATTGGGACATTCAGTACGATTGCTCAGATCGTAATCAACATTATTGCCAACATACAGATCGAGCCACTCATCTCGGTCGTAGTCGACGAACGACGCCGAGACCCCGAACAAGTTTCGCTCCTCTATACCTGTACGAGACGAAATATCAGTGAACGTCCCATCACCATTGTTGTGAAACAACTGGTCAGGGCCAAAATTCGTGACGAACAGGTCAATCCACCCGTCGTTATCGACATCGCCGGTCGCGACGCCCAAACCATATCCATCCGCCACAAGGCCACTCGATTCGGTGACGTCCACGAACCGTAATGACGAGGCACCCTCCGTGAGGTCATTCCGATAAAGACGGCCAGTTACCGGGCTTTCAGTAGAGCGTTCCATCAGCGCGTCAGCAACCGTCTTCCCTTCGCCAAGCATGTGCCCTTGCACGATGAATGCATCAAGATCACCGTCATTGTCGTAGTCAAACAGACCGACGCCGGGCGGAAGGATCTCTGGATACAGGAAGTCACCCGACGCGCCATTAAAGTGGACGAACGTCAGACCAACATCGGCAGCACGGTCGACGAACCACTCACCTTCGTCATTGAGTGCCGCGGGTGAAGAGTCTGCTTCAACCTCGACTCCACGCTGTTCTAGGTCGGGCGATTCGTCTGAAGTACACGCCACCGAGACCACGAGATAAACGGTGGCACAAAAGATTCCCGTTCGCATAAAAAGGAACAACCGAACGCCATGCTAGCACGGCTACTACTATCTCTTCTATGGTCAGTCGGTCCTATGCACGGTTCGCTCAGGCAGGAGCCACGACCTGGACAACTCGCACCGGACACGCACGTGACCATAGCATCGACGGAAGCGATGGCCGTCATACTTCCTTCAAGAACACATCAGGTGTGGGGCGATCAGTGCAAGAAACAAAGATCGGGTGGGACCCGAAGGTCCCACCCGAGATACTGAAGTCTTTCTAGAAGTCGATCTGGCCACCGAACTGCAGCAGCCGCGGGTCGATGATCGTGTTCGGGTAGCCCCAGCGCGAGCCGTAGGCGCCAGAGATGGACCGAACGTCACTGGTGTTCATCAGGTTGTAGGCGTCGAAGTTAAGCTGGAACCGGAGCCGACCAGTGGTGAAGACCTTGCTGGCACGGACATCGAGTCGGCTGATCCGACCACCGTAGAGCACATCATCCCCTACCATCGGCACGACGACTCCGCCGCCGCCACTGGCCAGCGCAGTCCGACCGTTCACGAACCTGAGAGTGCTGGTGGGGAAGTACCGGTTCGCTCCGTAGTTCGGCCCGGACAGGTTCTGATAGGCGAAGCCCACCAGGAATTCGGCCGGCAGCGGGATCGATCCGAACAGTTTGAACTGTGTCTGCGCGCTGAACGGCTCGGACGTCCTGCAGTGCAGCAGCTCCTGTGGCGAGTCAACTACGAAACACTTGTCCTGGATAGT
>CAZWIL010000269.1:0-2661 GCA_964634175.1 uncultured Vicinamibacteraceae bacterium
CACTCTACCACTGAGTTACTCCCGCGTAAGAACCAGTATACCAACGGTAGCGTACCGCTTTCGAATGCTAGGCCGTGGTCCGGTATTAATCACATCACAGCCGTAGACCTTCTTTTCCCCCTACAACCTTATACCTTTTGTGCTGTTCAGCTATTATGGAACCTGCGTATATAACGAAGGAAGAGAAACTTGGCCGCACCAGTAGATAATCAACCACCCGTTCGAAACCTTGAGGCGCCCGAAGGCATGACTTCGATAGGCCGAACAATCTTGGTCAAAGGTGAAGTCCGCTCAAACGAACACTTGATTATCGAAGGTCGTGTCGAGGGTCGCGTCATGGTTCCAGAACACGGGCTGGCGATTGGTAAACACGGGAACGTGAGCTCAGAAATTATGGCTCGCACCATTACCGTGCTTGGAACGGTCCAGGGAAAGATTACCGCAACCGATCGCGTTGAACTCTTACCGACTGGACGGGCTGAAGGACGGATCGTAACCGGAAGTCTGATAATCGATGAAGGCGCTTATTTCAAAGGAATGGTGGACCCAACACTCAAGGAGACCGTTTTAGCGGTGAGTCGTCACCGGCTCAAGCAAGACACCGACGACAGCTAGTTGACTCAACAAGGAAATAATGCCGCCTCGATTGACACACCGGCCCCTCCTATTTGCGGCCGTCATCATTTTCTGCCAGATCTTAACGAACTGCACTCAAACAGGCTCGGCATATGACCGCGCCAGAAGTGAGACAGGCCTCCTTGAGTGGCAGGGCGTTCATCAACTACTCCGAACAGACTTCCCGAATGTGCCCACAGTAACAACCGACCAATTGGCAGATGCACTGACAGACGAACGACCAGTGCTTCTGCTCGATGTTCGTGATGCTTCTGAATTTCTAGTTAGTCACCTTCCTAACGCGCAGCTCGTTCAATCGACGGATGACATCGCTACGTCGCTTGAGAACATCTCCTCTGACACCCTGATTGTGGCCTACTGCTCTGTCGGATATCGGTCGGCACAATTGATCAATGAACTGCAACAACGTGGAATCACAACAGCCTTCAACTTGGAGGGGTCTATATTTGCATGGGCTAATGCTGGACTTCCTATCTATCGAGGAGAGAGTCAAGTTCGGCAGGTGCACCCTTTCAACAATTCGTGGGGCCAGCTTCTCAATCCGGAACTCTGGTCATTCACATCTACTTCAGAACCGTAGAGGTGTAATCAAATTGATCCTCACGTCCATAGCCCTTAACCTGGCCAGTCAGCAATGAAAGCATCTCGTGCCGAAAGCACAGATTAGGAGATCATCACTATGACAACACGTCATCCCACAATCAACAGACGGCAGGCACTCACGACCCTTGGTCTCTCCGGCGCGGCCACCCTCGGAATAACCAGCACACTCCGTGCAGCTTCCGAACTAACCCAAGCGGAAGCCGCCAATGTTGATCTCGTGAATGCCATGTGTGCCACTTGGGTGGCACCCATGAACTTTTCGAAACTAGGAGAACTATTATCCGACGACTGCATCTATCGCGCCACTGAGACAGCACCACCCGTCACAGGCCGCGATGCCATCATCGAACGACTTCAGGGACTCGGCCAATCTTCCTTCATCGAGTTCGAAGTCATTGAAACGTTCGCACGTGGCTCAATCGTCGTCAACGACCGCATCGACCGCTTCGACCTTCCGAATCGACAGATTGAATGGCATGGTGTCGGAGTCTTCTATATCAAGGATGACAAGATCGCGGAGTGGAGTGACTTTACGATTCTGTAGACCCGGCACGGTTCCGCCCCCAACTTCCTGCGGACCGCCATCCGTGATGATTACCGCCAAATACCTAGACGGTTAATCTCGAAGGAGTCGGGCTGATCATCATGTCCGAAATTGATCGTCTCCATCGTTCTCTTCAGCTTATGGAAGTGAAGATACATAACTTCCTCACCTTCTGCGTTAAAAGTTTTTCCGTCTCGCCACCACAAAGGTGAGTCTCCAAGCTTACGTTGGTAAGCTGCATTCACTGTCAACTCGGCCGGCCAGTGGATACGAATTACATCGTGTGGCGGCGAGTCGTTCAAATGCTCCTTTAAGCGTTGAGTTATTTCGTGTTCGTCAAGGTATAGATATCTTTGTACCGCCATCTTCTCTTCGACGTCAGGAATCAATCTAAATAATTGATTTGTTCGGGCCGTGTTTCGGATCAGTGTGAAATGACCAGACAACTTCTTCGCGCGGGACGATACGATATCATTCTTCGCCAAAATGGATCCGGTCACAAACTCTCGAATGTCACCCCAAACTACGTCCAGGTCCGAGTACGCCCAAAAGTCGAACGCCTTTAGATCCTCAGCAAACATGACGCCGTAGAGCGGTTTGAAATCGCAAATCTGGCGAAGGTCAACAACTCGAATGTCAATTCCAAGAACTTCTGACGCTCTTTTGGCAAGTTCAGGAACCGTCATACGCTTCAGCAACACATTCGCCGGCGGCTCTACATCAATCTGGAGATCGCCGTAAATAATCCATGTCACATCGGGGTTTCTACGACACGACAAAAAAAATGCCGGCAACCAAAACGGTGCTGCCCCAAAATAGGTCACCACAATCGCCATTCGATGTGGGTCATTTCTCCTCACCGTTTCGAGAGTACGGAC
>CAZWIL010000270.1:0-2657 GCA_964634175.1 uncultured Vicinamibacteraceae bacterium
CGCCCCGGTGCTTATGGTCGTATACGACGACGACCAACAGGCTCTGCGCTTACTGATCGTAGCGACTGTTGCGACATTGGCCGCGCTGGTCGCCATCTGGCTGAAGGGCCCAGAAGACAGCCAGTGCCTCAAGGCCTTCTACAGCCGCGTGCGCCCGGTCGGCTATTGGGGACCCGTGTGTCGCTCGTTGGGCATTACTGACACTCCAAGCCCCAGACCATTCTGGCGGGCGTTAACCGCCACGGTGACCTGCTCATTGAGTGTCTTCTGTTTGTTGGTGGGTGCCGGCACGTGGATAATCGGAAGCCCGGCACCATTAGGCATGCCATCGAGAGGCCTCTGGATCGGCATGCTGCTGCTAATCGGGATCGTCCTTTGTCCCATCTGGTATCGTTTGGGTTATTCCGAATCAAGAAATATTCGGACCTCAAAATAGGGATCGCAACACCGAAATAGTCGTCCCGCCAAACGTAAAATAATCCAAGTCATTCGCTGTACGATTCCGCAACACCCCTTCGGCGGAAAAAAAAGAGACTCCTGGCCTCTTCGACGACCGGGAAATTCAAACTCTGTAAACACGGCCAGAAAGGAAAACTACTTGCCTCACAGGCCTCAGGGGGTATTATTGGTATGATTTTCAACGACGTGACTCAACTTTGGAGGGTTCGGGTGAAGATATCACTAATTTCTGTTTTATCTGTGATGGCAGCAGTCGTCTCATTATTGATTCCGACGGTTGCACTGGCGCAATCAGCCCCAGAGGGATGGACAGCGCCACGCACGGCAGACGGACGACCTGATTTAGGGGGCGTCTGGGCAAATAACAATGCCACTCCTATTGAACGACCGGAGGCTTGGGCAGGAAAAGACGTTCTTGGCGATGAGGAGCTCGCAGCTGTTATGGCAGCCGCAGTAGAGGCGGGTGACCCTGGACAAGACGCGCTCTTCGGGGACCAGCTTATTCTCGCGGCTATCGAGAAATCGAAAGCGGAGTCATACGACCCAACCACCGGCAATTACAATCAGTTCTGGATTGCCGACCGGGTCTTCAACACCAATCGAACATCTCTGGTTGTTAATCCGTCGAATGGCCGTATTCCAAGCACGACAGCCGCGGCCGATGCCTCGATTGAACGTGCGACGCAGCGGCTAGTGGACCATCCAGCCGATTGGACCACTGACCGACCACTGAGCGAGCGGTGCATCACTTACGGCGCTCCGAACATCTTCGCGGGTTACAACAGTTACTTCCAGCTCATTCAGGGTGCTGACTATGTGTCTATCGTCCAAGAGATGATTCACGACGCTCGCATCATTCCGATTGACGGGCCTCCACACCTCGACAAGAGGATTGAACAGCTTCACGGGGATCCTCGAGGACACTGGGACGGCGACACGCTCGTCATTGAGACAACGAACTACAACGGCCAGAACGTGGTGTTGGCCGGCTTGTCATTTACGACCGCGTCGACGGATCTTACTGTCACTGAACGAATCACCCGGGTAAGTCCTGAGATCCTCAACTATGAGGTCACATTCGACGATCCGGCCGTGTGGGAATCACCGTGGACGGTCCTGATTCCACTACGCTACAGCCAAGAACCAATTTTTGAGTACGCGTGCCATGAAGGCAACATCGGCATGGACGGAATCCTGGCCGGTCACCGTGCCCTCGAGCGCGACGCCGCCATGACTGAAGCGGGTTCACGGTAACATCACGTCACCGCGCTTCCAGACGAAGGTTCCGAAATATTCACCGGGCGACGGCAATCTGCCGTCGCCCGTTTTTATTTTAGTAGTTCAAGATCCACCGCACGCGCCATGGCTTCATAGCCCGTGTCGCCAGGATGAAGATGATCGCCGGAATCATATTCAGGTAGAAATTCGGTCGGTGCGGCCGGGTTTTGAACCGCCGCATCAAAATCGATGACCGCGTCGTACGCGCCACTGCTGCGTATCCAGTCATTGACCGCCTGTCGAGTTGATTCCCCCTCAGGCGTCCAGTAGTCAGGCACGACCGGAATCGCGGTGCCCTCAAATGGCGTGAGTGTTGCGCCATACACCTTCAACCCCTGTGCCTTAGCCCGTGCAACGATCTGTTGATGGCCCGCAATGATGTCTGCCGCGGTTGGCGGAATCTCTGACCTCGGCATACCCAGCTCATTCCGCGCCAATCCAATGTCGTTGATTCCTTCCATTACGACAACGTGAGTGGCGCCCGTTTGCGCCAACACCTCTCGGTCAAAACGCGCCAGTGCACTCACACCAGCACCGTCACTCAACACACGGTTCCCCGCAATTCCTAGATTCAGCACTCCCATCGGTATGTTCGCCTCATGTAGACGCCGAGCAAGATGATCTGGCCATCGATTGTTCGTGTCACTAGTCGAACCGGTCCCATCGGTGATCGAGTCACCCAGCACAACCACGGCCCCTACCCCCTCGTCGGCCTCGACCTCAACACGGGACAGAAAGAACCAGGAAGGTAACGGTGCCTCGACCGGAAACTCATTCGCCAAAAGGTGGTTACCAGTCGTCGATAGATAATTTGTTTGAAACGAACCGCTGTGAGTGGTGATCGGCGATCCAGAGGCTATAAACAACCGTCTTGCTAGAAACGTATCCTGAGACCAGCAGTCGACTGAACCCCACCAGTC
>CAZWIL010000271.1:0-2648 GCA_964634175.1 uncultured Vicinamibacteraceae bacterium
GAATCAATCATTTCTGGGATTGATACGTGCTCGTGATCGGTGTGCGCGACCAACACAGAGCCTGGACCAAACAAAAGAGGCTTTCCCCAGGCCGACAAGAAAGGAATGTCGGTTGTGTAGGGGAACACTTCGGTCGAGAATCCGGATAGTGTCTCAAGTACAACCGGCGGCACTTCAACCACGGCTTCAAGGTCAACCAGAGACGTCAGACTTGCAAGCGCAAGCTTTACTTCTTTTGCTTCGCCGATCGTGCGAAAGTTCACTTCAGCTTCGGCATTCGGTGGCACAACGTTCGGAGCCAAGCCACCCGACATCAAGCCGACAGTGTAGTAGGTATTTCCCAAAAGTTGGTCTTTGGGTAAGGGAAGGCTGCGGAGCTTGAGGAGCGCATCAAGAAGTTTTTCGATTGCGGATTCACCCAACTCGGGATGAGAAGAGTGCGCGGCCCGGCCATGGGCGACGAGACGGGTCCGATAGACCCCTCTGGTGGCGGCGCCAAGTTTATTGTCTGTCGGTTCACCATTGATAAGGTATTGAGATCCGAGTGGACGAGTGTTTGCAGCTCGCGCACCTTGGCTTCCTCGTTCTTCACCAACAACTACTAGGAGAGCCACTCGATGCTCACCTTCCGATCGTAGTTGTTCAAGTGCGGCTAACTGCGCAGCAAGAATACCTTTCGCATCACAGGCACCTCGGCCAAAAAGCAGTTCGTCTTCTTCGCGACTGGGAAAGAATGGTGGGACACAATCGATGTGTGTTGAAAACACAACATCGGGCGAAGGATCAAGTGTGGCTATGATATTGAAGCGGTCGTTCGCGACAGGTTGTTCAACCACCTGATAGTTACGGTCTCGAAGCCAGCTTCTTAACCATTTACAGGCTTCAGTTTCTCGTCCGGAAGTCGAATCGATGTCGATCAGCGACCGAGCCAGTTTTATGATGTCTATCGAATCCATGCCTCAAGCTCTGTCCGCGTGTCTGTGCGATCGTCTCGATATTTCACAATTACTGGCGTGTATAACGAAACACCCCAATCCTTACCCTGTGGCGTGGTTACAGATCGTGCGCCAGGCACCACCACAGCACCTTCCGGGATCACGATTGGCATACCAGGGTCGGATTTGATCAATTTGCCTTTTGGCAGGTCCACGATGGGTGTCGAATTAGTTATCACTGTTCCTGCTCCGATTACCGCACGGCGGCGTACGACAGTCCCCTCGTAGAGTCCTGTATTCCCACCGACCAAGGCATCGTCCTCAACGATGACCGGCATAGCTCCAATCGGTTCAAGTACACCTCCGATCTGCGCTCCTGCACTAATGTGAACACGTGCTCCAATCTGGGCACAAGATCCTACAAGGGCGTGGGAATCAATCAGACTTGCTGCATCGATGTATGCGCCGATGTTGATATACATTGGGGGCATACATATGACTTTAGGGCCAACATAAGAACCGTCGCGAATAGACGACCCGCCCGGAACGATGCGGACTCCGGAAGTATTATCGAGAGATTTGAGTGGAAGCGTATCTTTGTCCAGATATGGAGCATCACTACTTGGTGACGGATAAGACACTACGGAACCGACTCGAAATCCAACGAGGATTCCTTTCTTTACCCAAGAGTTGACTTTCCAGCCGGTAGGAGTGGACGTGTCAGGTTCGGCGGCTCGAACCTTTCCTTGTGATAATTCGTCTCGAAGTTCGGCAAACGTATCACGTGCTTGTTGGACATCTGCATCAGTCCCAAGTTCGTAGAGGTGTTCGATTCTTGTGGCCAGCGGTGGGATTGGCATACGTGTCACATTCGGGTTGAGAGTCTACTTTCGAATTAGTTCGTCTTGTTATGACTCATCGCCAAGAAAACCAAGATCTTGCAGTACGTCGGCTATGCGTTGGCGATTATGTTCTTCCGGAGCTACGAGCGGTAATCGGTATCGTGCGGCAAGAAGTCCCATCTCAGCAAGCGCCGCCTTTACTGGGATCGGATTCGATTCGACAAAATTGGCCTGCATTAAAGGTAGAAGTCGTTTGTGAATAGACAAAGCGGTTGCAAAATCATCTTCGAGAGCCGCGTTTACCAAGGCAGACATTTCAGAAGGTGCTTCATTCGAGACGACTGAGATGACGCCAAGGCCGCCTACTGCCATCATGGGCAGGGTGTATTCATCGTCACCAGAAAGAACGCTGAATGTTTCTGAGGCGTCCGAACAGATTTGAGAAATCTGACCAAGGTTTCCAGACGCCTCTTTGATGCCGACGATATTGGGTAATGTGGCGAGTCGCCGCAAAGTTTCAGGATCGATATTTACACCGGTGCGGCTCGGAACGTTATATACCATCACCGGACAGTCTAGATTTTCTGCAACAGTACAAAAGTGCTGATAGATGCCCTCCGGTGAAGGTTTGTTGTAGTACGGTGCGACGGAGAGGATACCGTCGACTCCGGCGCGAACCATGTCTTGGGCAAGAGCGACTACCGACTTGGTGTCATAACCGCCGGCGCCTGCCAGTACAGGAATCTTGTCATCGGCTTCTTGGACGACAAGGTCGACGACTCGAAGCTTCTCCGAGTTCGACAGTGGCGGACTTTCACCAGTTGTTCCGCATGGAACCAAGAAATGGATGCCGTTTTCAATCTGACGTTTA
>CAZWIL010000272.1:0-2620 GCA_964634175.1 uncultured Vicinamibacteraceae bacterium
CATGGCGGCCCTTCATGGACATTCTCGTTTCACATATATATCAGGGGCGCTTAGAGTCTCCGGTTGCAGGGAATGCCGACACGCAGAATTGGCTGCCCGCCTGGGCGCCTGATGGGAGCCAATTGGCTTTTACTTCGAATCGGGATGGGCAACCGGAGCTGTATATTTCAAACTCCGATGGTAGCGGCCTCAGGCGGCTTACAAATCACCCGGGTATTGACACTAGCCCGACGTGGTCGCCACAAGGGCATCTACTTGCATTTGTCTCTGACCGGACTGGAGCCCCGCAAGTTTATGTGATCGGTGCTGACGGAACGGGTCTCCGTCGAATCACCTTTGAGTCTCATTGTGATCGGCCGACTTGGTCTCCCGCGCCGTATAACGAAATTGCATATTCTTCTCAAACAGGCGCTGGCCATGACATCAAAGTTGTGGACCTTGCCACTAACGAGGTTCGCCAACTCACCTACGGACTCGGCACCAATGAGAGTCCAAGCTATTCGCCGAACGGTCGTCACGTGGCCTTCTCGTCAACTCGAGGGGTTGGAAACAAACAAATCTGGGTGATTGGTCGTGACGGGAGAGGACTTCGGCGAATAACCGGAGTTGGCAACAACGAAATGCCGAGCTGGTCGCCATAGTGGTGTGGTCGAATTAGTAGAATCGTTCATTAGAGTGTTTTTTGTCGCTTGAGAGTCGGCGGTTATCTGTCGCGAATGGGAGGTCGTTAGATGTGGCGCAGTGAGGCTAGTCGTTGGGTGAAGATAGCAGTCGTCTGCATAGTGTTTGGGCTCACGATGGCGTGTGCCGGAAATCCACCGCCAGTCGAACCTGAGCCGCCTCAGCCTCCACCAGAAGAGAACCAAACATCGAGCCCGTCGGTGCCCCCCCCACCACCTCCTTCGCCGCCCCCTCCGTCGGCGCCGATCATTGAGGAGGAAGGTCAGATTACGACAAGAAGTCTAGAAGAACTAAATCGAGAATCACCGTTAGAGCCTGTGTTTTTTGACTACGATAGTTCCGATCTAACTCCTCGAGGCCAAACCATCCTTCAAGCAAACGCTGATCTTCTGTCTGAGTATTCAACTTGGGTCGTTACAATAGAGGGGCACTGCGATCAGCGTGGCAGTCCAGAATACAACCTCGGACTTGGCGAACGAAGGGCTCTCGTGGCGGAGGAGTATCTAATTGCCTTGGGAGTCGATTCGGCTCGGATTAATACCGTGAGCTATGGAAAGGAATTCCCCTTCGCTCCAGACGATACCGAGGAAGCCCACGCGCGAAATCGGAGGGCACATTTTGTGATTACTGGTCGGTAGGCGATTTTGCCCGATCAGAAGATTGCGTTAACCTGAGTAACGTAAACATGCAGAAATATAGAGCAGGTCGCCTGATCGTGGGTTATTGCATCGGATTCTTCGTTGTAGTTTGCTTACCGCACAGCGGGTTTGGCCAAAATCGTGAGCGGCAACAGATCATGGCGGATGTTCGAATGCTTCACGAGCAAACCATGAGATTGCAACTGCACATTACCACTCTCGACGAGTCCCTTCGGGAACTGACAGAACAATTGCAAGTCCAGGCCGAAGCAACAGTGCGGGCGTTTGCAGACCACCGCCTCCTTGTTGATGAAGTCGCAGGCGATGTTCGCATCCTCAGAGAGAAGCTGGACGATACCAATGTACGTATCTCCTCGATGTCGCAGGAAGTAGAGGCGCTTCGAGTGGCAATACCGAGGATGTCAATGCCGACCGCCGTGCTTTTGATCGATCCGGAAACCGGTCTTCCAATAGAACAACCGATAGATTCGGCAACACCATCCCCAATTGCGTCGGTCAATCCGGCTGCTTCTCCCAGAAGGATGTACGACACGGCATGGGCTGATTACACGAACGCTCAATATTCATTGGCTCTCGAGGGGTTTGAAGCTTACCTAAAAACGTTTCCAAGATCAGAACTGGCCGATGACGCGCAATTCTATATCGGTCAGACGTACTATGCTGACGGAAGATTTCAAGAGGCCGTAAATGCGTTTGAAGAGGTGCTTCTAACATATCCTGATGGAGACTCCGTACCCGAAGCCTCTTACAAACGAGGCCTGGCCTTGGATCGTCTCGGCGAGGTCGGTCGCGCGCGTCAGGCGTTTGAACTCATTCTAGATAATTACCCAGAGACCACAATGGCTACTCTTGCTCAACAGGCTCTGGATCGACTTGATCAACCATAGGGAAAGTAGAGTGATTTTATGGGCAGTGTGAACAAAGTTATCCTGGTAGGTAATCTTGGTCGAGATGCTGAGGTTCGATCAACGACCAGTGGAACATCAGTGGCAACGATCAGCATAGCGACGACCGATGTTTGGAACGACAAGACTGGCAACAAGCAGGAAAAAACGGAATGGCATCGTGTAGTACTTTGGGGAAAGACTGCTGAGACACTACAAGAATATCTGCTTAAGGGGCGTCAGATTTATGTCGAAGGACGTCTACAGACGAGAGAATGGCAAGATCGAGACGGTAACAAGCGCTACACTACTGAGACTAGAGCTGACCGTGTGGTTCTTCTTGGTGGCCGTGGCAATTCAGGTGGGGATGGCTCTGGAGGTTCTCAGGAGCGCCAG
>CAZWIL010000273.1:0-2613 GCA_964634175.1 uncultured Vicinamibacteraceae bacterium
GTTGGAAGTGGTATTGGTGAATAGTAATCCAGCCACAATCATGACCGACCCCGAAGTGGCAGACCGAACTTATGTTGAACCCTTGACGTGGGAAATTGTTCGTTCGGTAATTGAGGCTGAACGTCCAGACGCTTTACTGCCCACAGTAGGAGGACAAACCGCCCTCAATCTCGCGATCGACCTTCAAACGAACGGCGTGCTTGAGGAATTTGATGTCAAATTGATCGGGGCGTCCATCGAAGCTATCCAAGTCGCCGAGGACCGCCTTAAGTTTAAGGAGGCGATGTCTTCTATCGGTGTGGACAGTCCGGCGAGTGAGTACATTCGGTCGTTCGATGAAGCACTTGTGAAGGTCGAGAAGATAGGGTTTCCAGTCATTATCAGACCGTCTTTTACTTTAGGAGGGGTCGGCGGTGGCATTGCTTATAACGTAGAAGAATTTCGAGAATTGGCTAGTCGCGGGATTGAGTTGAGTCCCGTGCACGAGATTCTTATCGAAGAATCTTTAATTGGGTGGAAGGAATTTGAACTTGAGGTCATGCGCGATGTTGCTGACAACTTCGTTGTGATCTGCTCGATAGAAAATGTCGACCCTATGGGAGTTCATACGGGTGACTCGATCACGGTGGCACCGGCGTTGACATTAACGGACAAAGAGTATCAGCGCATGCGCGACGCAGCCCGTCGCATTATTAGCCGGGTTGGTGTTGAAACAGGCGGGTCGAATATTCAGTTTGCTGTGAATCCCAAGGATGGCCGGATGGTCGTTATTGAGATGAATCCGAGAGTTTCGCGTTCATCAGCATTGGCGTCAAAGGCTACAGGATTTCCGATAGCAAAGATCGCAGCAAAGTTGGCTCTTGGTTATCGCCTTGAGGAAATTCCAAACGACATTACGAAACTAACTCCGGCATCGTTCGAACCGACGATCGACTACGTTGTGGTCAAGATCCCGAGGTGGGCATTTGAGAAGTTTCCAAAGGCTGACCGCACATTGACGACTCAAATGAAATCTGTGGGCGAAGTAATGGCGATCGGCCGGACATTTAAAGAGGCGTTCTTGAAAGGAATGCGGTCTCTTGAGCTTGGTAAAGCGGGCGAGGTGTTTAGTTCTGGTGACGGAGAAGATGCTACGGAGAAGAAGGGAGAATTGCGGCAGCAACTGATTTCGCCGAGCGACACACGGATTTGGTCGGTCTTTCGCGCCCTTGAACGAGGTTGGTCGGTGGAGGAGCTCAACGAATTGACCAACATCGATCGATGGTTCCTGGCGCAATTCAACGAATTGGTGGAGTTGTCACGTGTGAGTTCACTCGTCGATTTGCGTGAAATGTCACCCGACCTGCTGTTGGCGCTCAAACGCGCGGGATTCGGCGATGACGAACTTGCGGCACGTTTAGGCACAACATCTGAATTAGTGAGCGACTGCCGATCAGAACAAGGACTGCGGTCGGTCTATAAGCGAATTGATACGTGTGCTGCTGAGTTTGAGTCGTTCACGCCGTATCTCTATAGCACCTATGAGAATGAATGTGAGTCGGAGCCTACAGACAAACCGAAGGTTGTCATTCTAGGCAGTGGCCCAAACAGAATTGGCCAAGGAATTGAGTTCGATTACTGCTGCTGTCATGCTGCATTCGCGCTGCGTGCCGAAGGTTATGAAACGGTGATGATTAACTGCAACCCGGAGACGGTTTCAACCGATTACGATTCCGTTGACCGATTGTATTTTGAACCTCTGACGTTTGAGGAGGTCAACGGAGTTGTCACCCGAGAGCAAACCACCGGAGCTGATGTGTCGTGCATTGTCCAGTTTGGCGGTCAAACGCCGCTTAAATTGGCGTTGGCCTTGCAACAGGCCGGTGTGAAAATCATCGGAACGTCACCAGATTCTATCGACCTTGCAGAAGACAGGAAACGTTTCGCTCGCTTGTTGTGGGAATTAGGGATTCCCCAGGCGCCGAATGGGATGGCAACATCGTCAGACGAGGCGAAAAAGGTTGCGGAGTCAATTGGTTATCCCGTCGTCGTTCGACCATCTTATGTGCTTGGTGGCCGAGCGATGGTTATCGTGTACGACGGCGGGGGGTTGGATCGCTACATGAGTGAAGCGGTCGATGCGTCTCCGGAACATCCGATTCTCGTTGATAAGTTTCTTGAGGATGCCTTCGAACTCGATGTCGATGCTGTTGTGGATACTACGGGGGCCGTAGTGATCGGTGGAGTCATGGAGCATATTGAGGAGGCGGGAATCCATTCAGGAGATAGCTCCTGCGTGGTACCGCCATATCTTGTTCCAGAATCGAAATTGTCGGTCATTCGAGATTACACGCGCCGTGTGGCCCGTGCGTTGAAAGTGATAGGACTGCTAAATATTCAGTTTGCGATAAAGGATGACACGGTCTACATCCTTGAAGTTAATCCCCGGGCGTCTCGTACGGTGCCGTATCTTTCAAAGGCCACAGGTGTTCCATTAGCCAAGGTAGCAGCACAAGTGATGGTAGGAAAAAAGTTGGCCGAGCTTGGCTTGGTTGACGATCTTGAGGTTTCAGGAGTATTTGTTAAAACGCCTGTGTTTCCATTTGCCCGTTTCCCCGGAGTCGATACCATTCT
>CAZWIL010000274.1:0-2602 GCA_964634175.1 uncultured Vicinamibacteraceae bacterium
AACACGGGCAGGCCATGCTGACGGGTCCCGAAGAAGTCACCCGGACCTCTCAGCAACAAATCTCGCTCCGCCAATTCGAATCCATCCGCTATGCTGGCCATTGCTTCCAGTCGGGCGCTGGCCACCTCGGTAAGCGGTTCTTGATGGAGCAGCACGCAATACGCCTGATGCTCCCCCCTTCCTACTCGTCCGCGAAGTTGGTGAAGCTGTGATAGTCCGAATCGTTCGGCATTCTCAATGACCATTACTGAAGCATTCGACACATCCACCCCAACCTCGATCACTGTTGTAGTCACTAATAAATCGATCTGGTGGTCAACAAATCTTTTCATCACCTCTTCACGCTGCGATGAAGCCATCCGGCCATGCAGCAGTTCGACCCTGCGACTGCGAAACTCGTGCTGACCAAGACGGTCAGCCATCTCTTTGGCTGCACTTAAGTCAGATTTCTCCGATTCCTCAACTAGCGGATACACAATATAGGCTTGCCGACCCTGCTCTAGCTGGGAATTAAGCAAGGAATACACACCTTTCCTCCCACTTGCCTTCACGAGTTCCGTCTTCACAGGTTTCCGACCAGGCGGCAACTCACGAATTACGGACACATCAAGGTCTCCATAGGTCGTCAAAGCTAGCGTGCGCGGAATAGGAGTCGCCGTCATGACAAGGATGTCAGGATTAGAACCCTTGTGGGCCAACGTGGCGCGCTGAACTACTCCAAAACGATGCTGTTCGTCGATAACAACCAGGCCTAACGACTTAAACCTCACCGCTTCCTGCACCAGCGCATGGGTGCCGACAACTAAGTCCGCCTCTCCGGTGGCCAATGATTCGGATACCGCGGCTCGTTGGGTCACCGTCATTCCGCCCGTCAACTTGACGGCTCGAAACCGCGAGCTGTCAAGTTGGCGAGCAAGGTTAAAATAGTGCTGCTCCGTCAGTATTTCCGTTGGAGACATCACGGCCACTTGATAGCCGTTCTCCATCACTACCAATGCCGCCAATAGAGCGACGATCGTTTTACCAGAACCAACGTCACCCTCTAACAAACGATTCATCGGTTGCGGATCCCGAAGATCGGCAACAATTTCCTTTAGCGACTGTCTTTGCCCATTTGTAAGTTTAAACGGCAGCACCGACAGCGCCGACTTTCGTATTTTGTCGTTAACTACAACCTTCCGATCTTTCTGTCGCACAGCCATCGCCTGTCGTCGCAAGGTAAGGCCCAATTGAAAAAAAAAGAACTCTTCAAAGATTAACCGCTGTTGTGCTTTCGTCGCACACTTGTTCAAATCGACAATCGAAGTATCTATCGGAGGAAAATGAGCGTCAGTGAGCGCTGAACGTCTCTTGCCAAAACCGTGCTCTTGTCGAATTACTCCTGGAAGTGGATCTGAGATCTCGTCTGTTAAACGCTCTAGGGCGGAAGAGATGAGGGTCCGAAAAAGGCGAGGACTTACCGACCCAATACGTTCGTAAATCGGGACAATGCGTCCGGTATGAATGTGTTGTTTCTCCCGCGTGATCCCTTCATTCAGGAACTCATAATGAGGGTTCGTGATCTGCAATCCACCGCTTGTGCGTCTCTCCGGATCACCATAGACCGCAACCTTCTGGTGAACAGAAAACACTTCTTTTAGAAATGGTTGGTTAAAAAAGATGATACGGACATTGCCCGAATCGTCTCCTAATATCATTTCAAAGACGGAGAACCCTTTCCGTCTCGTACGTCGAACTCCGCAACTGAGAACCTCACCCTCAAGCGTCACTCCTATTCCTTCTTGTAGAGTCGCTATGGATGCCCTACGAGAACGATCTTCGTAACGCCGAGGTAGTCTCAGAAGGAGATGTTCAACTGTTTTTAAACCAGCCGCCGTTAGATCTGACGCCCTACGTGGACCTACACCCTTCAAGAACTGTAGTGAACTCTGAAGAAACTCGTCGCTGCTCATGAGGGGAGCAGTTTATTGCACAATTTCAATCCGGCCATGTTCGACCCTTAGTTCCGCAATCCCGTATGGCAAATCGAATGACTCCAAGACGTCGATGCCTTCTGAGAAGGCCTCGGTTGCAGTATATGACCGCAGCAGTGCACGAAACACCGACGGCGGCAGAGGCAACCCGGCTACAGTGAAGGCGTCCACGGTCACTGTGCCCACTCCGTCTCGGCCAAAGATCGAACCATTAAAACGAACAGGAACCTGACCACCGAGATAACTGAGAAGTTCTAAACCACCTTGGCGGCTATTCTCATCGAACGACGAAAAATCAATTTCAGCCTCGGCTGAAACCATTCCTCCTCCGCGTAGGGTCACACTAAGGCCAGAGAGACCGTCGGTTTCGGCTTGCAACATTTTTGATTGCAGATAGGCATTGATTTCCGTCTCATAGATGACAACCGTCTCGGTAGTAACGTCCGCACTGCTAAGGTTGTCCGAGAGCTGTTTCAGTTTGCCTTCCAGCTTCTGAGCTGCCTGAAAAATCGACGGGTCTCTCGGTTCCTGAGCCCCTAAAACAATTCCCGCCGCGAACATAGCGTAACAAGCCGAGGAGCCAAGGATCAGGATTTGATTCATTGTCCTTGCGGCCAGTGTATCGGCGA
>CAZWIL010000275.1:0-2591 GCA_964634175.1 uncultured Vicinamibacteraceae bacterium
GAGGAGCGGTTCGTCGCCTTGCACGTTAATAACTAGGTCGCAAGATAACCCTGCGGCTACTTCGGCCAGTCGTTCCATGCCATTCCGATGACTCGGCTCAGTTAGTTGCACTTTACCGCCAAAGGCTAAGACAGCATCTTGAATACGGTCGTCGTCGGTCGCTACTAAAACTGAGCTGGCTCCCGGGGCCGAAGCGGCACGCCTATACACGTGTTCGATCATTGGCCGACCAGAAATTTGAGCCAAAGGCTTGCCGGGTAGTCGACTTGAATCGTATCGAGCAGGGATAACTATGACGGCAGTGGCGTGGGACGATACCGTTGTGGTGCCCTGAGGCCCTACAGGGTGCACGGCGAATATTACCACACCCATCTGAAAGATAAGCTGGTTCCTACCTTAGAAACGAACGGCTCTGGTATCCAACACTGCTGGTATCTGTTGCAGATCCTCTAGTACTTGGTCTTTCAATTCTCCTGATTCGTCATTGGATTCGACATTCACGACTCCGACTGCCCCGGATGGACCTCGCCCTAGAGCAAACGTCGCAATGTTGACGTTGTGGCTGCCAAGAACTGTTCCAACCTCACCGATTACACCAGGTTGGTCACTGTTCTTGACAATAATTAGAGGACCTTGAAGTGCTGATTCAATCGGCACACCGTCCAGGAGTACGAGGCGGGGTTCATTCGGGGCGAAGACCGCGCCCTCCGCCCATCGTTCGCCAATGTTAGTGTAGAGCTTTACGGAAATTAAACTGGTGAAGTCTCGGCTTCGAGAACTTTGAGATTCAACGACTTCTATGCCCCGCTGGTCTGCGATTGACCGCGCATTAACCAGAGTAACTGTTGAGGAGAGAACCTGTCTGAACAAACCTACTAGGACCGCCCCGACTAGCATGTCGTGCTTTTTTGCCGACAGCTCACCGTAGTACCTAACTCCGACTCCTTCGACTCTGTCGTCTGTGAGTTGCCCGAGAAGGCTTCCAAGTCTTTCGGCGAGAACCATATAGGGTTGAAGCTGTTTAGATTCTTCCGGTGAAACAGTAGGAAAGTTGACCGCATTGCGAACTAGGCCGGACTTTAAGAAATCTCGCACACAGGTAGCCGTTTCGACGCCGACTAGTTCTTGGGCCTCCTTCGTCGAAGCTGCGATATGTGGTGTAGCCACAACATGTGGATGGCCGATAAGTTGCTCGTTGACTGGTGGTTCGACCTGAAATACATCAAGTGCCGCTCCAGCAACCTGGTTTGTGGTGAGACCTTCAAGTAGAGCCGTTTCGTCGATTAGGTCGCCACGAGCTGTGTTTACTATTCGAACTCCGGGTTTGCAGTGTGTTAACCAGTCACGGTCAATCAGTTGCGCCGTGGCTGCGGTCGAGGGAATGTGTAATGTAATGTAATCCGACCGCTCTCTGAGTTCATCTAGTGAGAGCAATTCAACGGCCAGGTCGCCTGCCAATTGCGTTGAGATAAAAGGATCGTGCGCAACGACCGTCATTTCGAAAGCTGCGGCGCGCCGAGCAACCTCGCAACCGATTCGACCGAGACCAAGGATTCCAAGTGTCTTTCCGCGCAGCTCAGCACCTTGTAAGGATTTCTTTTCCCATAGACCTCGCTTCATTTGGCTGTCAGCGACCGCTATGTGGCGGGATAGCGCTAGCAGCAGTGCGAAGGTGTGTTCGGCAACACTGATGCTATTCGCACCGGGAGCATTCACAACCAGTACACCGTTTTCGTCAGCTGCGCTTAGGTCGACATTGTCAACACCTGTACCTGCACGTGCGACGATACGCAGTTGGGGGGCCGCTTTCATGATCTCCTTTGTGACCTTAGTGGCACTTCTGACTATTAGACCGTCGGCGTCGGCTATGTCATCAAGTAATTCAGGAAGTGGCCTTCCAGTACGTGAATCAACAGTCCATCCTTGTTCGCGCAGTAAGGCCGCCGCAGAGTCAGGCAGAGAATCGGCAATAATGATCTTCATAGCATTAAAGTAATCGGAAATTCAGTATCTCTTCTTGTAGCATCTCTTTTAATAAGACGTGGCAATTAGTACAGGTCGTTCGAAGTCGATGTCGATTAGTTAAAGTATAATGTTTCGCCTCTTGGGGTGACGTTGGTTGCTTTGGGTTTGGTCGCACCACGATGGTGCAAATCGCTAGAATCGCCCATTTGAGTTGGCTTGAGTTCCCATGGTCAGACATTTTTCCACAAGGTTTTCCACAGTTTCTGTTGAGGTTCTTACCTTGCTTCGCGGGGACGTGCCCTAAAACGTTATTCTGTGAGCAGTGGAAGTTAGGGAAGCTCGTAAAAAATATTGATTTCAAAAGAAGTTTAGCTATCTGCGTGTTTAGTGTGACGCTGTACGTTCGACCACTAAGGAGTGAGTGAAAGATGAATCGAAAAGTTTCAGTAATAGGCTCTGGCAACGTAGGAGCGGCGGCGGCACGTGGTATCGCTGATAAGGAGTTGGCTGACGTTGTCATCTTGGATATCTTGGACGGGGTTCCTCAAGGAAAAGCTTTAGATATGCTTGAGGCTTGTCCGGTCGAGGGATCAGACTCACGAGAGTTGGGCACAAATGATTATGCG
>CAZWIL010000276.1:0-2587 GCA_964634175.1 uncultured Vicinamibacteraceae bacterium
AATGGTGTGTGAATCACCGGGAGCCACGTAACTGACGTAGTGATCTAACTGGTTCTTGATATCAGCGTGATTGGCATCGAGAAGAGGTTGAAGTTGTTCGACCTGCTGTCCACCGAGTGCGAGGAAGCGCCGTTGCACGGCATCTTCCGCCGCATCGTAACGTGCGAATGTGACACCGGGGTGACGCAGTCCCGACGTGATATAGAGACTTTCAAAACTAAAGCTGTCGGCTGTCATTTCAGAGAATTCTGGTAGGTGTGCAAGTGCGTCCAATGTGCCCCATGCTTCATGAGGCAGGTCAGAAACTAGAAGATTTCGATAGCCACCGGCCGCGTCACCAAGTACAGAGACACGGGCCTCGGGATATTGCTCAGTCAAGAACCTGGCATATAACGGTGACGGGATCGCGCCTGCACTGCTGCCGGTTACAAAAATAGAGTCGGGTGACAGAAAGTTGTCGTAGGTCCAGTCAAGTGCAGCCATAGCGTTGACATAGCCTCGGTGATGCACTGTTACCTCTCGAGCAGGAGTTTCAGCGGTGGCCTCAACGGGATACGTCGTAACCTTGTTCCCGATGTGAACATCGCCTGTACAGTAGGGAACGAAGACCATACTGTGGTCAGAAAATGGATTATCCGGGTGTCCGAAGGCCATCATTCCGTGCATCGTGCCTTCTTCCACGTTTATTCCTGAGGCGGACTGTAGTTGTTCCTCGGCCTGTGGTTTGTATGTTGGATTGCCGTTTAGGTCACAACTGGCACCAGTCCAGCATGCACCTCCACCTTGGAAGTAGACAACCAGCTCTTTGGGATCTGCGACTCGCACAAAGAATCGAAAGTCACTTCCGTCCGAGCAAGTGGTTTCACCTGCTGGTTCAATTGCGGACCAACTGTCGTCCATTTCCTCGAGTAGTGAACTCGTAATCAAGGGTTCCGTGTCTGGTGAACTCGCTTGGCACCCTGCAATTACGGGAAGAATGGTAATTAACATGACGGCGCAGGGGAATCTGTTCATCAAGAGGGCCTTTCTGTTGAGTTTTAGTCTATTCACGGATGTTCGCATCAGAGTCGAAATCGTTGAATCGCGTTTTCAGCGGCATTAGCATGAACGTCGTGATGGTATCTGATAAGACCTGCGTGTAGGGCTGTTTAAAATAATTACTGGAAGAGTTGCTAGGAGCTTGACGGTGTAGGTGAGAACGTTCGAGAACTTAATAAGAGGAGAACGCAATGAGAATGTCACAGATCGCTATGGTCGTTTTCGTCGGGTGTGGCAGTGCTATTGGAACTGTTGGTTGCACGCAAATCGATACCGTTGCTGTAGAAGAACAGGCGGTAGAGCCAGTCTCACAGATTAGTTCTCTCTATGAGGGGTCGCCGTATCTCGGTGAACTCAGGAACACCCTCCTGTATGGTGAGTTGTGGGAGAGAACCGAACTATCCAAGCGCGACCGAAGTCTCATAACGATCGCGGTGCTCCAGGCATTGGTTCGAGATGAACTGAGACTTCATATACCTCGAGGGTTGGATAATGGTCTCAGCCCGGAAGAGATAACAGAGATTATCTTGCATGTGACGTTTTACGCTGGGTGGCCGACGGGAGTACAAGCCTCTTTACTGGCTGCGGAGGCGTTTTCAGAGAGGGGGCTGTCGTTGGAACCGTTGCCACGGGCAGACCAGGACGTGGAGACGGTCTCCTACACCAGCGGCGCTTATGCGGCTGTGCCACGACTCGGAGAGTTGCGGAATAGTTTGCTGTACGGCGATATTTGGGAACGCCCCTTACTTTCCAAGCGTGACCGGAGCCTCATTACAGTGGCGGTCGCGCAAGCGCTCTATACGACAAATCAATTAAGAACACATATTGGGCGGGCGCTTGATGAAAATGAAGTTACGCCACAGGAGCTATCGGAGCTGATTTTGCACGTTACCTTCTATGCGGGCTGGCCGGCGGCGGTTAATGCTGGAAGTCTGGCTGCGGAAGCTTACGAAGAACGAGGGGTGTCCTTTGAAGAACTTAACTGACCGAGCTGTGTGCATTTTACCGGCACGACAAGCCGTTAACGCAAGTGTTTCTGGGTTTTCTATGTCCTACAGACTTGCGTGACCTTCGTGGCGTTTGGCGAAGGCTTCTAAACCTGGACGGCGCGAACTAGTAGCTACATCGCACTTTTAGAGTTGCTGAGTTTGAGTGGATCGACTCGGTGTTTAGCGACTATCTAATAAAGCCTGCATTTCGAGCGCAGCGTCGAGCGCTAGTGCGCCACCACGGTCGTCGTGACCTTGAACAGCAGTTCGATCAAGATAGTGGCGCAGCGTGGGCCCGGCTCCGGTGCTGATGCACACGTCTACGAGCGTTCCATCGGTCTCGATATGGGCCAGCAGGCCGTCCCACGCACGTTCAACCACTGGCTGATATGACTGGTTAAGCCAGCCCAGCCGAATACCACGAGCCATTGCAGTCAACGTCAAAGCAGTCACGCTTGTTTCTCTATAACTGCCTGGGAGATCGACGACCTGTCGCCACATGCCATCTGGTGCCTGCTGAAGTCGCATTCCGTCCATGTGGCGGCGATAGATATCTAGTA
>CAZWIL010000277.1:0-2576 GCA_964634175.1 uncultured Vicinamibacteraceae bacterium
GGCAAGAAAGCGGTCCTTGATCTGACCACAGCAGTCAAAGAGAACGCTTAGTGCTCAGGACGCGTAACTCTACTTGGCTGATCGCCTTCTTCCAGTGATAATCCCAGGCCTCAAGACACTCTGCCTGTGCCTCGCGTGAACGCACCAGGCCGAGATTCTCTAAGAGCTCACAGAACTCTTTGGTCGGAGGCAACTGGTTCGTGGTTTGTCGAGTCAACGAACTTAACAAGATGTAGTCTTCCTCGTAACTCTGCAGTGAAACAAGAGCCAACACAGCTCCTAGAACCTCCTGATGTCCCATCCAAGACGGCACTCCAGCAGCGCGCACGAGGTCCCGATACACCAAGCCATCCTCGACGACCCCCTGTTTGACCTTGTCCACAATGCAATCTTTGACACGCCTCACCACCCGCGCGTCGAAGAACACACCTAATTTATCTGCGTAAGTTTGCTGTAATGACTCGACGAGGATCTTATTGACGGGAGTGTCAAGATCAACCATGTGAGCATCCTCGTTTGACATACCCACTCGCCACCGTTCATGCTATGTTCGCACTCGAAAGGAAGGTCACATGAGTAAGTCGGTGGCGGATCTCACTCTTGGCGTAGTCTTCTGGATGTTAGGGGGGTCGCTCTTCTTAGCAATTGCAATATTTCCAAATCTTCTCATGACTTGGTTCTTCAACGGACCGGCTACACACACCATCGTTGTCCCCATCGTCGCCATGATCCTGCTCTTGATGATGTTACTGCCTTTAGTATCTGAGTTCATCGACGATCACATGGAATGAACCTCGGCCTAAACAGCTTCACTTGCCTAGGCCGGCGGAAGAAAACGAACTGAGAATTACATTGATTCTGACGAGTTTGACCGCACCAACCTGACGGTCAATTTGCCTCACCGACACAAACGTTGCGGAATACCCCTAAAACTACGCGCCGCAGCTAACGCGACGCATCAACGGCTTGAGTATCCTTGTTACGGGCGCCAGCCATAATACCGTGCATACCAATATTACCTTCGTGGCACGCATACTCGTATAAGGGCCCATCAGTCCGCCGCAAAGGCATCATAGCGGTCCACGGCTGCGTAAATGAATTCTCGTCTTCAACAGTGAATTCGTAAATAACCGTGTCATTATCCAATCGACGAAAACGCTCAACTAGGCGCGTATCAGCCGTTGACCCGCCTAAACTAGTTTCGCGAAGAAAATTCCTCGTTTCAACGACCAGTGTTGCTCCCTCCCAGTGACCTCGCGAGTCACCAGAATACTGCCTTAGTTGGCCATGCGGACGCCCATCAACCGGGATAATTCGGGTGTTATGAACCATCTCGTTAAGGATCACCACCTGCCCAGGTGTCTGCAAAATCTGCACATTATTGTTATACGCTCCAGAGACCATCGGGGGACCAGAGTTAAAGCCCATCAAACAACGGTCAGCCAAACTTCGGTCGTGATACGAATCTGCAAATCCATTTCGCAGGTTTAACCGTCGAACTCCAGCCCTCTCCCGGGCTGAATCGGTAAACGGAACTCGACCGGTTGGAGGATCCACGATGAGAGATGTTCGCTTATCACTTGTCAGTTCAACACCACGTTCATACCAAAACTCGTTGTACGACAACACCCCACCCTCAGCCCTCGATTGATAACCGGCACTCGGTGCGCCCGTTTCCGGATCGAACAAGTCTCGATTGAGCCGGCTTCGTTCCGATGCTTCGAAGGCTGCTGCTTCCTCAATCGACAACGCGTCTTTCCCCTCCAATGCTTCGGGGCGATTCAACGGTGTCAGCGTACGAAACGTAAAAATACCTTGAATGTCAGGGTCTCCATGTGGCGTGAGTGCCACAGGCCCATCTGAAACGGTGTCTTGAGCAACGGCGGGGTCTGCCACCACGGCCACAAGCATTCCAAAAATCAACAACATCAGTAAGAATCGATGACTCATCTCACAACCTCCACAGAGAACATGTATCCGAGAACCCCACCATCCTACCCTTGGAACCGAGCCCGATTCAACAGGCCCAGACTCTTTAACAATTCCCCAGCAGCAGCCGCAATATCGAAACATCCACATATCACCAACCGCACAAAGGACTAACTCGTCCTTATTACGAGACACAGTTTCAACCAGTACCAAGGTGTCTGGCTCTACGGTCAAGGATTCCAATGAAAACGGAGCCCACCCATCAAATGAACACCGCCCAACGTCGAAGGAACAAAGTCACGTTGGGCAACCAGCATCTTAAGTAACAAATCCTCGACGGGGACAACCGCTCTTGTAAATCGCAGATCAACGCCCCAACCAAACCAATTGCTGAAAAAGTGAGAAACCCCACCTCCTACATGGAACCCCCATCGGTTTCCATGAATTTCGCGTAACACTAGCTTCATCATCCTATTATTTATCCCGTCAGGAAGGTCCACGTCGCCGACCAGGTCTTGCGTGACGGCGAAATACGACGGCCCACCATAAAACGAGATGTCTGTCCGTTCCCCAAGCTGAAACATCGTGCGAACGCTCACATAAACATTCTTTTCCGACCGGACAAACGGTCGATCGGTGTCAAATCG
>CAZWIL010000278.1:0-2576 GCA_964634175.1 uncultured Vicinamibacteraceae bacterium
AAGTCCGAGTTCTACGCCCAGCGAGGGTCGGTAGGGTATACCTGAGAACAACTTTTCACCAGATGTCGTTTGCAGTCATGCGAGCTTGTTCGCGCATTATCGCCGACTGATTCACGCGGCGGACCGAGACGAATGCGCGTCGCCGCTGCATTATGAGGCGAACGCGATACACGGGGGCGCGAAGCTCCTGCGGGAAGTCACGTGCGTCAAACTCGCGACGAATCGGTTCGAGACACGAACCCACATCATCTCGAAACAGGCCGGCCTCGATGTCTCGTATTGTCGGCGCTATCGCTCGTGTGCGGAGTGCTTTCGGGCGAACGCGGCCGCCGTGCTCACATCAGTCGGATGACCGCCAGCGCCTGGTGGGTGAGTTTAATTCTGCCAAATGGGTGGTTTTTTCGAAATCCTTTTCTAAAAAATACCCAACCACGCGAAAAAATTAAGGAAATTAGAGATATGTGACGGACGGGCTTAGGGCGCCAAACCTGAACGCCGCCAGTCGGCAACAAGTCGCTCTGCGTCGGAAACCTGTTCTGGAATCAGTCGCTTTACTAGGTCATTACGCATTCGGATTGCTGTCTGCAACACTCCGTCTACTGATTCACGGACCACGGCGTCTCGACCAACCACGTAGTCTTGACCAACGAGTCCTTGAAGGCCGTTCTCGGCGATGACGATCCACTTAAGCGCCTGCATTTCATCCTGCGGGACGCCGTCAGGCGTGGCCGAAACTCCTTCGGGAGATTTCAGAGATTTTGGCGCGTGTCAGATGAGTGACGCTGCCAAACTCGATGCGTGGTGTTTTCCCGCTTGTCCATCAGGCAGGACCAATCGATTCGCCGGTATAGAACGCAGTCGTGCGGCGTGCTGCAGCATGAGCATCGTGCGGCGCGGTTCCGCCAGCGACTGCCGCGTTACCCCACGCCTCACTACTCCCGGCGATAAACGCTTTTCCATCCGGTGAAACCGCAAACTCAGCTTCATCCAGTTTTAGCTCATTAGGACTCTTGAGATATAGCGCCAGCCCCATGAGACCCATCTCCCAACCAACGCCGACCGCACCTGGTCCATAGGTGTCCCAATGGTCAGACATATACGAAATGTGAGTAAGTGTCAGTCGCGCGTGGCCGACTGCATCATCCGAAAAACCCACCTCAACCCAGCTAACGTCTCCGCCAAACTCCCAGGTGATTGCGAGATGCAACGGTCGGTCGCACGCTGTGACCACGCCGCTCGCGTTGCCCTCCAATTGATAACGCCCACCAAGTCTGAATTCACCCGTAATCGGCATAAACCAACGTGGAATTCGCGTGCCGTTGGTCACGGCATCCCACAAGCTATCGACCGTCGTCGCGTAGCTACGCGCGAGAGTAACCGCATGCGCGCCACGCGCGTCGCGCAGCAATGACGACACGGAGCGCACTACGGAAAGAAGGTGCCCTTCAACATCGAAGCCTCTGGCGCCGCTAGGTTGTGGCATGTGCGATTACTCCTTCGCCTCAGCACGCTATCCCACCTCTCTCCAGAGGACCGTTCAACGGGGCCTGTCAATTTTCCCCCCTAGGGTAAAAAGTCGGGGCGGGGGTTACACCGAGCTTGCGCTCAATGAGTCATGGGATTGTGTAGAAACCGGACAGTGAAAGAGTGATGTTGATATCACTATCTGTTTCGTTCGAAAAATACCACCCATGTACGCCGTCAAAAGGTGCGACCAGATAGCCATTTGATGTCTCGCCACGGCCTTGCTTGAAAAACATGACATTTCCAGGCTCTTCAGAATCTCTGACCGTGTGGCCATGAAATTCCGCAAGAAGCAGTTCAGGGTTTGAGATGTCTGTCGATCGCCACTCATAAGACACTGAGTGACCGTGTTTCATCTCCAGCATGTATTCCAGGTCCGAGTTGGCAGGAACTGGAATTTCTATCTGGTCCGTCCGGTAAGTAGGACGGGTTTCATAGTAGACATGGTCCGCCAGCGGTACATCTATCCACGCGACAGGCACTGACGCACAGGCGGTCAGAATTAGACAGAGACATAAAGAAACATAATGAAAGCCGAGAAGTCCGATTCTGGATGTCACTGGGTGAATCAAGAGCGGTTCTCCACTGCTCGGTATCCTCGCATCAGTTACCTCCCCCGCTTAGAATAAATCGCTCAAGTTAAGTTAGCACGAAGCGTCGGGTGGTTCAACGGGAACGGGGGTGAGCGAGGGTGTATGGTGTTCCACTCCTGGACCAAATTATGGAGAGGAGCCATTGGTTGCTCCGGTTAGACAGCTCGAAGCACTCGGTAGAACAGCGTGTCGAGACCATGGAACAATCGCCGACGGTATCCATCACGGGTTCGACTCAGTCAGTGAGTCATCTGCGACCGGCCGGTCACCAATGTCTCTCCAACGATGGACGACGACCGTCCAACTCAAGTATTGTGAGCGTGTGAAGTTCGCTGTTACACGGTGGCGGCGACGTAGTGTGACCATTGCGATTCTACCCATCGTGATTCCCGTTTGTCTGATTGCATGCGGCCCCGCGGATGCAATCGACCTCGCCGCAAACCATGATTCGCTGCCGAA
>CAZWIL010000279.1:0-2542 GCA_964634175.1 uncultured Vicinamibacteraceae bacterium
GTCGAAGCCACAATCAAACCAATCCCGAGACAAGACAGGCCCACCGCAAGAGTAACAAGACGTGACCGAGAGCTAGGATTTCCTGAAAACGTATTCTCTGTAAGTATTCCGGACAACAGACTTCGTGGAGATACTGGACTAAGCGACCGCAGGGTCAAAGCGATCGACAGAAACGCAGCAAAAACACCTCCAAGCGCCCCAGACATTAGAGCTAATGGGGAAACAAAAAGAGTGAGCCTGGTGGTTCCAACCGCGTCAACCCACCATGTCCTAAGTCCCCACATGATGAATTCCGCATAAACAACTGCCCCAACCACGCCAATGAGGCTTCCCATCACAGACAGTAATAAAGCTTCCCTACTAAAAATTTTCCAGATCGTTTTATTCGAGAAACCAGCAGCGCGCAGTAAACCAATTTCCGCTAATCGCTGCTCCACACCCAAACGAAAAAAAAGACTCGCCAGCAGCAGTGCAGAAACGACAAGAAAAAAACTGAAATAAATAAAATACAGGCCAAAGTCGGTCGCACCCACAGACGATTCCACAGCCAGCGCTCTAGCCGGATAGACGACGAATCCTGCCGCGACTGGATCCACAACAGCTAGAAGGTCTCGACCGAACTGCTCCGCTGCGACTTCCAAGTCTCCGGTTGGTTTAAGACGAATCGACGTCAAAGAACCCCAGCGCGATTCCCATAACTGTTGGCCTGTTTCCAGTGGGATAAAAGCTTTTGGTGTAGTTCGATATTCGTCCCAATAATCTTCATCCTGTGGCCGAATGAGTCCCAAATCAATCTCAAACGGAGGGTCCCACCCGGTGAGGTCAACTGCCTCCGTGATCCCTGGATAATCCGGAGCTAAGCTCGAGTCACCTGCGGCACCAGCAATCGGTACGACGTCGGCTACACGGAAACTCGCATCATGGGTAACAAGTCGGCCCTCATCTTCCCAAACGAAATACTCGAATTCGACGAAATCACCTTCGGAGACACTCAAGTCATCGGCTGCCCATTCATTCAGCACCAGCGGAACAGCACTATTCTCACTGTTCGTAAAATCACCTGACTGGTCGCTGACAAGCTCAAGGTCAATGGCCGACACGAGGGAGTACGGCATTATCCGGTCACCGCGTATCAATTTGTTAACCAAGTAAGTCAAGACCGGTTTCATTTCGATGCCACTCGCCTCAGCAACGGAACCAACCGCTTGAGCTGTCGTTTCATTGACCAACCCGCCAACCGCTTCAACTGCCAATTCGTTGCGATCCGCAACAACCCGTACCCTCAAGCCAATGTCATCCAACGATGCGGCCGATCGCACAGCAGACTCAGCGGCGGTTAGTCTAGTAGCCGCCTCAACCGAACCACCACTCGTGAGGTCGCCAACACCGAGAAGAACCGTGTTGACTCGTCCTTCTTGCTCAAGGGCTTGTTGCAACCGAGTCAAGGAAACAAAAACTGATCGTGCCCGTCCCTGTTGGGGACGAAACGAAAACTCGCCCTCTGCCTCAGGCGGAAGAACACGCTCTATTCCAAGTCGAAGTGTCCGACCTAAATCGTCGCGCCGTCCGTGCAACGAACTGATCGGAATAGCTGACGGGAGTTCCACTCGAACTAAGACGCTGTCGTCAACCGTCACACCCAGTTCACTGGCCAGTCCTTCACTCACAAAAACACGGTTCCGCTCCAAAGTGAGCGACTCCGTGTTTTGTTTATGGAAGTCCCAGAACCGTTCATCGACACCATAAACCTGAACTCCGGACGCACGACGACCGCTCTCTTGGTGGGTCACAAAACCCTCAACCGCGATAATCGGAACAGCCCCGCCGAACCATTCTCGTGTGGAACCGGTATCCAATACTTTCTCGGCAAGAGACTCTTGAACGAAACTGGCACTTGTAACAACGATATCCACCGAACCCAATCGCTCAAGAGCCAAACTTTGCAGGCTGGCTCGCACTGACGACCCAACAAGTAATGCGCCTGCCAGCACGGCAACAGCAACACCGACGCCAACCACCACGGCCAGATTGGTCCGCCAGAAGTGCAACAGGTTGCGGCGAATAAGTGCCTGAATTGTCATGGGTTACAGTGACACTGGCCCCAAAGTTCGTTCAGTCAATTGGTACTGCCTCGCACAGCGCTGCGCCAGTACGACGTTGTGAGTTACCACGACAAGAATTGCCTGTCGTTGCCTGTGCAAATCGAAGAGCAAAGAGGACACCGTATCGGCCGACTCACGGTCCAAATTTCCTGTCGGTTCATCACACAGTAACAACTGTGGCTGTCGGATCAACGCCCGGGCCAAAGCAACGCGCTGTCGTTCTCCACCAGACAATTCCCCCGGCCGATGTTCCAGTCTAGGTTTAAGCCCTACTTGGTCGATCAGTTCAACAGCACGTTCCCTGATACTGGCGTCCGCCGGCGCTACCAGCGTGGGCAGAAGAACATTTTCGAGCACGGTACACTGAGGGAGTAACAAGTGGTCTTGAAAGACAAATCCAACCTGACTATTGCGAAAGACTGCCAACTCTGACTCTGGCA
>CAZWIL010000280.1:0-2539 GCA_964634175.1 uncultured Vicinamibacteraceae bacterium
CTCGCTGGCTATTGGTCGGCCTACTGGTATCGCGGGTTCATCTACAGCACCGAGATTGTCCGCGGTCTCGACGTTCTGGAGCTACTCCCGAGTGAGTTCATCACCGAGAACGAAATCGGCGCCGCCTCGACCGTGGCACCCGCCACATTCAACGCGCAGGACCAGCGGCGGGTCGAGTGGCCAAACCGACCGGTCATCGCACGGGCCTACCTTGATCAACTGGGCCGCACCGACACGCTGACTCCAGAGCGGCGGTCGTTCGTGTCACGACTTTTGGACCGTGCCGACGCCGCCCTCGCCGGAAACAATGAGTCAGGGCTCACCGAAGAGTTGGCGACCGCTGCGTCTGACATGGAACGGGTGGGAGAAACCATGAGTAGCCGCAGCCAAAGTCGGCTCCAGGCACTGGCAGACACTTTGACCCGACTGGCAACAGCAGTGCAGTAGCCTTCCGTTATTAAACAAACAACCCGTGACCAAGGGATCACGCTTGCCAGTTGTTCCGTACGGGTGAGTCATGGTTATCAAGAGGGAACGAGCCAGCGTATGATTAAGGAATGGCGAAAGTTCAGATTTTTCATAACAAGCATTGAAATTCATCGGTCAATGCCGTGCGCATTGCTGAGGAACTGGGCGTGGAATTCGAAGAGGTGAACTATATTCAGTCTCCTCCAGATGCGAACACCCTGCGGCAGATCATCACCAAACTCGAAGATCCCCCGACGGCACTCGTCCGTCGCGACTCAAAGTTCAAGAAACTTGAACTCGGGGAGGCTGATGTGGCCACCGACGATCAGGTCATCAACATTCTCGTGAAGCACAAACAGTTACTACAGCGCCCCCTTATCGTCACCGACGACACTGCCATCATTGGTCGACCGAAGGATCGGGTGCGCGCGCTTTTTAGCTAAACGAGAGGCCTCGCTGGAACTCCGGGTCGGTCGCATTTTACGACCCGGAACTGGCCATTGCGCACACCGAGAAGATTTGTGTAACAATAATAAATAGATGTTTGTTTCTCTAGCACGAATCAGTCGACACATCAGTTTCGCAACGTTATTGGTCGCAACGCTCCTCGTTGCACCGGTAGCACACGATCTACATGATGCCAGCGACGAGGAGTGCACACTCTGTCAATTGCGACAGAATGACTCCGCTGTTCTTGCGGACGCTTTGGCGTTCGCAGAGCACTTGAAACCAACTGTCAGACGCGACAGTACCGTTATCGATCGGGTCAACTCTGTCCCTCTGTCAACGGCACCCGCCAGAGCCCCACCCGCCTAGTTTCTTTCACTGAATTCATTTTTTCGTAGAACCACCATGGACGCCCCACTTTGTGGGTGCACCAAAGCGACTGCGATTGTTCACACGTTAGTCACAATGAAAGAAACTTATGTTTTCAAATACGCAGATAAAAAATTTTTGGTGTGGGGTCATCACAAGTTGGGTAATTTCGCTGTTCACGGCCTCAGTAGTACTCGCACAGGACGACACGGCTCGCCTCGAAGGCACGGTGACGTTTGCGGAAAGTGGTGAAAATGTTCATGGCGCAACTGTCTTAGTAATCGGCACTGACCGGGTGACGTTAACCGACGAAGAGGGACAATTCCTCATACAAGAAGTCCCGGCTGGAACCTATTCTATCCTCGCCCAACGGGAACACTTAACGGCTCAACGGCAGGTCGTCGTCGTGGAACCAGGGCAAGTGGTAACGCTTACACTGTCGCTAGGTTTATCGGCGGTTCACGAAGACATCACTGTGACGACGTCAGTCTCGGGCGGACAGAGCACGACATTTGAAGCCTTCAATGCCACAGATACCGTCGACTCCTTCGATATAGCGACAGATCCGGCTGGGACCGTCGCGGAACTGCTCGATAGTCTTCCGGGGGTCTCAACGCGAGCGTTTGGACCGGGTTCCTCACGCCCGATTATCCGCGGGTTCGATGGCGATCGGGTATTGATGATGGAAGATGGTATCGGAACGGGAGACCTATCGAGTTCGTCAGCCGATCACGGTGTGGGGACTGATCCCAATAGCCTGGACCGTATTGAACTCGTGCGCGGTCCGGCAACGTTGCTCTACGGGTCGAACGCAGTGGGTGGGGTGGTCAATGCGATCACACCGGGTGAAGCGTTCAGAAACCTGAACGTCGCAGGCACCAGAGGCCAGTTTAATATTGACGGTGGCACAGCCAATGACCAGGCGGGAACCGGCGCCAACATGGTGCATGGAAACGGCCCACTATATATCTGGGGTGGTGGTAGTTTTCGTCGGACCGGTGATTACAATTCGCCCGAAGGCAGGGTTGAGAATTCCAAGACGCAGTCAGCGAATGGACGCGCTGGTATCGGCTACGTTTCCGACCACTTCTTCTTCTCCGGCGGCGTCACGTTTGAAGATGGGCGTTTCGGCGTACCCGAAGCCGGTGAGTTTCACGGCGCCCTGCATGGTGACCATGGCGATCATGATGACCATGACGACCATGACGACCACGACGACCACGACGACCACGACGACCACGACGACCACCATGAT
>CAZWIL010000281.1:0-1312 GCA_964634175.1 uncultured Vicinamibacteraceae bacterium
GGAAAGATCCCTTCTATAAGTTCGCTGTTACGAACGACGAATGTGCCGGACACTAGCACATGCACGATTCCTTGTGACGGAATGTCACCTTGTTCGTAGGTAGAGCGGTCCAGGACCATATCCGGGTCGAAGAGCGTGATATCGGCGTCGGCGCCTAGTCGGATGCGGCCCTTGTTGCGCATTACCGGCGCGATATTTTCCAGTCGTTGCGCGGGAAGCAACGTCATTTTCTTTAGGGCATCCATCAGGCTAAGGGTTTGTTGGTCGCGCGAGTAGTAGCCGAGGATTCGAGAGAAGGTACCAGATCCTCGCGGGTGTGCCGGTCCGTACAAGAAAGGAATACCGTCGCTTGCTACCATGACGTCGGGTTGCGCCACGATCCAAGCGTTCGTTTCCTCGCTACGATTGCCGCTAATGACCCAGCCGCCTTCTTCCCGATAGCGCGCGAAGCTTTCTGCGGTGAGACGCTCGCCGGTGGCTGGCCAGAGCAGGCTGTTAAAGGCAGCGTCTTCACGGCCGACCCAACTATCGTATGAAGCTGATTCGATCCGGGTCGATCCTGCGGTATAGGGATAGGCTTCGGTCGTAATATCGATACCGCGGTCGCGCGCGCCACGAATGAGCGATAAAACGGTAGGAGCCAACTCGCCGGAACTACTGTTCAGGTGCACGAAGTGCAGCGACGCTCCGGTGGCCGCGGCATTAGCAATACCTTCCTGAAAAGATCCGAGGGCACCTCCAGAGTTACGCCCACGCGTGTGCACAAAAAGCGGGACGTCTCGGTCACTTGCCAACTCAAATAGCTCAAAAATCTCTGACCGTGACGCACCAGGCGTGTAGGTAATACCCAGACCGAAGCCGAGGCCACCCTCATCGAGTCCGAGAGCCATGAGTTCTTTCAACCGAGCCCGCTCTTCTTCGGTTGTGTCCTTCTCTTCAAAATCTGAAAATGTCAGCAGGTCCGTACGCTCTGGACTCAGCGTCGCCCAACTGCCGAGGTCTGCATCGTGGAAAAGCTTCATTCGGGCACCCAGATGACCGACCGAGGCGCCGTAATGGATGACTGCATTACCTTCCCGTGACGCTATCCAATTAGCGACCGGATAAACCCCGAGCTCGAGTTCGAGAGCAGTAGTGACGCCGTCCAGCGCTTGGAGACGGTTGCTCACTGCGTCTTGCCCGTGTGCGTGCAGGTCGATAAAACCTGGAGCTAGGACCAAGCCACTTGCGTCGATAATCTCTGGTGCTTCGATTGGGATTTCTGAGATGGCGACGATCGTGCCATCGGTGATGCCAACGTCGCGTACCGCGT
>CAZWIL010000281.1:1412-2530 GCA_964634175.1 uncultured Vicinamibacteraceae bacterium
CTGTGCATAGCCATTGGTAGTCCCGTTGAAGAGGCTGAATACCAGAACTCCGCAGGTCAACAGATAGCGGTACATGACGATGCTTTTATCATGTCTGGGTATGACAGTTCCAGAAGTCAGTCAGATAAAGGTGTTTGGCGACATCTATGGCGGTGGTTCATTTAGAGTTTTCGTTGTCTCTTTCGGCGTGAACTATTGGCGGACGCTGTCGCCAGAATCCAGTAGCTTGTTCGAAGGCATGAGCCATTTGCAGCAGCCCAATATCGTGGCGATGCCGACCAACAATTTGAATACCGACGGGTAGACCGTCGGAAGTGAAGCCACAAGGTACTGAGATTGCTGGAAGTCCCGTTACGGAAATGTAGTAGCACGACCGCATCCAATCGAGATAGGTCGTCATCTTCGTGCCATTGATTTCTGTGATGTAGGGTTTCTTAACGTCAAACGGCGTTACTTGGGTGACCGGCAGTACGAGAAATTCATAGGTTTCCATGAAACTGTTCATCCTGTGATGGAGTTCTGCGTGTTGACGTGCCATGTTGCCAAGTTGAACCCCACTTAGGCGCTGACCGGCTTCAATGTTCCAAATGACAGTGTCTTTAAGTTGTGATCGATGTGACCTAAGAAGTGCGCCGTACTCAAGTTCGTAATACCAAGCTCGCCAAGTGCGAAAAATGTCATCAGCGTTAGATAGGTCTGGGGTCGCATCTTCGACGAGGCAACCAAGTTGTTCAAATGTTGCGCGTTGATTCTCAAGAACGGCTGTCACGGCAGGTTCTACAGGTAATTCACCTAAGTTTTGACTCCATGCAATCCGAATGTCGGTTAGGTCTCGGCGCGAGGAAGCTACTGCGGTGGAGTCATCAAATGACAGAGGATCTCGAGGGTCCGCACCCACTATGGCTTTGAGCATGAGTCTAACGTCTGAAACTGTTCGCGCCATAGGACCAGCAACGGATGGACTGGGAAACCACGCGGTTCGATTTGGCCACACTGGGACTTGACCCGGTGAAGGGCGGAGACCAACTACGTTACAAAAACTCGCTGGGTTTCGAATTGAGCCGCCCATGTCGCTGCCGTCAGCCAGACAGACCATTCCTGTCGCGAGAGCTACGGCC
>CAZWIL010000282.1:0-2527 GCA_964634175.1 uncultured Vicinamibacteraceae bacterium
TGCGAACGACTTGATGTGACGGTCGGGCTCGATAATCATAAGATGGACATCAAGGGGCAGTGTGGTCACCGCTCTGAGGGCGGCTACTATCGGGATCCCAATAGTGATATTCGGAACGAAACGACCGTCCATCACATCAATGTGAATCAGATCCGCTCCTCCTCGTTCAACGTCTGCAATCGCTTGGGCGAGATTGCCAAAATCAGCCGAGAGAATTGAAGGCGCTATTTGAAGTGTCATTGGCTGACCTCCAGAGAGATTGACTCACCCGGAGCAATTTGAAAACCAGCCTCTGGGGATTGGCGGAGAATGATTCCAGTTGGAACACCGGGATAAAGATGGTCATCAACGACTGTGATTCTGAAGCCCCGTGATCGTAAAACGGACGACGCTGTTTGGCTGGCGATTCCAATTAGGTCGGGCATAACAAATGTTCGCCCTCGTTCACCTCGGTTTACTAGGAGAGAGACGCGCTGTCCGGAATTGCCAGATAGTCCTTCTTGAGCAACTACAGCATCAACTGGGTAACGATTCGACCTGATTTCTGCTAATTCAGTCAGCGAGAACGAATTGTCCGCAAGGCTAAGCCTGGCAGCTTGCTCAGAGGCGCCTATTAAGCCTGGCAGGGAATCCGGTGTAGAACCTGAACTGAGCCATGTCGTGACGCTCCGCTGGCTCCGAGTGGTTAAGCCAGGCATCGGATCCTGCTCGGCTATTCGGCCCATAGTGATCGTTTCGTGTACCCGGCGAATCGGTTCCGTCCGCAGGTTCAACCCGGCGTTAACTAGAACAACCTGTGCTTCCTCTGGAGTCAGGCCTCTTAGGTTGGGAACGTCAACTTCTCGAGTCTCCAGGGCGATTTGGAGGGCTAACAGTGCAAATAGCCCAAAGGTGGCTCCAAGTGCACCTAGGAGCACAACAGTCCTACCGACTCCAAGGGCCCATTTCTTAAGGGGCGACTTTGCCGCCATCCGACTTTAAATTGTAGAGGAAGTGCTTATTCCACACAAGATTCAAGCGGTTTCGTGTTTTAGCTGTGCAGCGAAAAATGCCTCTAATCCGTCCCGATGGGGAAGCGTTCGAAGAAAACCGTCTTCGTCAATCAAGGGACCGATCTGTGGGTTCGCTGGTCGTTCGATGACGAATTGTGGATTCGTCTCGAGGAACTGGCCGACCACGTGTTCGTTTTCCTCGGGTTCACTGGAACAAGTTGAATACAGAATCCGTCCTCCGGGTTCGACTGCTCGGGTTGCTTCCTGAAGAAGCTCTGCCTGTAGCTTTGCGAACGGAGCAAGATCTTCCGCGGTACGTTTCCAACGAATGTCCGGATCGCGCCGTAATGTTCCAAGGCCCGAACATGGTGCGTCTACAACGACCCACTGCATGACAGGCAGAAAGGGTAAAGCGCGGCCGTCCGAATGGACGATTTTTGTCGATTGGCTTCGATATTTTTCGAATCTGTTTGCGAGTAGTTTCGTTCGACCGCGGCGAACGTCCCCGGCGATCACGAGTCCTCGATCTTTCATACGCGTGGCTATTATGAGCGCTTTCCCGCCAGGTGCAGCACAGGCGTCAAGGATTTGGCTGCCTGGTTGTGCCGTGACTAGTTCCCCGATTACTTGTGACGCTTCGTCTTGTATCCAAAATAGACCCTGTGAGGCCAGTGGAGTATCTTGGGGGTTTCCTCTGGTGACGATTAGCGCATGGGGACTCCACATTGATGGGCGAGTCTCGACGGCATAGTCGAGCAATTCCTCGGCGAGCTGAGGCGTCGAGCGTTTTAGTGTGTTGACGCGCAACGTAGTTGGCGCCACAGTGTTGTTAAAGACTGTCCACATGATTGTCGCATCCACACCGTATCTGTCGCACCACCGTTCCATGAGCCATCTTGGATGAGATTGGGTGATGCTCAAGTAGTCCAAGGCATTAGTCCGCTCGGTCTGCTGAGTGTCAGTCGGTTGTGAAGGTAGTTTTATAGATTCCATTTCCCGTTCGATCGTTCGGAGGACGGCATTAATGAAAGGCGCGGCGCTTTTCTTGCCCAGGACAGTAGCAAGATTAACGGCTTCATAAACCACCGCGTGTGCAGGGACGCGGTCCAAATCAAGTAATTGATAAGCAGAAAGTCGAAGCAAATCAAGAAGGTCAGCGTCAATACGGCGTAACGGCCGTGAAGATGCGCTTTGAATGACGAAGTCGAGCTTCGCTCTCCATCGGAGTGTTCCGACGACAATCTCGGTTGCCAATGCGCGGTCGCGCTTATCAACGAGCCTCGGCCGAATCTCAGCCTGGGCATTTGCGAGATCTAATCGTTGAGACCTGATTTTTCTGAGGATTTCTAATGCGGCGTGTCGGACCGTTGAACTCATGCCGATTGAGATTGAAAAACTGATTTAGGGTTTATGGGGTGTCCTGCTAAAAACGCACGTGTGGCAAGCGGCGCACGTCCAGGTAATTGAATCTTGAGAATTCCGAGGGCGGCTGCGCTTCCGGTGGCTACGATGATGCGATCTCTCTGGATTTCGAT
>CAZWIL010000283.1:0-1221 GCA_964634175.1 uncultured Vicinamibacteraceae bacterium
GCGTCAGTACCATAAGAGCTCCGACGGTAACTCCCACAGCAACATATCGATAGTTCATCATCCCTCCTGGTACATGGGCTAGATGCTCCATGATGAACCAGGTGTCCCTTCCGCGCAAGAGTATGTTGCCCGGCGGAGGCACACGGCCGTAGCTTAGCACCGCATGCCAGGAACCATATTTTGAGTAAACTATCGCTGCCAACCGTGGCAATGAGTTAATAAACTTTTCTAAGCTACAAGGAGTGCGAGAAATGCTTTATATGATGGAGTGGAGAGTCGCAACAGATACTTACGACAAGGCGCACAGCCGATTTCTTGAAGGCGCTGGGGCGCTGCCAGAGGGCGCAACATTACTTGGTCGTTGGCATGGACCAGGGTCTGGCCATGGATGGCTGGTAGTTGAAACGGACAAACCGGAGACGGTCTATGTCCATGCCGCAGAATGGGGCGACGTCCTTACTTTCGACATCACACCCGTCTTCACAGACGAACAAGCAGGTGCATCAAGCGTCGAGGGGCGTGGCCGCAGATAGACGTTTCTTCCATATTCGTCTATAACGCTCAACCCTCTTCTCCGGCCGTTGGCTACCAGTTACGGTCGGAGAAGAGGCAAGCTGCCTAGGCTATCTTTCCGTCTATTCAACATTGGCGTCAGAACGAAAGAGATCCAGATCAACGGTAAAACAGGCAAGATCGTGATGATCAACACCAGAAATTAGCTACAATCCGAACACTTGGGAGGTTTGATATGGCGCGATCACTTTTGGCTATTGCAACTCTTATTCTTATCGGCGTGGGTGGTACTGACTCCTCGACCGAAGCGTTCCGTCAATCTGACAACTCGTGGATGACACTCCTCGACGGCTCTACCCTCGACGGATGGAACACCCTTGGCGATGCGACGTGGGAGCTCGTTGACGGCGCCGTGCAGGGTGACGGTGAGCCGGGATTCCTTGTGACCGCGGAATCATATAGTGACTTTCAATTGACCTTCGAATATTGGATTGAGGCGGACACCAGTAACAGTGGTGTCTTTATTCGCTGTGCTGACCCTGGCAATGTCGGGGCCAATAGTTCCTACGAAGTGAACATCGCGGACAAGCATGACAATCCAGACAGCCGAACCGGCTCGATCGTTGGGGTGACGGGCCCCGCACAAACGGTATCGACAGCCGGCAAATGGAACACCTACGACATCACAGCAAACGGTTCACACTTGAC
>CAZWIL010000283.1:1321-2521 GCA_964634175.1 uncultured Vicinamibacteraceae bacterium
ATCATGTCAGCATAGGGAGCGTACGCAAGAGCCCGCGCGATTGCGCAGTCTATTCCACCATCTAATTGAAAGAATCCTTCAGGAGTGCGATTCTTAAGAATGAACGGCTTGTCTGCCGGATCAATATCGGACATCAACAACTTAGCTGAATGCGCATCCGTCCGGGCTACAAGAATAGTCGGCACATCAAGAACATCCGCCGCCAACCGTGCAGCTATCAGCGTCCGGATAAACTGCGCCGTTGGCACCAACACTTTGCCTCCCAGATGGCCGCACTTTTTCTCAGCAGCCACTTGGTCTTCAAAATGAACTGCTGCGGCCCCAGCCTCAATCATGGACTTCATTAACTCAAACGCATTCAATGCACCACCGAATCCCGCTTCAGCATCCGCCACTATTGGTACGAACCAGTCCCTATCCGGCATACCGCCAGAACATTGAACCTGGTCGGCTCTTTGAAGAGCTCGATTAATTCGATGAACTACATTCGGAACACTGTCCGCCGGGTAGAGACTTTGGTCAGGATATGTCTGGCCAGCTGAATTGGCATCCGCTGCAACCTGCCACCCAGACAGGTAGATCGCCTGCAACCCAGCACGCACCATTTGGACAGCCTGAGACCCGGTCAAAGCTCCCAACGCCGCAACATACGCTTCAGTCTGGAGAGCTCTCCACAACTTATTCGCTCCCCGAGTAGCCAGCGTGTAATCGATCTTCACACTACCTTGCAGCCGAGCAACGGCATCGTCGTCATATGGCCTTTTGATGCCGTGCCACCGTTCAGAATTCAGAGTCGAAACCTCTTTCAAAACCAATATGATACCCCTCTTGTGTATTTACAGTGTTATCATTTTGGTTCACATAACGTCACTAGTCAACATTAACACAGTATTTATGGTGTAAAAATGAAATTTTTGTAAACGCATAGTCATGTAAATGTGTCAATGTTGTAAACGATGTTGCGCCTCAATTCCACCCAGATACCAGGGCCATCGCCGCGCGGCCTCTATCGCAGCCTACTAGCGTCAAGGCTATTGTGTACGGACCTGTGAAACACCTATTCCGAACACGGGAAGGCATCCATTAGCGCTTCAAGTACCACTAACCAGTCAACTTCGTGACGGCGCTCTGGATGCTCCTGAAGGCATGTATGCACCACGCTAATAAACCGCCCCTGAGTAACTCCGGTTGGCGCGCATA
>CAZWIL010000284.1:0-2511 GCA_964634175.1 uncultured Vicinamibacteraceae bacterium
TAGCTGTTGCATTGTCATCCGAAGATGTGCACCCGGCCGTCACGACACCACCGATTGCCGTTAGTACGGTAAGAATGGTCAGTATGGAAGGTATTTTCATTGTCAGTAAGCGCTACACTCAAATGGTATTGCGGGGGTCTGGTGTTGTAAAGAGACGGGCGAAAATTGGTTGAGCCCGTTGAACGCTCCTTGCTAGTATCAGGTTTTGTACTGCAATCGGATGGTTATGAACAGCAGAATCGGTCGTACGATTATTTACGTCGCGTGTGGCACGTTTGCCATGATCCTTGAGACCGCGTGTGGGATGGATCAGTCGCCGACCGTGAGCCGAAACGCCGAGGAGAGTCAGGTTTCTTCAGATTCAGCCGCCACCGCCGTCAAGGACGACGAATCGGCGTGGTTTACCGAAAGAGCTGTCGAGAGTGGACTTGACTTTATCCACTTTAACGGTGCCGCAGGGCAGGTGTATTTTCCAGAAATTATGACGGGTGGCGTCGGGTTGTTCGACTACGACAATGACGGTGACCTTGATGCCTATTTTGTGCAGGCTCAAATGTTAGGCGAATCTTCGGGGACCGGCGAGGCGTTGTTTCCACCGCCAGGGCCACTACCGCTTAGTGGTAGCTTGTATCGGAACGATTTATCTGTTCAAACAGATGGTTCACGGCTGTTGCGCTTTACCGAAGTCACTGGGGAGAGTGGGCTCAAGGTCGATGGATATGGGATGGGTGTGGCGGCCGGGGATATCGACAACGATGGTTGGGTCGATCTCTATCTAACCCATTTTGGACCGAATCAATTATTTCGAAACAACGGAGACGGAACATTCACGAATATCTCTCAACAGAGTGGCACGGATGATCCACAGTGGAGTGTGTCAGCGGCATTTCTTGACTACGATCGCGACGGATGGCTGGATCTGTTTGTAGCGAATTATGTGTCGTACAACGTGGATAACAGTCGGACATGCACGACCGTTTCTGGTGCTCCAGATTACTGTTCGCCTCAGGTCTATCCCTCGCAACCCGATCGCTTGTATCGCAACCTTGGCGATGGGACCTTTGCCGATGTGACGGCGACTGCGCTCGTGGGAGGTGAGTTCGGACCGGGGCTGGGAGTGACGTCGGCCGATTTCAATGGTGATGGGTGGCTCGATATCTACGTAGCGAATGATGGTGAAGAGAATCAACTCTGGGTCAATCAACGCGACGGTCGGTTTCGTAATGACGGAGTACTTTCAGGTGCGTCGGTGAATGCCGAAGGCCAGCGTGAGGCTGGGATGGGGGTCGATGCAGGTGACGTGGACGGAGACGGTGATGAAGACCTATTTGTCACTCATCTCAGTACTGAAACCAACACCGTTTACCTGAACGATGGAACGGGACTGTTTGTGGACCGAAGTGCCTCTAGCGGACTCGGTCCGCCGACTTTGATGTCCACCGGATTTGGTGCAGCGTGGATCGATATTGATAACGACGGCCGGTTAGATAACTTGGTGGTCAATGGCGCTGTGGGAGTGACTCGGAACTGGTTGCCTCCAGAAAGCCGTCCTTTGGTGGAGGGGGTGGAAGAGCGCAACGAGGTTTACCCGTATGGCCAGCCGAATCAGTTGTTTCGCAACATTGGCGACGTTCGGTTCGAGGATGTGACCATCCGAGCAGGGGAGACGTTTGGACTGCCTGAAGTGAGTCGTGGCGCGGCCGTCGGTGACGTCGATAACGACGGCGATGTTGATGTGGTCGTAACGAACACGAGTGGTCCGGTGCGTCTCTTCATGAACGACATCGGAAACCGTAATCACTGGTTAGGACTCAGTTTGGTCGGGTCGGCGAGTGTTGGGGCCCGTCATATGTTGGGTGCGCGAATTGAGATTAATCAGGTCGATGGACCACCGCTCTGGCGCCGGGTTCATACGGATGGCAGCTATGCGTCGACGCATGACCCTCGTGTCCTTTTCGGGCTCGGAACCTCAGCGGAACCCGTTCGCGTTCGGGTTCTCTGGCCCGATGGCCGAGAGGAGACATGGTCGGACGTCGCTGTTGATCGCTGGGTTTCGCTTCAGCAAGATAGCAAGCCCTAAGCGCCGTACCTTTTGGTCGCTCGGATCTCCGACTGTGAGTAGAATGGGCTTGTCCAAGCGTGAAGATATGGCGGCTGCCAAAGGCAGTTGTCAGGGTCGCGGTGATGACATGTTGTGGAATTGCGTCTGGGAGGACACCATGGTCGTAAAGAAAGTCTGTTTGTGGACGTTGTTAGGTTTCGCTGTGCTTGTTGGGTTTCAAGGAAGTGCCCAAGAGATTTCCTCGCCCCAGGAAGGGTTGGCGTCAATGGGGATCGCTGGCTATGCTGACCGACTGAGCGTGCAGCCAGGTGAGACGATTGAGTTCATGGTGAGCAGCCAACTGCCGCGATATGAAGCTGCGATCGTGCGATTGATTCATGGTGACCCGAATCCGAGGGGGCCAGGTATCAAGGAAGAGATTATTGAGAGCTCGGTGAATCGTGACTACA
>CAZWIL010000285.1:0-2505 GCA_964634175.1 uncultured Vicinamibacteraceae bacterium
GCCGTTGGATCGTGGCAAGGTAATCGATAGTGAAGTGCTGGAGCGAATCGGAAAATTTGGCCGTTACCGAGATGTCGATGGCGACGGGATTCCCTACAGGACAATTCCTGGTGATGATACGCCGGCGTTCTTCACGCGAGGTTCTGGCCACAACGAATGGGCCCAGTACAGCGAGCGGCCCGAAGATTATCAAAAGAACGTGGATCGATTAGCTCGTAAGTTTGAGACGGCTCGTGACTGGATGCCAGAACCGGTGGTTGATATCAATCGGAAGGCCAGTGTCGGAATCATCGCCTATGGCACGACTCATTGGGCTATTGTGGAGTCTCGCGATCAATTATTGGAAGAAAATGACCTGCACACGTCGTATTACAGACTTTGTGGGTTTCCATTTAGAACCGCACTGGCATCGTTTATACAAAGACACGAGCGCGTTTACGTGGTTGAGCAGAACCGGGATGCGCAAATGATGACTCTCATCAAGCTTGACGTTCCTACTGATTTGGGACCGCGGTTGTATAGTGTGCTGCATTATGCGGGTGACCCAATTGATGCTCGTTCGGTCACGGAAGGAATTTTGCTTCAGGAAGGGTATCGGGTTAAGAAGGCTGCGGCTAACACTAGGCGTGGTCCTCGGCAGTCTGGGGTTGGCAGTGAATGACGGGTGGTGTTTGGTTGAAACTAATGTCAGGTCAAGTCAATAAGGTGAATGACTGTGAATACAGGTAAGGCAGCTCCCAAGAAGCCGCGTCTCAATCGAATTGGCCTTGAGTCAAAGGAATATCGAGGCACTAAGACAACACTTTGTGCAGGGTGTGGGCACAATGCGATTTCTGAGAGGATTATTGGCGCCTGCTATGAAATGGGTGTTAATCCCGAGCGGGTTATCAAACTTTCAGGAATTGGTTGCTCGAGTAAGAGTCCTGCATATTTTCTTGGCTCCTCCCATGGATTTAATGCAGTGCATGGGCGCATGCCGTCTGTGGGGACGGGTGCCATGCTTGCGAACAAGGAATTGATCGCGATAGGCGTGAGCGGAGACGGAGATACCGGTGCCATCGGAATCGGTCAATTCGTGCACCTGATGCGGCGTAATCTTCCGATTATCTACATTATCGAGGACAATGGGTGTTACGGTCTGACCAAGGGGCAGTTCTCACCTACAGCGGATCAAGGTTCTGCCCTCAAGACAGGCGTAATCAACGATCTTCCCCCGATAGACACTTGCGCATTGGCCATTGAACTCGGCGCGACATTTGTCGCACGGTCGTTCTCCGGTGACAAGAAACAGCTGTCCGCGATTCTTAAAGCTGCGCTCAGCCATCATGGAACAGTCATGTTGGATGTCCTCTCACCATGTGTGACATTTAACGATCATCAAGGTTCGACCAAGAGCTACGCCTATGCGAAGGACCATGACGATCCACTTGAAGAGATCAGTTTTGTACCTTTCTTCGAGGATATTGAAGTGGAGTATGAACCAGGCACAACCCAAGAGGTTGAGATGCATGACGGTTCGAAGTTGTTTCTGAAGAAGTTGGAGGAGGACTATAACCCCTTGGATAAATTGCAGGCGATGCGGGTTCTTACTGAGACGCGCCGACGTGGTGAATATGCAACGGGACTTATTTATTTGGAACCGGATCGAGACGATTTCTTGACCCAGTTAAATTTGGTAGACGAACCTCTTGCGAAGCTTGGTGTGGACACGATCCGCCCACCGAAGCCAGTGCTGGACAAGATCATGGCCTCGCTCAAGTAACTAGTTGTCAGAGTCGAAACCTTACATTCATGAAAACAGAATCAACAGCCGAGCGGGCGGAGTGTACGTTAGCGATTATTAAACCGGACGCCGTTGAGCGCGGCTTAACCGGTGTGATCATAAAACGCATCGAGGACGAACGGTTCACCATCGCCGGAATGCGCTTGGTTCGCTTGACCAAACGTCAAGCAGAAGGATTCTACGCAGTCCATCATGCGCGTCCGTTTTTCTCTGGCCTGACGGATTTTATGTCGTCTGGGCCAGTGGTGGTTCTTGCGTTGCAAGGTGAATCTGCCATCTCTCGTTGGCGAACGCTGATGGGGGCAACTGACCCTATTGCAGCAGCGCCTGATACGTTACGTCGACTGTATGGATCATCCATAGACCGAAATGCTACGCATGGTTCGGATGCGCTGGAAACCGCGGCCTTTGAGGTCGGATATTTCTTTGCGGGCTCTGAATTCATTTAAATAGGAACAATAGACCAACCGGGAGTTTTCAATAATTATGGTTGGAAGAGCCCTGGTGGTGATTGGGTTGCTTATTTCAGGTATTGGAGCGCTGGTCTGGCTCGGGGTTCCTCTCGGTAGACTGCCGGGCGACTTTGTGTATCGCCGCGGTGGTATGACGGTTTACTTTCCAGTAGTGACCTCGATTATTGTGAGTGTAGTGCTAACGGTAGTGGTGAGCTTGATTCGCCGCTAATGCGGTTAATTCTTTGAACTTAATTCAAGGTCTCGCAA
>CAZWIL010000286.1:0-2503 GCA_964634175.1 uncultured Vicinamibacteraceae bacterium
TCACGGTTTCGGCAACCGTCAAGCGCTGCGCCTGTGCAGACGCGGTCCCTAGCATGCCGCCCGCCACGATTATCGCGAATGCGATTAGGTGCCCTCGTCCCATCTTCGCCCTCCTGATTCTCTCGATACTATACTGACACTAGGCGTCTCGCTTGTAACCCTTTTCACACGCACTGCGACAACTTCAGAGATTCGATGCGGCTCGCATAAAAAGGCAATACGAGGAGTCTCGTGCGCCTAATGTAAAGATAGTGAACTAGACGGCGCTACCACGAATACGGCTTGAGTTGCTACGCAGGACCACGTAGATTTAACGTTCTGAAAAGAAGTACTCAAGTCATGAGAACTAGCTCGATCATGCTTCATCGTACCGCACGATCTTTCTTCGCCGAGCACGCGCGGTCATCAGAACCGGTAGCGCCGTTTGAACAGGTTCGGAGGGGGCGACAGTACGATTGTCGCTTTCGGAAAGTATTGAATAGAAGATGCGGCACGAGGCGTGGATGATTGGCTGGGTGAAGATGGCTGTGAGACAGAGCAGGAGAGTCCTGATGAAACCAGTGTTAACAACGGTTTGGTGGGTGTTGGCGGCGGTTTGTATTCTGTCGATTTCTGTAGACACGGTTGAGGCGCAAACGGGTTCGGTGAATGGAGAATGGCACACCTATGGAGGTGACCTAGGGAGTACGCGTTATGCGCCGCTAGATCAAATTACGGCTGAGAATTTTGATGAATTGGAGATGGCTTGGCGTTTCAACACCGCTAACTTGGGCCCGAATCCTGACTTTAACTATCAGGCTACGCCCCTTATGGTGGACGGAACTTTGTACACGACGGCTGGAAGCCGGCGTGATGTAGTAGCGCTTGATGCTGGGACTGGAGAACTAGTATGGGTCTATCGTCTTGATGAGGGTGAGCGTGGTGCGAATGCGATTCGCCGGATGTCTGGTCGCGGCGTTGGGTATTGGACGGACGGAGAAGGCGATGAGCGAATATTTGTTGTCACTATTGGTTACCAACTAGTTGGTTTAGATGCCGCGACGGGACGGCCGATCCCGGAATTTGGCACAAATGGAATTGTCGATTTAAAGGAGAACAATGATCAGTATATTGATCCCCTCTCTGGTGAGATTGGCTGGAACGGTGCGCCGATCGTTGCGCGAGATGTAGTCGTCGTCGGCGCAGCCCACCGAGGGGGAGGAGCGCCACCGAGCCGAGAGAATATCAAAGGCTATATTCGCGGTTTCGATGTTCGCACGGGTAGTCGTAAGTGGATTTTTCACACGATTCCGCAAAGCAGCGAGTTTGGACGAGATACGTGGTTGAACGATTCTGCGGTTTACACCGGAAACACGGGTGTGTGGACGAATCTGACCGTGGATGAGGAGTTAGGAATAGCGTATTTACCGATTGAGATACCTACGGGAGATTATTACGGAGGCCATCGTCCTGGAGACAACCTGTTTGGTGAAAGCTTAGTCGCAGTGGACCTCGAGACGGGCCGGCGGTTATGGCATTTTCAGTTTGTTCATCATCCCATCTGGGATTATGACGTTCCCTGCCCGCCGATTCTCGTCGATATCACAGTGGACGGGATGGAGATTAAGGCAGTGGCCCAACCGACGAAACAAGGCTGGGTGTATGTATTCGATCGCCTGACAGGCGAGCCCGTTTGGCCTATTGAAGAGCGACCGGTTCCGTCTGGAAATGTGCCAGGTGAATGGTATTCACCAACGCAACCGTTTCCGACCAAGCCACCGCCGTTTGAGCGACAAGGATTCTTGTTAGAGGAACTAATCGACTTCACCCCTGAATTGAGGGCTGAGGCCTTGGAATTTGTTTCCCAGTTTAAGACGGGGCCGATCTTTACGCCGCCGATCGCGAGGGGTGACGATGGGCTTCTGGGAACGTTATTTGTCCCCAACGGTGCCAATTGGCCGGGTGGATCCTACGATCCGGAAACTGGGATCATGTACTTGTATTCCCATACCTTGTCGCGTGCAATTGGCTTGGTCAATGATCCCGATCGGTCTGACATGGATTACGTGAACGGTCGAGGACCCCGCCTGACGGTTCGAGGCCTTCCGTTGATGAAGCCGCCATGGGGGCGGATTACGGCCATCGACCTTAACGCGGGTGAGATTGTGTGGCAGATAGCTCATGGTGAGACGCCGGATTTTGTGAGCAATCATCCGGCGCTGCAAGGGCTGGATATTCCGCGAACTGGCCGGCCAGGTGGGGCAGGAGGCAGTTCGGGAGGTATTGGCACACTCACCACGAAGACACTTGTCATTAGCGGAGAGGGTGGTGTGTTTACAAATCCTGCTGGTGAGCGAGGTGCGATGCTTCGTGCTTACGATAAAGCGACTGGGGAGGAGAAGGGCGCAGTCTATATTCCGGCCGCCCAGACTGGTTCTCCCATGACGTATATGCATGATGGACAGCAGTACATTGTTCTTGCGGTCGGTGGTGGCGTGACGCAAGGTGAATTGATTGGGTTCAG